>NZ_JBWBEW010000003.1:0-323907 GCF_056148915.1 Microvirga sp. jy35 | reverse complement strand
TCATCCGATCCTTGCGGATCGGCGCAAGGACACCGCCGCCTACGCTTCTCTTCCCCTCTCAACAATGTCAAAGAGCAAAATTCCCCGCCGCACGGACGAAGAAGAGAACCTCGCGCAACCCCGCCGCGTCAAGCAGCAGGATCAGGAGGCCCCCGTCAGGCAGACACCGCAGTGGCCGCCGTCGATGAACCCTATGTAGTCCAAGTCCCGGCCGACGTCAACAGCAAAAGAAAAGAATTCGCAAGTTCTTTTCGAGACAAGGCTGCTATTGCGAAAGTACAGGCACAGTCATGCCGTTCACGGAAATGAGATCATTTCCGCGCTGACCTTGCTGCCAGGCCCAAAACCCGCAGCCCATACCGGACAAGAACCGCCAGAGGAGCCGAACAGGCAGGCCCGATCCCGATCGAACCGCCAAAGCTCTTGGCCAGGCCGGAGAAACCCTCCAGGCCAGACGCCAACAGAACAGCCAAAACCCGAAGCGCCAGCGCCCCAGGCCACCAAACCCGCCCTGTCGGAAAAAACCCCCCAGACCCAAACAGGCCCAAGGGAAGCGCCCATATAAACACCCAACACAACTTTGCAAGAGATTTTCTAAGGACCTTGCAGGTTGGGCCGGAGATGCTCAGCGCGAAACGTCTTAGTAGAATATTGTGTTTCTTTCCATGGTTGCAAGATGGATTGCCATGGTTGACGCCGTTTCGAGCTTCAGAAAAGCATGCCAGCGGCTGGTCGCGCGGCAGTTGCATGGTGGCAGATGTGTTATATGGGCGAGGCAGTAGCGACTGCTTGGGCCCATCTGAAGAGTTGCACTGGGCACCCCGGGAGATGAGGTTCCTTGACACACAGCATTCTACCGACTGATCTGCCTGCACTGAGCAGCTCAATTGCTGAGCTTCTCGTCGATGCAGTCACAGATATCGCCCTTGCCGTCATTGATGCTGATGGAGTCATCGTCAGCTGGAACACGGGGGCTGAACTCATCTACGGCTGGACCAAGGACGAGGTTGTCGGTCAATCCGTCTCCCTTCTCTATGGACCTGAAGCTCCATCTCGCGAGCGACTGCACCTGGAGCTTCAACTGGTGCGAGAAAAAGGGCGCTACGAAGCTCAGGGCATGAGATCACGCAAGGATGGCTCCACCTTCATGGCCAGGGTCACGGTCACTCCCGTAACACGGCCGAATGCCGCAAGTGGCGGCTTTGCCATGGTCACTCGCGACATTACGGAGTGGATCACGGCCGAGGAGGCCCTCAGGACCCGGGAGGCGCATCTGCGATCCATTCTCGAGACGGTTCCGGATGCTATGGTGGTGATTGACGAGCAGGCCCGCATCCAGTCGTTCAGCGCAACGGCAGTTCGTCTCTTCGGCTATGAGCCGGACGAGGTGATTGGTGACAACATCAAGATTCTCATGCCCAACCCTTATCGGGAACAGCACGACAGCTACATGCATCGGTATCTCAGGACGGGGGAGAGGCGGATCATCGGGATCGGACGTGTGGTTGTCGGGCAACGTAAGGATGGCTCTACCTTCCCCATGGAACTGGCCGTAGGCGAGATGCGCTCCGGGGGCATTCGATACTTCACGGGCTTCATTCGAGACCTCACTGAGCGGCAGCAGACGGAGACCCGTCTTCAGGAACTGCAGGCTGAACTCGTCCACATGTCGCGTTTCACAGCATTGGGCGAGATGGCGTCTACGCTGGCACACGAGATCAATCAGCCGCTGACCGCGATCACCAATTATCTCAAAGGCTGCCGCCGGATTCTGGAGCGCATGGAGGGCGATACGGTCCCCATGCTCCGTGACGCGGTCAACGAAGCCGGAGAGCAGGCCTTGAGAGCAGGGCAGGTGATCAGGCATCTGCGCGAGTTCGTCGCCCGAGGCGAGAGCGAGCGCCACATCGAGAACCTGCCCAAGCTCATCGAGGAGGCAAGTGCTTTGTCCCTCGTCGGCGCGAAGGAGCAGGGCGTAAGGGTCATCTTCCAGTTCGACCCGGATGCTCCCTACGTGCTGGCCGACCGGATCCAAATTCAGCAGGTTCTGCTCAACCTGATCCGAAACGCCATAGAGGCTATGCAGGAGAGCGCGCGTCGGGAGCTGAAGATCGCAACCGCTGTGGTCGATGAAAACCACGTCGAGCTGATCGTGGCGGATACGGGCCCAGGGCTTGCCCCTGAGGTTGCCGCGCAGCTGTTCCAGCCCTTCGTGACAACCAAGAAGCACGGAATGGGCGTTGGTTTGTCGATCTGCCGGACCATCGTGGAGTCGCATGGTGGGAAGATCTGGGCGGATTCGAAGCAGGATGAGGGAACGACGTTCCATTTCACCCTCAGAACGATCAAACGAGAGGAGTTGGCGCATGCCGAGTGATGTGGCCGTGCACGTGGTTGACGATGACGTTGCGGTACGCAAGTCACTGGCCTTCCTCCTGGCATCGGAGGGCCTGCCTGTGCGCCTGCATGAGTCGGCCTCAGCCTTCCTCGACGAGATCGTGAGCGCAGAAGCAGGCTGCATCGTCACGGATGTGCGCATGCCCGGCATTGACGGCATCGAGTTGATCCGGCGCCTCAAGGCGCGAGGCATCTCGCTTCCGGTCATTGTGATCACCGGCCATGCTGATGTTCCAATGGCGGTCGAGGCCATGAAGGAAGGCGCCATCGACTTTCTCGAAAAGCCATTTGGAGACGAGGTTTTCCTGGCAACCGTGCGCGAGGCTCTCTCGCGGCACGAGAAGAGCAGTCACCAAGACGCTCAAGTGGCTCAGATCCAGGCCCGTTTCGAGGGTCTGTCGGAGCGGGAGCGGCAGGTTCTCGAGGGTCTCGTGGCGGGAAAGGCCAATAAAGTTATTGCCTACGATCTTGGCATTAGCCCTCGCACGGTAGAGATCTACCGGGCGAATGTTATGGCGAAGATGCAGGCTAGAAGCCTGTCGGAACTCGTTCGTCTGGCCCTGCTCATAGATGCGAGCTAATTCCTTAAGGGATATTCCTGAATAGGGATCAAACCCGCTTTGTGCATAATCCGCCTGCTGGCAGGTTGCGATCAGCTCTAACCACGCTTGAGGATTAACCAGGTTTAACGATGTCTCAGCTCACGGGACCGGTCATCGTCGTTGACGACGATGCGGCGGTCCGCAACTCATTGAAGTTCGCCCTGGAGCTTGAGGGCCTGTCAGTGCGTCTGTTCAAGGGCGGCGCCGAGCTCCTGGCCGCGACCGATCTGCCTCTGAACGGATGCTTCGTGATCGACTACAACATGCCGGGAATGACCGGTATCGAGCTCGTAGGCAAACTTCGGCAGCGGCACATTGACAGCCCTGCGATCCTCATCGCGTCCCAAGTCAGCGATGACCTCCATGGCCGCGCGTCTGAGTCCGGCTTCCGTAGTGTTCTCGAGAAGCCTCTCCACGACAGCGATCTGCTCGACAGCATTCATGCGGCTCTCGCATAATCTCCATAAGCACGCCTGTCGGTTTCCGCCTCAGTCGCAGGGGTAGGTTGCGATTTTCGCGATAGCCTCAGCAGGACGACAGCCGGCTCCCGGCAGCTGGTCAATCCTGCAGGGAGCCGTGCTCGTTCGACCTATAAGGCTCTGTGGAAGAGAACAACGCCTCCACGGTTACGTGTTGAGACGCTCCAGAGCCGCCTTGTTGCTCAGCACCACGTGACGTGCGGAGGGAAGCTGAATGACGCCTTGGCGCTCGAGTTGCGTGAACGAGCGAGAGACCGTCTCGATCGTCAGCCCTAGGTGGTCGGCGATGTCGGTGCGGGACATGGGCAGATCGAGAGCGTCTTTGTCAGCCGTACGATCGGCCATATCCAGGAGGAAGGTAGCGATTTTTTCGAGAGCCGACTTGCGGCCCAGCAGCAGCATGTGATTCTGGGCTCTGACGAGGGATCGCATCATGCCCATCGTCATTTCCTGGGCCAGCTGTGTGTCGCTGCCCATGAGAGCGCCAAGATTGCCGCGCCGGTAGGCGATGACGACGCAGTCACCGACCGACTCGGCACAGAAGCGGTATTCCTCACCGGCCTCGATGCCGAAGATATCGCACGCCAGGTGGAAGGCATCGATCTGGCGGCGGCCATCGCTCAGGAGCTTGGAGGTGCGAACCACGCCAGAGAGCACTTTGTAGACATAGGCTGCACGTTCGCCTTCGGCGAAGATTTCCTCATCCTTGCCATAGGAGTGAACCGAACCAACGGCCGGAGCAGAGCTATCGCCCGGCTTGCGGAACTGCGGGGCTTCCAGGGTGAAGAGAGGAAGGGCTGATGAGGAAGCCTTGGTGAGGAGCGCAGTCTGCATCGAACCCTCGTGATCCCGTAAAGTGACGTTGGATCATGGGTACTGCTGAACAGGCTTAGCTGAAATTCAGGTCTGATACCTAAGGGGTTTTCCGGAGGTTGGATAGACGCGTTGGAGTACCACCAGCCTGAAGGATCAAACGAGAGCGATCGCCGAGAGGGCACCCAGCACTGCTCCGGTCAGAAGAGCACCATCGTGGAGGCCGAGGAGCCAACGCGAGACCGGACCTCGATCGTTCACCCAGAACGTGGTTCCGAGCATGATCAGCGACCACCCCGAACCAACCAGAGCCGCAGAGACGGTGAAGCCGCCGGCAGAACTCGAAAGCGCGAAGGCGATGGCGCCGATTGCGAGGAGAACGCTGCCACCGGCAGACAAGGGAACGGCACGGGCAGCCTGTGGCAGAACAGCCAAAGCCAGCGACGGGGCGTACATGGCCATGACGTGCCAGGCTACGGCTCCGACGGCGGCCTCCGATGGGGCACATCCGATGACGGCAAACGGGGTCGCGCCCATCAAGGCCGTCATGGCAAACCATCCGAGAGTGCCGATTACCGTGGGAAGAAGGAGTGATCGCCATCCCTGCAACGCAGCGGACTTGGTTTTCTGCTCACGGCGATTCTGAAACGGCAGGGCCGCGGTTGCTGCAAGTGACACCACATGGGCCAGCGCGGCTGCTGCCGCAGTGCCTGCGAAAGCACGGGGAACAGCCGCGGCCTCCGCCAGGCCGGCGATGGTTGGAGCCGCCAGTCCGGCCAGGGTTGCTGCTCCAAAGACGATGAGGAGTGCCGTGGCTCGCTTGCCGCCGACAGGTAATGCCGCATGGCGGTAGAAAAGGCTGAAGCCGCCTGCTATCCCGAGCCAGAATGCACCGAGCACCATTGCGCCGAAATGCATGGAGACGAGAGCCCAGACGAGCACCAGACCACCGGCAACGCCGAGGCTCGCGCCCAGCGAGAAGGCGGCGCGGCGGCCAAAGGAGTCCATCAGGAGTGAAGCTGGGAGGCTGGCCAAGGCGGCGCCGATATAGAAGGCAGCATAGGGCAAGCTCGCCCAGCCCTGGCTGGGGGCAAGCGACAGACCCGCCAGGGGCAGAATGCTGAGAGTCAGAACCTGGGCGAGCACGGAGAAGGCGAAGCCGGTAGCGAGAAGCGCCGTGCCACGGCGATTAACCGCCCTATCGCTCAAGGCTCCGGGTTCGCAGATGCATTCGAGCTGCCCCGCCCGAGGCATGGTCACCAGGGAGGTCATTTCCGGACGTCCTCATCGGACAGGACGCGCACCGCCGCGCCCTGCACATCGTCGTACTGGCCGTTCCTGAGCGACCACATGAAGGCCGCAAGCCCAGTCAATCCGAGCAGAAGGGCCATAGGAACGAGATAGATCAGAACTTCCATGAGATCAGGCTCCTTGGGGCACCGGAACGGCATCGGCAGGGTTGGCTTGCTCAGCCGGGACGAGAGGCGCGCGGCCCCGCGCCCGGAGCGCGTTGAGGGTCACGATGGTCGAGGACCCGGACATGGCGAGCGCCGCGAAAAGGGGAGTGACGTAGCCGAAGAAGGCGAGGGGCACCGCGATCAGGTTGTAGACGAGGGCTACGCCTAGGTTCTGGCGCATCAGGCTATGAGCACGGCGGGAGATTTGAATCGTCTCCCGCACAGGCTTGAGCCTGTCGCCGATGAAAACCGCATCGGCCTGCGCCTGGGTCAGATCGGCGGCGCTAATTGGAGACAGCGACACATGGGCGGCCGCAAGAGCCGGGGCGTCGTTGAGTCCGTCGCCAACCATCAGCACCTTGCGACCTTCGACTTTGAGGGCGTCGAGCGCCTCGATCTTTTCGGCGGGCTTGCAGCCGCCGCGCCACATCGTGATGCCAAGGGCAGAAGCGATAGGAGCTACGGCCTCGGGCCGGTCGCCCGAGAGAATGCGGCAGTCGAAGCCATGCCGGCGCAGCTCCGCCACGACGGCAATGGCATCGGGCCTCAGCGCCTGACGCACCAGGAGGACGGCACGCTTCTCGCCCCAGGAAAAGGCGATCACGGATGCTGTAGGATCGGAAGAAGCAGCGTTCCTCGCAATAGCTTCAGCGTTGCAGAAGACAGAGCTGCCGAGCCGCATCTCGATTCCGTCGATGACGGTCCTGACACCCTGGCCAGACTGCTCGAAGACGTCGTCGTAGGGACGCCGGTCGACGGCTGCCTGAGCTACGGCAGCGGCAAGCGGATGGTGGCTCGATAGGGCGAGGCGTCTAGCCGCCTGCAGGAGAGCGGGCTCCAGGTCTCCTGCATTGACCACACTCATGGTGGGCAGGGTCAGGGTGCCGGTCTTGTCGAACACGATGGTATCGACCTTCGCCACGCGCTCGAAGGCATCGCCCGCGTTGAGGAATACGCCGGTGCGGAAGAGGACTCCGGAGGCGACCACCTGGACCACCGGGACGGCAAGAGCCAGAGCGCAGGGGCAGGTGATGATGAGAACGGAGATGGCAGTGATCAGCGCATCGTGAACCGAAGCGCCGCTTGCAATCCAGGATAAAGCCGTGAGGACCGCCGCCGTATGCACGACAGGCGCATAGACCCTCGCCACACGGTCTGCGAGCTGCACATAGCGCGACTTCGCGGCAGCGGCGTTATCGAGCAAGCGCTCGACCTCGTCGAGGAGGGTGCCCTTGCCCGAAGCCGTCACGCGCAGGGTCAAGGTGCCGTTGTAGTTCATGCTCCCGGCATAGACTTGGCTCTCGGTCTTGACGGCGCGATGGGCCGTTTCGCCCGTGACCAAGCTCTCGTCGATCTCCGAGGAGCCGGAGATCACGATGCCGTCGACCGCGACGCGCTCACCTGGGCGAACGAGAACCCGGTCGTCTGCCTGAAGGGCGGCGGTGGGAACCAAGACGATCTCGCCGTTCTCTTCGATCCTGTACGCGACCTCGGCCCGGTAGGAGGCAAGATTGCTGGCCACCGCACGGGTTTTACGACGCATGGCCTGATCGAGATAGCGTCCGCAGAGAAGGAAGAACAGCAGCATGACCACCGAGTCGAAATAGGTGTGCTCGGCGGAGTTGATGGTCTCGACCACGGACATGCCGAGCGCCAGCAGGATGCCTATGACGATCGGCACGTCCATGTTGGTGCGCCCGTTGCGCAGGGCGCCCATCGCGCTCTGAAAGAACGGCTGGCCGGCATAGGCCACTGCCGGCAGGGCGATGAGAGCCGCGAGCCAATGGAAGAAGTCCCTGATCTCGGGCGTAATGTCGGTGACATTTCCGGACCAGACGGAGACGGCCAGCAGCATGATGTTCATGGAGGCAAAGCCCGCCACTGCCAGGCACTTCAGCAGCCACTTTGCGCGGCGCGTCTCTTCTTCCTCCACGAGGCGGGACTGGAAAGGGTGAGCCCGGTAGCCGAGCCGCTGCAGTTCTACGACGACGGCAGCCGGCGACAGCTCCCCGTCCCGCCATTCGACCGCAAGACGGTGATTGGTATAGTTCAGCCGCGCGTCGACCACGCCCGGCAGCTGACACAGCCCGCCCTCGATCTCGTCGATGCAGGCGGCGCAATCGATCCCCTCGACGGCTAGGTCGAGATGGGCCGTGCCGTCATCCTGGCGCTTGACGTAAACGGAAAGATCGAGGGCTTCGGCCATTGTGAAACGATCCTTAGAGCGAGACGCGGCTCTTGGAGCGGAAGACGGTTTCCATCTCGCGCTTCAGGCCGATGACCAAGTCCCACCGGCCTTCGGGCATTGCGGTGAGATTCTTGAACTGGCCTGGTGTCAGCTCGACAAAGTCCAGCACCACATCCCGGCGCTTGTCCGTGGGGTGGGCAAGGCGCACCTCGGCGGTCAAGCCCGAGAGCGTCTGTCCCTGAGCGTCGCGTGCGGTGATGACCATGCCAGGATTGTCGCCGCGCTTGAGAGTGGCTACGACGGACCAGTGCCGCGCATCCTGAGCGTGAGCGGCTGCGATGTCGTTCTTGAACGACAGCCCTGCCTTGTAGGAGCTTTCCGTCTCGACGCCGCTGAAGCTCGAGAGAGCAACCCGCACCATGTAGAAATTCATAGCGAAGACGATGCCGAAGAAGCCTAGAAAGTAGATCAGCACTGTGCGTCCTGTGATGGGCCTGGGAGTGCGGGCTGTGGTGACAGTGGATGACATGGCATCAATCCTTAAGGGGCCTTGAAGTGATCGCTCGTAGCGGCTTTGTCGCCGTTGGAGAGATCGGTCACGGTGAACTGGAGATCCGTGGAGGATGATGCCGACGGCGACTTATCCGTGACGAGCACCCGGGCTTCCAAGGTCTGATCCGGACCGACAGTGAGAATGCCGCGCCCCTGCAGGTCAACCTCGCCGCCGACAATGTCGACCTCTGCCTCCGGAAGGCCCTCGATGGTGAGCGCATAGCGGCGCTCGTCGAGATGCTTATTGGCGACCCGGATGGTGAAGCCGTTGCGGATCGAGCCGTCCGAAAGGCGCACGAAAAGCGGGTTCCGGTCGTGCATGACAGTCAGATAGATGTTCTGGCGCATGGCAAGAGACGCGATCATGATGGAGCCGACCAGAGCGATGATGCCGGCATAGAAGAGGGTGCGGGGACGCACGATGCGGCGCACCTCCGGCCGCCCCTCCATGCGGGCCTTGACGTTCATGTCCGTGTCGTAAGCAATCAGACCCTGCGGGCGGCCGATCTTGTCCATAACGTTGTCGCAGGCGTCCATGCACAGGCCGCACTGGATGCAGTCGAGCTGAAGCCCTTCGCGGATGTCGACGCCGGTCGGGCAGACGTTGACGCATTGGTTGCAGTCGATGCAGTCACCGGCCGGCAGGCCTTGAAGCTTCAGGACCTCGTTCTTCTTCATTGAGCCGTGCGGTTCGCCCCGATCATAGCGGTAGGTGACGTTCAGGGCATATTCGTCCGTGAGCGCAGCCTGGATGCGGGGCCAAGGGCACATATAGGTGCAGACCTGCTCACGCATGAAGCCGGCGAGTGTGTAGGTCGTGAAGGTGAGTATGCCGATCCAGGTATAGGCAAGGAGCGGGGCTTGAAGCGTCGCCAGTTCATAGACGAGCGTCGGCGCGTCGGCGAAGTAGAGGACCCAGGCGCCGCCGGTCCACCAGGCGATCATGAGCCAGATGAAATGCTTCAGGGTCTTCTGGGCGACGGTCTTGGGGGTGAGCTTCTGCTCGTCCTTGCGCATGCGGTCGCGGCGATCGCCCTCGATCCAGCGCTCCACCGCATAGAACAGGTCGGTCCAGACGGTCTGAGGGCAGAGGTACCCGCACCAGATCCGGCCGGCGACCGCGTTCATTAGGAAGAGCACGAGTGCAGCCAGAACCAGCAGACCCGTGAGATAATAGACCTCCTGAGGCCAAATCTCGATGAAGAAGAAATAGAAGCGGCCGTTGGCCAGGTCGACCAGAATGGCCTGGTCCGGCGCGTTGGGACCGCGATCCCAGCGGATGAAGGGCAGGAAGTAATAAATGCCCAGGGTAATGGCGAGCACGACCCACTTGATCGTGCGGTAACGGCCCTTCACCGCCTGCAGATAGATCTGCTTGCGAGGAGCATAGAGCGGCGCGTCCTCGTCCGAGGCGGCTGCGCCAAAAGGATGGGAAAGGGGGGCGTCAGCCATCGAGTCCGTTGCAATCACCAGAAAACCGATGTCGCTTCGATACGATGAGGCCGTGGGAGCCGCCTTGATCCAAATCAAGCAGCGGCCGGAGGGCAACCTCCGGCCGCTGTCCACTCCTATCAGGGCGCTAGAATGCTCTCAGGGCCGCCGATCTCCCCCCAGAGAGTGGACATAAAGGGTAAGGGCCTTGATGGTCGTATCATCCAGGCGTCCGTGCCAGGTAGGCATCACGCCGCCTCGGCCATTGTGGAGACCCTCAATGATCGTGGCTTTGTCCGAGCCAAACAGCCAGATTTTATCCGACAGATTCGGGGCGCCGAGGTCCTGCATTCCCTTACCCTTGTCGCCATGACAGGCGGCGCAGTTCTCAGCATAGACCTTGCCACCCACGTTCAGGTCGGCCCCTTTGTCCGTGGGCAGCCCCGATAGCGAACAGACGTAATCCGCCACATGAGAGATTTCCTCCCGTTTGAGCATGCCGTCGCGACCGAAGGCCGGCATGGCGCCAGAATGCCCCTTGTCGCTCGTGGAGCGGGCCCCATGACGGATCGTGTGCTCGATCTTGGCAAGCGAACCGCCCCAGAGCCAGTCGTCGTCGTTCAGGTTCGGGTAGCCCTTGGCGCCCGCGCCACCTGCCCCGTGGCAGGGAGCGCAATTGTCGCCGAAGGCAGCCTTGCCCTGGGCCCGGGCGAACGCGAACATTTCCGGATCCTGCTTGATCTCGTCCAGCGAGCTGCCGGCAAGCTTCGCCGTCATGCCGGAACGCTGCTGCTTGAGGGCCGCCAGATCGACCTCGACTGCCTCTCTCGACTGCCACCCGAGCACCCCCTTGGTGTAGGAGGAGACCAGAGGGATAGCCGGGTAGGCGACGGCGTAGAGCACAGACCAAAAGATGGTCAGGTAGAAGGTCCACAGCCACCAGCGCGGCAATGGATTGTTGAGCTCCTGGATGTCATCCCAGGTGTGCCCCGTCGTGGTGACGCCTGTAACGGCGTCGACCTGTTCGTGAGACTCATGGGCCATGGGATCAATCCTCCCGAAGGGGCATGCGGGAGGCTTCATTGAAGCGATTCTTCCGCGAAGGGGCGAGGGCATAGATCAGCACCGTCAGAAAGACCCCGACGAAGTACAGAAGCCCCCAGGTTTGGGCGAATTCGGCAAAGAACTTGTATGCGGCTGGCATGTTCGTCGGTCCTCAGCGCACGTTGGCCTTGTTGTCGTAGAGCTTGAAGTCCACCTGCGTGCCGAGCATCTGCAGATAGGCAATCAGGGCGTCCGCTTCGGTGACCTTTTTCGGATTTCCGTCGAAATTGCGCGACTGGGCGTTCGGGTAGCGCTGGGCGAGATCGGCTGTGTTCGGATCATCCGCATTGGCCTGGGTGAGGATGTCACTCTCGACCTTCTTCAGCATCTCCTCGGAGTAGGGTACGCCAAGGGTCGCCTGGACCTTCAGATCCTGTGCAATGGACTTGGCGTCCAGCTCGTTCTTCTCGAGCCAGGGGTAGCTCGGCATGATCGAGCCCGGCACAACCATGCGGGGGTCCTTCAGGTGGTCCCGGTGCCAGTCGTCGGAATACTTGTTTCCAAGACGGGCGAGATCCGGGCCTGTGCGCTTGGAGCCCCACTGGAACGGCCGGTCGTACATGCTCTCGGCCGCCAGGGAGTAGTGGCCGTAGCGCTCGACCTCGTCACGCAGAGGGCGTACCATCAGACTGTGGCAGTTGTAGCAGCCCTCACGCACATAGATGTTGCGGCCGGCCAGTTCGAGGGGAGTGTAGGGCCGGACGCCCTCTACCTTCTCGATGGTGCTCTTCAGGTAGAAGAGGGGCACGATCTCCACGAGGCCGCCGATCGAGATGACGATCAGCACGCCCAGAACCAGGATGATCGAGTTGGTCTCGAAGATTTTATGACGGGACCAGAATGACATGGTCGTTTCCTTTACTCCGCGGCGATCAGCGCGGGCTGGGTGGCTTGCAGGACTTCCTCGGCTTCCTGGCCGGCCGAGATCGTCTTCCAGACGTTCCAGGCCATGATCAGGGAGCCGGACACGAAGAGCACGCCGCCGAGTGCACGGATGACATAGAAGGGATGCATCGCCTCGACCGTCTCGATGAACGAGTACTCAAGGAAGCCTAGGCCGGTATAAGCGCGCCACATGAGGCCCTGGAGGATGCCCGCAACCCACATCGACGAGATGTACAGGACGATGCCGAGGGTCGAGATCCAGAAGTGCCAGGAGACAGCCTTCATGGAGTAGAGCTCCTTCTTGTTCCACAGCCACGGAACGAGGCAGTAGATCGACCCGAAGGACACGTAAGCCACCCAGCCGAGAGCGCCTGAATGAACATGGCCGATGGTCCAATCGGTGTAGTGTGACAGGGAGTTCACGGCCTTTACGGACATGAGGGGTCCCTCGAAGGTGGACATGCCGTAGAAGGCGACCGACACGACCATGAGACGCAGCACGGGGTCGGTGCGGAGCCTGTCCCAGGCGCCCGAGAGGGTCATGAGGCCGTTGATCATGCCGCCCCATGAGGGCATCCACAGCATGATCGAGAACACCATGCCTAAGGTCTGTGCCCAATCGGGCAGGGCGGTGTAGTGCAGGTGGTGAGGACCTGCCCAGATGTACATGAAGATCAGCGACCAGAAGTGGATGATGGAGAGGCGGTAGGAATAGACCGGCCGCTCCGCCCGCTTCGGGATGAAGTAGTACATGATGGCAAGGAAGCCGGCGGTGAGGAAGAAGCCGACCGCGTTATGGCCGTACCACCACTGAACAAGGGCATCCTGCACGCCCGACCATACGATGTAGCTCTTGGGCGAGAAGAGCGAGACGGGAATCGTCGCGTTGTTGCCCAGGTGCAGGACCGCAATGGTCAGGATGAAGGCGAGATAGAACCAGTTCGCCACATAGATGTGGGGCTCCTTGCGTCGCATGACCGTGCCGAGGAAGACGAGGAGATAAGCGACCCAGACGATGGTCAGCCACAGGTCGGCGTACCACTCGGGTTCGGCGTATTCCTTGCCCTGGGTGATGCCGAGCAGATAGCCGGTGCCGGCGATCACGATGAAGAAGTTGTAGCCTAGCACCACGAACCATGGAGCGATGTCGCCGACCATGCGGGCGCGGCAGGTGCGCTGAACCACATAGAACGAGCTCGCGATCAGCACGTTGCCGCCGAAGGCGAAGATCACCGCCGAGGTGTGCAGCGGGCGCATGCGGCCGAACGACAGCCAGGAAGTGTCGAAGTTTAGGGTCGGGAAAGCGAGTTGGAGAGCAATCAGAAGGCCGATGGTGAAGCCTGCAACACCCCATATTACCGAGGCAATGGTCGCGAACTTGACCGGCCCCATGTTGTAGTTCGGCTTGCCGCCGATCGTTTGCGGCGGCAGCTGGCTGGGACGCTCATAATACCGATTCAGGATCGCGAACACGGAAGCGACGCTGGCCGCGGCAAAAAGATAGGCATGAAAAGCGTATTCAGGCGTATATGCCTTCGCCGCAATGATGATGCTGAGGAGCGCCAATCCGGCGAAGGCGAGGGCCGACCCCGCTTCGCCGAAGGTCATTCCTTTTGAGGGTGCTACCGCTTGAGCCATAGGCTTCGACCTTTTGAAATCATCGGCAAAGCCTGGAGCTTTACCGTCAGCAGAGTCGTCTAAAAGGCCTGGCATCCGAGGGCATTGATGCAGATCAAACTGGTCTCACGGCAGAGGATGGAGCCTCGTCAGAATGGTGCTTCCGCTGACGTGCACTATTCGGAAAGCATAGAATTTTCAGGTGGTTGTTTGCTTATTGGGCGGTTCTGGGGACACCCACGGCTGAATAGCTGCCTGATCCGACTTGCTGGTCCCGGAAGGACTTGACGAAACGTGCTGGTTCTCTTGCAGATGTCCCGCTCTATGTCTTCCAACGGGAGATTGATCCTCGAACCAGGAGTCAGGCGTGAAACCTGTCATCATTGCCGTTGCGATCACCGGATCGGTTCCGCGCAAGAAGGACAATCCGGCTGTCCCGATCACGCCACTCGAGCAGATCGAGTCGACGCGGCAGGCCTATGAGGTCGGTGCCACGCTCGTGCATATCCATGTCCGCAATGACGACGAGACACCGTCATCCGACCCGGAGCGCTTCGCTGCCGTCCAGACCGGTATCGCCGAACAGTGTCCCGGCATGATCATCCAGTTCTCCACCGGCGGGCGAGGGCGGGATCCGGGCCAACGCAGCAGCGCCCTCTATCTGCGCCCGGATATGGCCTCCCTGTCCACAGGTTCTGTCAATTTCCCGACGATCATTTACGAGAACCACACAAGCCTGGTCGAGGAAATGGCCGGCAAGATGCAGGAGTTCGGGATCCGACCCGAAATCGAGATCTTCGACCTGTCCCATCTTCACGGGGCGCGGCGTCTGGCCGACAAAGGGCTCATGGACGAGCAGCCGCACATCCAGTTCGTCATGGGCGTGCAGAACGCACTGCCCGCAGAGGAGCGCCTGCTCGATGTGCTTCTGAAGGAGGCCAAGCATCTATTCCCAACCTGCACATGGACAGCTGCCGGAATCGGCCAGCATCAAGCCAGGGTCATGGATTGGGCTCTTACGCGAGGCGCCGATGCGGTCCGCACAGGGCTTGAGGACAACATCCGCATCTCCAAGGATCGTCTTGCCGTGAGCAATGCCGAACTGGTGGAGCATGCGGTGCTTGCCATCGAAAGGCATGGGCATCGCGTCGCCACGCCTGATGAAGCAAGGCTGCTCCTCGGCTGCCAGCCAAAGGCTATCAGCTAGAGCATAAAGCGCAGGGCTTCGCTGGCAGAACTCAGCAAGGGCAGGAACCGCTCCTTCATGTCCTCGGCGGAGACACGCCCAGCCTGTGCACTCAGATTCAGCGCGATGGTCACCTTGCCGTTCCTCTGGACGACCGGAATAGCAATGGACCGGAGCCCGTACTCGAGTTCCTCACTCACAAGGGCATAACCTTGGGCCCGGGCCGCTTCCAAGACGGAGCGGAAGTTCGCCTTGTCCGTGATCGTCTTTGGCGTGCGAGCCTCCAGCCGAACACGCTGAACATACGCGTCGATTGCGTCATTCGGCTGGTGGGCCAGAATTGCACGGCCCAGGGCAGTACAATGAGCCGGCAGGCGACTGCCGACGCCGAGGCCGATGGACATGATCCTGCGGGTAGCCGAGCGGGCGATGTAGACGATGTCGTCACCGTCAAGAATGGCAGCCGAACTCGATTCCCCCGTTTCTTCGGAGATCCGCTCCAGGAAAGGCTGCACCTGCGCCGACAGGGATGCCGAGGAGAGATAGGCGTAGCCAAGCCGCAAGATCCTGGGCGTCAAGCTGAAATACCGCCCATCGAACTCGGCATAGTTCAGCTTCGTGAGCGTCAGCAGATAACGTCGCGCGGCCGCACGGGTGATTCCGGTCAGCTTGGCCACATCGGACAGGGTAAGCCTCTGCCGGTTGGCATCGAAGGCTTCGATGACCAGCAGGCCCTTCTCTAGGCTCGCAACGAAGTTGCGAGCCTCGCTGCTCGGATCCTCGACTGAATGGCCTTCCATCTGCACTCCAAGAGGATGTGGTGGACTTTGGTAGCCTTGACACCCTGCGGGTGAACCGTACTACATGTGCGATATGAATATCAATGTTCGCTATGCGCACATATCAGTAGACGATAGGATTACGGCCCAACCTTCAACAGAGTTGAGACATCCTGAGAAGATTATAGCCTATGGTGGAACACGGAGCCTGCGCGCTGATCATGGCCTTCAAAAGCCTGCCATTGACGTCGGTTCGCTGCATTGAGGTGAGACATGGCATTTGCACGTGTGAACGGCATCGTTCTCCACCATCAGGTGCTCGGACCATCTGAGAGCCCTGCTCTTGTCTTCATCAACTCCCTCGGCAGCGATCTACGAATCTGGCAGCAGGTCGCTCCCGCCTTCTGCGAACGGTATCGAGGCATCCTCTACGATAAGCGGGGCCACGGACTTTCGGACGCGCCATCTGCGCCCTACAGCATCGACGATCATACGGACGATCTCCTCGCGCTCCTTGATCACCTCGGCATCGAAAAGGCGTCCCTCGTCGGGCTTTCGGTCGGGGGCATGATCGCGCAGCGCATGGCTGTACGATCTCCCGATCGCGTGCAATCCATCACCCTCTGCTGTACCGCGGCCAAGATCGGCACGGCAGAGCTTTGGGCGGACCGGATTGACGCCGTCAAGAGGGGCGGCATCGAATCGATCGCCGACAACGTTCTCCAGCGCTGGTTCACCCCACACTTTCATGAGACGCGACGGGATGATCTCGCCGGATGGCGTAACATGCTGGTCCGTACTCCGGCCCATGGCTACGCAGGAACCTGTGCGGCGATCCGCGATGCGGATCTCAGGCAGGGGGCAGCCGGAATTGCCGTGCCGACCCTCTGCGTGGCAGGCGATCAGGATGGCTCCACGCCGGCAGATGTCGTCAAAGGAACTGCCGATCTCATCCCAGGTGCCAGGTTTGCTCTCATCGAAGGGGCAGGGCACATTCCCTGTGTCGAGAAGCCCGAAGAACTGTCGGGGCTCATCAAACAGCATCTTCGGGAGGCGGGACTTGTCTGAGAAGAACGAGAGCGAGCGCTACAAGGCGGGCATGGCGGTCCGCCGCCAGGTGCTTGGCGATGCTCATGTAGATCGTGCGACGGCCCAGATGACTGAGTTCGACAGCGATTTCCAAACCTTCATCACCGAGGGTGCATGGGGTTCGGTTTGGTCGCGACCGCATTTCACCAAGCGGGAGCGCTCGATCGTGACCATAGCGCTTCTGGCCGCTCTAGGGCAGGACGACGAGGTTGCGATGCATGTTCGCGCGACCCGCAATACGGGCGCGACGAAAGAAGACATCAAGGAGGCGTTGATGCACGTGGCTGTCTATGCGGGCGTGCCCGCAGCCAACCACGCCATCAAGATCGTCAAGAAGACCTACGCGGAAATGGAAGCAGATCCCCAGCCTCGCACGTAGCAGGTCGGGTTTGGACGCGGAGCGTTGTCGGGCGCTTCAAGGAGAGCCAGGAATGTCGGATGAAGGATCATTCTATCAGCGGGATCGGAGCTGGCATCCGGCTGCGCTCACGCCCCAGTATAAGACCTCGGTGCTGCGCTCGCCGCAATATCCGCTGCTGTCGCTCGACAATACCATTTCTGAAATGACGGGGCCGCGTTTCGGACACAACAAGATCGGGCCGCTCGATAACGACCTGATCCGCAACTTCGCCAAGACGGGAGATCCCATCGGGCAGCGCATCATCGTCTACGGCCGCGTGCTGGATGAGAATGCCCGCCCGGTTCCAGGTGCTCTGGTGGAGTTCTGGCAGGCGAATGCGGGCGGTCGCTACAGGCACAAGAAGGAAACCTATCTGGCCGCCATCGATCCGAACTTCGGCGGCTGCGGGCGCGCCATCACCGATGATGAGGGCCGCTACTGGTTCAGGACCATCAAGCCAGGCGCCTATCCCTGGCCGAACGGCGTGAATGACTGGCGCCCGGCGCATATCCACTTCTCGATCTTCGGTCACGCCTTCGCCCAGCGCCTGATCACCCAGATGTACTTCGAGGGTGACCCCATGATCTGGCAGTGCCCGATCGTTTCGACCATTCCCGACAAGGCAGGCATCAAGCAGTTGATCGCAGCGCTCGACCGCAACGCCACGCTTCCAATGGACTCGCTCGCGTACAAGTTCGACATCGTGCTGCGCGGACGCCGCTCGACCATGTTCGAGAACCGGATGGAGGGGAACTGATGGTTCAGAAGCTCACGACAATGAAGGAATCCCCCTCGCAGACGGCCGGTCCCTACATCCACATTGGAGCGACCCCGAATTGGGTCGAGATCACGGGAGTGTGGGAAGAGGATCTCGGTCTCGTCCTCGTCGGACCGGACACGAAGGGCGAACGGGTCATCATCAAGGGTCACGTCTTCGATGGCAGCGGAACCCCTCTCAAGGACGCCCTGATCGAGATCTGGCAGGCGGATGCCTCCGGGTTCTACAACAGCCCGGAGGAAAAGCGCGGCAAGGCCGATCCCAGTTTTATTGGATGGGGACGCCAGCCGACGGACGCGGTCACGGGCGAGTACCGTTTCGAGACGATCAAGCCCGGTCGCGTACCCTATAAGGACGGACGTCCGATGGCGCCACACATCACGTTCTGGATCGTGGCCCGCGGCATCAATATCGGCTTGCACACCCGTTTGTATTTCAGTGACGAGGAGGCGGCCAACGCACAGTGCCCTGTTCTCGCCCGCATCGAGCACAGGCATCGGGTGAACACGCTGATCGCCACCCGCAGCGAAGAGAATGGGCTGCCGACCTACACTTTCGACATTCACCTGCAGGGTGAGAAGGAAACCGTGTTCTTCGACATCTGATCATCGATCCGAAAGCGCATCATGGCCAAGTTTCAGAGCCTCAAGGAGGCTGTTGCCGAAAACCTGTGCGACGGCGATACCGTCGCGTTCGAGGGCTTTACCCATCTTATCCCTCACGCCGCTGCCCATGAGGTGATTCGGCAGGGGATCAAGGAGCTAACAGTCATCCGCATGACCCCCGACATCATCTATGACCAGATGATCGGCATGGGTCTGGTGAAGAAGGTGATCTTCTCCTACGCGGGCAATCCGGGCGTCGGCTTGCTGCGCCGCATGCGGGATGCGATCGAGAACAGCTGGCCCCGCGCCATCGAGACCGAGGAGCATAGCCACGCGGCCATGGCCAACGCCTATGAGGCCGGTGCTGCAGGGCTGCCCTTCGCAGTTTTCCGCGGCTATCTTGGAGCGGGGCTGAAGGAGGTCAATCCTGCGATCAAGAGCGTCACCTGCCCCTTCACGGGTGAGCAGCTCGCAGCGGTGCCCGCACATCGTCCGGATGTTGCTGTCATCCATGCTCAAAAGGCCAACCGGCGCGGCGACGTGCTGGTCGAGGGCATCATTGGGGTGCAGAAGGAGGCCGTGCTCGCCTCCCGGCGTTCCGTAGTGACAGTCGAGGAGATCGTGGAGGATTTCGACGACCTCCACCCGAACCTCTGCGTGCTGCCGCATTGGACGGTCTCGTCCATCGCTCACGTTCCGGGCGGTGCACATCCGTCCTACACGCACGGCTATTACGATCGCGACAACGCAGCTTATCTCGAATGGGACAAGATCTCCGCCGACCGTGATCTCTTCACGGCTTGGATGAGAGAGAACGTGCTGGAGGCAGGGCCTGAGGCCTTTGCCGCCCGGGTAAAGGGATTGTAAGAATGGCGAACCTCTCGGACTTCTCTCCCAACGAGATGATGACGATTGCGGCGGCGCGGGTCCTTTCGAACGAGGACGTCTGCTTCGTCGGCATCGGGGCTCCATCAGCCGCCTGCAACGTGGCGCGGCTCACCCATGCGCCTGACATCACGCTGATCTATGAAAGCGGCACCATCGGCACCGCGCCGAACGTGCTGCCGCTCTCCATCGGTGACGGCGAACTCTGCGAGACGGCAGTGACCACCGTGTCGGTGCCTGAGATGTTTCGGTACTGGCTCCAGGGCGGGCGCATCTCCATCGGCTTCCTGGGTGCCGCTCAGCTCGACCGCTTCGGCAACATCAACACCACTGTGATAGGGGACTACCATAAGCCGAAGGTGCGCCTGCCCGGCGGCGGCGGTGCGCCTGAAATTGCGACGTCCTGCAAGGAGGTCTTCATCACCATGAAGCAGGCGACCCGCGGGATGGTGGAGAAAATCGACTTCTACACCTCCTTCGGCCACGGGGAGGGTGGCAACCACCGGGAGCGCCTCGGGATCACCACCAAGGGACCGACGCTCCTGATCACGGATCTCGCTATCTGGAAGCCCCACCCTGAGACGAAGGAATTCACGGTCGTATCCATGCATCGCGGCGTAACCCGCGATAGGGTTCAGGAGACCTGCGGCTGGAAGGTGCGCTTCTCCGACCGACTGGAGGAAACGCCTCCGCCATCCGAACTCGAACTCACCACACTGCGCGAGCTCCATGCCAGAACCGATAAGGCGCATGGCGGTAAGAGAGGATCTTAAGATGCGCGAAGCCTTTATCTGCGCCTATGTGCGCACACCGATCGGCCGCTACGGCGGCTCCTTGTCGAGCGTACGCGCTGACGATCTGGCCGCAGTGCCTCTGAAGGCGCTCCTGGAACGTCATCCGAACCTCGACTTCGAGGCTGTGGACGACGTGATCTATGGCTGCGCCAACCAGGCCGGCGAGGACAACCGCAACGTCGCCCGCATGGCGGTTCTCTTGTCCGGGCTTCCGGGGTCCATCGGCGGAACGACCATGAATCGCCTTTGCGGTTCGGGCATGGATGCCGTCATCGCGGCGGCCCGCGCAATCAAGGCGGGCGATGCGGAAATCATGATTGCCGGCGGTGTGGAATCGATGTCGCGAGCACCGTTCGTGATGCCGAAGGCGGATACGGCTTTTTCCCGCAATGCCGAGATCTTCGACACGACCATCGGCTGGCGCTTCATCAATCCTCTGATGAAGCAGCAATACGGCGTAGATTCCATGCCGGAGACCGGCGAGAACGTGGCGGCCGATTTTGGCATCTCCCGCGAGGACCAGGATGCATTTGCCCTGTGCTCTCAGAAGAAAGCCGCCGCCGCTCAGGCCAATGGACGACTGGCGCAGGAGATCGTCTCGGTGACGATTCCCAAGCGGAAAGGCGACCCCGTCATCGTGGACAAGGACGAACATCCCCGCGGAGACACCACATTGGAGCAACTGGCGAAGCTGCCGACGCCTTTCCGCAAGGAGGGTACGGTGACTGCAGGCAATGCCTCCGGGGTGAATGACGGCTCGGCTGCCCTGATCATCGCCTCTGAGGATGCGGTTAGAAGGTATGGCCTTGAGCCTATTGCTCGTGTTGTCGGCGGAGGGACGGCTGGTGTACCGCCGCGGATCATGGGCATCGGACCGGCGCCGGCGACCAAAAGGCTCTGCGCCCGCCTCGGCCTGAAGCCTACCGACTTCGACGTCGTGGAACTGAATGAAGCTTTCGCCAGCCAGGGCATTGCCGTCCTTCGCGAACTCGGAATCCAGGAGGATGCCGAGCAAGTGAACCCGAACGGCGGTGCCATCGCTCTAGGGCATCCACTCGGGATGTCCGGCGCTCGCATCACCGGCACGGCTGCGCTCGAGCTGAAGCTCCGCGGCAAGAAGCGCGCCTTGGCAACCATGTGCGTCGGCGTCGGGCAGGGCATTTCCATTGCCCTTGAGGCTGTTTAAGCATTCTGGCCATGACCAAACAGACGCTCCCATATCCCTTTCTGCAGGCTCTTGTCGGCGACGACGAGGTGGGGGCGCTGTTCTCCAATGAGGCCGAACTCTCGGCGCTGCTGCGTGCCGAGGTCGCTCTTGCTCAGGCCGAGGCGCGGGTAGGGCTGATCAGCGCCGAAGGGGCAAAGGAAATCGCGGAGGCCTGCGGCTCCTTCCAGCCTGATTTGGCGGGCCTGGCTGCAGGTCTGGCGCAGGATGGTGTCATCGTCCCAGCCTTGGTCAAGCAGCTCCGGGCTGCTGTCGGCGATGCTGATGCCAAGGCCGTGCATTTGGGTGCCACGAGCCAGGACATCATCGACACGGCTCTCATGCTTCGCCTGAAGGACGTGGTCGAGATCTACGGGCGTCGGCTCGATGTTCTGACTCAAACCCTACGAAGCCTGAGGGATCGGGAGGGTGCGACGCGCCTGATGGCCCATACGCGCATGCAGCAGGCTCTTCCCTTCACGGCTGCCGACAAGATCGATACCTGGCTTCAGCCGCTTGAGCGCCACAGGGTGGCTCTGGAAGCGCTTGCGCCACGAGTTCTGGTGGTGCAACTCGGCGGCCCTGTCGGCACCAGGGCGGAGTTGAAGGGGCACGGCGACGCCATTGCCGATGCCATGGCCGAGATCCTCAACCTCGGCACGGCCCGATCCTGGCATTCCCAGCGCGATCGGATCGGCGAGTTCGCCGCCTTCCTCTCGCTTCTCTCCGGGACTTTGGGAAAGATTGGTCAGGATGTCGCCTTGATGGCGCAGAACGAAGTGGGCGAGGTGCGTCTCGCCACTGGCGGCGGTTCCTCGGCCATGCCGCACAAGTCCAATCCCGTACCGGCGGAGGTGCTCGTGACACTGGCCCGGTTCAATGCGGGCCTTCTCGGGAGCCTGCATCAGGCGCTCGTCCATGAGAACGAGCGCTCAGGCGCTGCCTGGACCCTGGAATGGATGGTGCTCCCGCAAATGGCTATCGGGACTGCTGCCAGCTTGAGAAGCGCTCAGACCCTGATCAGCGGGATGAGCTTCTCTGCCTCCAGAGGCAGAGACTAACGCGCCTCATGCATCTCCGACGATGGCCGTGATCCGGCCTGACCCGCTGCAATCCGGACATGGCTTTTTGCCAAGACGGCCGGACCCGCTGCAGGTCGGGCAGATATTCTCCCCGGTCTGCTTCGTGCCAGGTGCGTCCTCGTCACCAGGGTTCTTTCGGTCCGTGTCAGACATAGTCGCCTCCTCGAGAGGGTAACGTCATGTTGCTTCCGAGGTTTCTGACGGTACCCATCATCGGACCGGCGTGTGCTGCTGATTTGCCCGGTAGGTCAGAGGTGGGATACCCGTCTGGCGTTTGAAAAAGCGTGTGAAGTAGGCAGGGTCCTCAAAGCCGAGCGCGAGTGCGATCTCTTTGGCGGTCAAGGTTGTGAAGGTCAGGTATCGCTTGGCTTCAAGGATGAGCCGCTGGTGGACCATTCCCAATGCCGTGTCCCCAAAATGCTCGCGGCAGATTCGGTTGAGGTGAGGCGGTGTCAGACCGAGCTGGCGGGCATAGACTTCGACCGGTTGATGGCTGCGGAAATCCTTCTCGATAAGCTCACGGAAGCGCCCAGCATGCCCACGCGCCCGTTGGCCTGGGCCGTAAATGGCTCCCTGACTTGTGCCTTGCAGCCGATGCAGAGCGATGAGGATGAGCATCAGGCGCGCCTCGATGGCCTCAAGACGACCCGGGGCCCGGCCTGCAAATTCTGCAGCTAGAAAATCCACATCGGCATCCAGATTATGCCCGAGAGCCTCCTGATCCTGAAGCCCGATCAACTGAACGGACCGGAATGTCTCCCGAACCCCGGCCATGGCCGCAAGAATATGCGACAGGCGGCTTTCGAAGAGAGTCAGGACCGTACCGCTGACATTGGGCGAGAATGTGTAGCCGTGCACGGCCATCGGAGGGAGAGCGATGACAAACGGGCCGCTCAGTATGCTGCTTCCGCCGTCAACGAAGATCTCGGCCCAGCCGCCCGTCAGATGAAGGATCTGGAACAGCTGTTCATGACGATGGGGCTGAATCCTATAATTGTGCAAGTGGCTGCGAGTCTGGATAGCCTCACAATGGGACCACTCGGAGGTCGGATCGCCGCCGCTTTCTCCATAGAGAGCATAGCTTGGGATTGTTCTTCCGGCCAAGGTCTGTCGCTCCGCAAGGTTCATCCGGATATTCGAAATGTCCAACGCTATGCTCGCTTTGTCTATTGGCCGATTGGTGGCGGAGGATCATTCTGACGCGGAAATCGGGAATGTCCGGAAGACCGTCAGGAGGAGATTGCCATGCGCACGAAGGTAGCCATCATCGGCTCTGGTCCGGCCGGACTTCTGCTGGGGCGCCTTTTAGAGAATGCCGGGATAGAAACCGTCATCCTGGAGCGCCGCAGCCAGGAGTATGTCTTACGCCGCATCCGAGCTGGCGTCTTGGAACAGGGCACGGTCGAACTCTTGGACAGGGCAGGGGTCGGCGAGAAGCTGCATACGGAAGGTCTAGTCCATGAAGGCGTCGAATTCTGTTTCGATGGTGATCGGCACCGCTTCGACTTTCGGGAGCTGATCGGTCGCACGGTAACGGTTTACGGACAGACAGAGGTAACCCGCGACCTGATGCAGGCCCGTGATCGTTCGGGCTTGCCAACCATCTATGAAGCGGAGGATGTCTCCCTCCATGACTTCGACCGCGACGCGCCTAAGGTGCGCTATATCAAAGATGGAGTCGAACACGAGTTAGCCTGCGATTTCATTGCCGGCTGTGACGGATATCATGGAGTTTCTCGCGCCAGCGTCCCTCAAGATGCGATACGAACCTTCGAGAGGATCTATCCCTTCGGTTGGCTGGGGATCCTAGTCGACAAGCCTCCTGTTGCCGACGAATTGATCTATGCCCAAAATGAGCGCGGCTTTGCCCTTTGTTCCATGCGATCTCCGACCCGCAGTCGATACTACGTTCAGGTCCGGTCCAGCGACAGGGCGGAGGAGTGGTCTGACCAGCGCTTTTGGGACGAGCTTCGTCGGCGCGTCGATGAGCAGACTGCCGATAATCTCATAATTGGACCCTCAATCGAGAAATCCGTTGCTCCCCTGAGAAGCTTCGTGGCCGAACCTCTTCGCTTCGGCCGCCTCTTCCTCGCAGGCGATGCGGCCCATATCGTACCGCCGACCGGAGCCAAGGGCCTGAACCTCGCGGCCAGCGACGTCGCTGTCTTGGCGAAGGCCATGATCGAATTCTATGCCGAACGATCCAATGCGGGCATCGACGACTATTCCGCCCGTGTGCTGTCCCGGATTTGGAAGGCCGAGCGTTTTTCCTGGTGGATGACGTCCACTCTCCACACCTTTCCGGATACGGACCCGTTCGACAGGCGCATTCAAAGAGCAGAGTTCGAGTATCTCAGAAGTTCCGTGACAGCGGCGCGCTCGCTTGCCGAAAACTACACGGGTTTACCAATCTGAACTCGTTAGATCTTCGGCGTGGAATCAGTAGACTTTTCAATAATAATTTGCAGCACAGCCCTTCCCAAGCTTTAGCCTGAGTGGAGCAGGTAATTGTTCGATGACTAAAAGTAAGGTGTGCTTAAATCTCCCTTAAACCGTCAATATGTAGAAGCTCCGCTCCATTATAGAGGCATTAGCTGTGTTTACTAGGAATATTGCCTTGACTGTCGGAGGACGGTTTTTTGTTGCAATCGCTCTTTCCTTCGTAGCTCTGATCGGTCTGGCGTTATTTGGATCGAGCGCCATCTCGAACCTGCTGCGGGAGCGCAAGTTTGATGAGCTGAAGCACCTGACGGAAAGTGCCTACACGATCGTGGCGGACTTTCACGCCAGGGCGCAGCGCGGCGAGATAAGCGAGTCAGACGCGAAGGCACGGGCGGCCGACGCTCTCCGGGCCATTCGTTATGCCGGATCAGAGTACTTCTTCATCCATGGCTATGATGCCGTCACGGTGATGCATCCGATCAATCCCGCGATGCAAGGGAAGGACCAATCCGGGCTCAAGGATGTTTCCGGCCGCTCTGTTGTGCTCGAACTCGTGAAAGTCGCCAAAAGCGGTGGAGGATTCTTGGAGTATGATTGGCCGAAGAAGCCGGGAGACGCCGAGCAGTATCCGAAGGTTGCCTATGCTGCCGGGTTCCACGCCTGGAACTGGGCCATCGGAACTGGGGTCTTTGTTGATGACCTTGATGCGCTTGTTGCAAAAGAGCGCAACGCGTTCCTCACCTTTGCCGCCATAGCGACACTCGGGCTTTCCATTGTAGGCTTCTTCCTCGGCAGAGGGGTGTCTGTCGCGGTTCGGAAGCTGTCGCTTGCCATGAGCAGCCTTGCGGCAGGCGACCTGCAGACAGATATCGATGGCACCTCGCGTCGGGACGAGGTCGGCGCCATGGCGCGGACTGTGCAGGTGTTCAAAGAGGCTCTGATTCCCAAGCAGGCCGCGGATGCTGCCGCTGCGCATGAAGCCAACGCCAAAGCCAGACGCGCTGAGGCTCTCGATCGTCTTACCAGGCAGTTCGAGAGCAATGTTTCAGCCCTGACCCAGGGACTTTCGTCTGCTGCTGCGCAGATGGAACAGACGGCGCAGTCCATGTCCTCCATGGCTGATGAGACCAAGTCCCAGTCCGTCACTGTGGCTTCAGCGGCTGAACAGACTTCGGCGAATGTTCAGACCGTTGCGGCTGCGACTGAAGAACTCTCAATCTCCATTCGCGAAATCGCAAGCCAGGTTGCTGCATCGTCGCAGATCGCGGACCGCGCGGTAGGCGATGCGCAGAGGACCAACGCCACCGTTCAGGATCTGGCTGCATCGGCAGAGAAGATCGAAAATGTGGTTGCTCTCATCAACACGATCGCCGGGCAGACCAACCACCTTGCCCTTAATGCCACGATCGAGGCCGCCCGTGCCGGTGAGGCGGGGAAAGGCTTCGCAGTTGTCGCGTCTGAGGTGAAAGAGCTGGCGAACCAGACCTCACGTGCGACCGAGGAGATCTCTCTCCAGGTTCATTCTGTTCAGCAGGCCACTCAGCAGGCTGTTGCGGCGATTCAGAACATCGCGCAGACGATCACCGAGATGTCTCAAATTTCCGTCTCCATAGCGGCATCCATGGAAGAGCAGGGGGCCGCAACTTCGGAGATTGCGAGGAACGTTCAGGAAGCCGCACGCGGCACGGAAATGGTCACTGGCAATATTGTAAACGTCCGGCAGGGCGCTGGCGAAACTGGGGCAGCGGCGTCTCAGGTGCTTGGCTCCGCCCAGGAACTTGCCCGTCACTCATCCGACCTGAGACATGAAGTGAACTCCTTCTTGACCGGAGTGAAGGCTGCATAAGCCTTGTTTAAGGAGAAGGGTGCGTGGTGTCAAAGGGTTATAGAGCTGGAGCCATTCAGGAACGAGGCAGAACCTTCCGACACCACGCATCCTGTAGAAGAAGACCCCTCACTGAACCAGAGCACTGGTTCCAATCTTTCTGGAGTCTCGCTCGAGATAGTCTCTCAGCATGTTGTAGGTTCGGCTCAACTCCTGGGCCAAGTGATCAACCTGTTCAGTCCCGTCTCGCGCGAGATCAGCGCTGGTAATCTTTCTCCAGCCTATGCAAATCTCATGCACAGTTCTGGCACCGACATTAGCCGATGCGCTCTGCAGTCCGTGAGCCTCGAGGCGAAACCTGTGGGAATCTGCCGAAGTCGCCGCATCGCGCAGTTCTTGGATGAGATGATTAGCGTCGGAGTAGAACTCCTCTACAAGATCCGAGATGAAGTCTCGTCCACCCAACTGTTCCAGCTCGACGAGAAGAGACTCATCAATGCATGGCATACGGTCATTTGCCGCGGGAGGCATGCGGGCGCCAGAGGTGACCGACGCGTCATCCATGTCGGCACTAACCGTATCCTCGATGAGCCGAAGGAGCGTCGCGGGCTGGACCGGTTTGGTAAGGCATGCGTCCATACCGGCCTGCAGAGTCCGTGCGACAACCTCCGGTGTGGCATCCGCCGTCAGGGCAATAATCGGTTTGTGAGTGCCACTTGGCTCAGTGAATCTGAACAGCTCCGTTGCCTCAATACCAGTCATGATGGGCATGTTGATGTCCATGATGACAAGATCAAACTCCCCGAGCTCAAGTGCGTTGAGTGCCTCCTCCCCATTAGTTACGCATTGAGGGAGATGTCCCCCACGCTCGAGGATTTTTGAGATGACCATGCGGTTCGTCGCATTGTCGTCTGCCACAAGAACCGACAAGCTTCGTAATGAAACGGGAAGTTGGCTTCTGTTAGGCTCGTTCCATAATGACTGAGCCAGAGTGGTTTGAGCAGCCATCGCGACGGAAGCGATCATGGCCTCGCTCAGGGTGAAGTCGAACGGCAGAACGCTGGTCGTGAACCTAGCCAACTTCAATGTTGCGAGCATGCGTGTGGGTTCTGGTTGAACTAAGACTGGATTTAGAGGCAAGCCAGCCTTCACGATCTCGTCTGCAACGACATCCACAGGTAAATCGGTATAATAGAACGGCAGCCACTCAATGGAGTTCTTCTGCTCTATCCACTGCCTTGCCCCTGCAAGATGGCCAAAAATAGGAGTTTCGCGACTGCCACCGAGGCGAGAGACGATGTTACGAGCAGCGTCAGCATCCGAGCAGATCAAAAGGGGGCTAAACAGATCGGGTAAGGCTAGGGGCAACTCGCTCTGGGCGACCACAGTCACTGGAAGAGTGAACCAGAACGAGCTGCCATGGCCTTCATGGCTGTCGACGCCGATTTCTCCTCCGATGGTTGTAATGAGCTGCCGACAGATCGATAGGCCTAAGCCCGTTCCACCGTAGCGGTTTATGATGGTTTCATCCGCCTGCGTGAAGCTCTCGAAAATTCGACCAATTGACTGAGGTGCAATGCCAATCCCAGTGTCGGACACAACAAATCGGATGAAGGTGACATCGCCCTGCATCACCGGGTGAGCTATCAGTGTGACATGTCCTTTGTCAGTGAACTTGACAGCGTTCCCAAGGAGATTGAGCAGGACCTCCTCAAGCTGGTGCTTGGCACCGTTAAGTTTTGCCGGAGTCCATGGAGCTACATGGATCGTGAGCTTCAGGCCCTTCTGCTGAGCTTGAGTGTTAATCATAGCTCGGGTTGTCGATAGAAGCTCCAGAAGATCGAAATCGTCGTTTTGTATCGGCATTTGCCCCGCTTCGATGCGGGAAAGGCTCAAGATGCTGTTGATCTGTCGGAGCAATGCTTCGCCAGCTGAACTGATCGTGCGGATGATTCCACGCTGCTCTGCGTCGAGCTTTGTCTCCCTTATCAAACTGGAGAGACCGATAATCGCGTTCAAAGGAGTTCTGAGTTCATGGCTGACACTGGCAAGAAAAAGGGTCTTCGACCGATTGGCAGCCTCAGCTTGCGCTTTGGCATTCGAGAGCTTGCGGATCAGGGTGCTGGCGTAAAGTGGCAGCACAATCAGGCTCAGCAACAAGCTTGCAGAGAGGTATATGTCCTCCTGCCATCTCGGTGTTGAATAGATGACTGCTATGAAACATGCGACGGAGACTGCCATCGCGATGTACAGGAACCGTACGCCAAATCGGAATCCGTTTCCGAAGGTCACCCAGAGATACAGCAGAAAAAGAACCGATGATGTTTCACCCACATAGTGTAACTGAAACGACGCAGTTCCAAGATCGCTGGCGATAGCTATGATGCGTCTGAGAGTTGATTGTTGCGGCCGCAGAAGAATGTGCGCGACAATTCCAATTGAGATAACCGCAAATACCGCCGCACTCACCAACGCTTGGCGCGGAACTGAAGGGTTGATCCAGAAGGTGTAGGCTACGATCACGCTTAGAAAGATGAGCCTGTTAAAGCTCATTTCATGCTCGCGATCCGGGCTGTTTTTGAAGCGTTTCAGAATGTTTGAAATCACGGATCGTGGGCCTTCATAGACGACGTACCCTGCCTGGAGAGCAGATACTGCGGATCGTCCCTGAGCAGGGCATCAAAAACCTCAGGCGACACGGGCCGGCTGAACAGAAAGCCTTGAGCTTCGTCACAAGGATACGCCAGCAAACAGGTCAGTTGGAGATTGGTCTCCACTCCTTCGGCAACAACCTTCAGGTTAAGGCTTCGAGCGAGGGAGACGATAGCCCTGACGATTGCTTCATCACGGCTCCCCGCTGAGAGACTCGAAACGAATGACCTGTCGATCTTCAAAGTATCGACCGGAAAATTCTTTAGGTAGCTCAGAGATGAGTACCCTACGCCGAAATCATCAATGGCGATACGTACGCCTAAATTCTTTAGTTCATGAAGGATCGACTTTGTTCTCTCGACATCCTTGAGGAGGCTGCCTTCCGTGAGTTCAAGTTCAAGGTACTCCGGATTGAGCCCTGTCACATGCAAAGTTTCCGCAACGAGTTGGACGATGTCTTGGCGGAGAAACTGCACAGGCGATAGATTGACAGAGATCCGGAGGGGATCGTGTCCCCGACGCTGCCATGCCGCCGCTTGGGTGCAGGCTTTCCTGAGCACCCACGCGCCGATCTCATTGATCAAGCCAGTTTCCTCGGCGATATCAATGAAGACATTTGGAGGGGTTGGGCCGAATTCAGGCCTTATCCAACGCAACAAGGCCTCGGCACCGACAACCTTGCCGGTTTCCAAGTCAATTTGAGGCTGGTAATGAAGAGCGAACTGCTCCTGTTGGATGGCTCTTAGGAGGTCAGCTTCCATACCGATATTGTTTCGGGAAGCGTTATCCATTTCAGATGAGTAAAAGCGAGCCGTATTCCGTCCTTCGGATTTGGCCTGGTACATTGCCAAATCCGCGCACCTGAGGAGTTTCTCAACATCCCGACCATCACATGGGGCTATCGCAACTCCTATAGTGCAGCCAAGCCTTACTTCGTTCCCGTCGAGAAGAAATGGCGCAGACAAACAGTCGATGATTAGGTGCGAAAGGTCTCGTGCTTCGTCAGGATCGTCGATGTTTTTCTGCACGACCACAAATTCATCACCGGACATTCTCGCGATGAAGTTGTCGCTGGGAATACGACCGATGAAGCGACTGGCTACTTGCTGAAGAATCCGATCGCCACCGGCATGCCCAAGTCCATCGTTGACTGCTTTGAACCGGTCCAAGTCAATCAACAGCAGCGCAAACCGGGTTTCCTTGTTCAGGAGCTCCTGTTGAACCCATTCGTATAAGAATCTGCGGTTGGGAAGGTCTGTCAGCGTATCATGCAGCGCGATATGTCTAAGCGTACTTTCTGCCTGCTTGCGATCACTGATGTCGATCGATGTGGTCAGAACGCTTTCGCCTCCTCCTGCCGGCTCCCTCATGGAAGTCTTCGTTGTCAGGAAAGTGCGCTTCGATCCCGTCGCGTCAGTGAGGGTCTCTTCAAATACCGCATTGGCTCGCCGGCTCCTCAGAATCGGCTCATGAGCCTGCTTGCTATGTTCGATCCTGCTGCTTCCAAGAACGTCGCCTAGGCTCCTTCCCATAAGCACATCGGGATTGGAGTTGATGAATTGAGCAAAGTAGGCATTTACAAAGATAATCCGCCCATCCTCGTCAGTCGCGCTGATCATGGCCGGTACCGTGTCAATCACCTGGGCTAGAGCTTCGCGGCTGCTGCGTACCAGCTCCTCCTGGGATCGCTCGCTGATAAGGAGCTTTTGCTCAAGTGTCTGCGCACGGCTTTTGATATATTGTTGCTGTCTCTGCAGCTTGAGAAGATTGCGTGCGCGCGTCGTAAACTCGTAGTGATCAACGGGCGATCTCAGAAAATCCGTAGCGCCGGCCTCCAAAGCCTGAAGTCTGAAGGCTCGATCATCATAGGCGGTGACTACGATGATTGGGACGTCGCCTCCATTTGCGCTATTCCTGACATGCTTCGTGAACTCCGCGCCGTCCATGTTCGGCATTCGAAAGTCGGTGACGATCAGATCAGGACAATTGGATTCCAGCCATTGGAGAGCATCATCAGGCGAAGCGGAGGCATGCACTTCCGCACCTTGTTCAATTGACAGGGCCAGCCGAGAGTAAATATTTCGGTTCGTGCTTCTGTCGTCAACAATCAGAATCAGTGCCATTTGATGCCCCCCGGCACCCCCGGCCAATCGGTTGAGCACATTTCCTTGAGAGGCTGAGGATGCCTCATTAGCTCCTCAAGGATGTGAACTGCTCCGTTGCACTCGATCCGCCGGATATGCGGTGTGTATTCGCGCCAGTTGGTGTTATTGAACCCCAGAGGCCATCTGGTTGCTCAGCATCGGTAACGCCCCGTAACTTGGGTTTACGTGAAGTAGGTAACGTAGCGTTTCCACTGCCGCTGCATTTATAACACAGTATATTGGGTGATGGATGTCCTACTATTTGTGATAGACAGAACTTGGTTAACTACATGCTCCAGTATGCACTCAGCAATCACTCTTGAGGCAGTAGATGCACTCCGCGAATCACAACTCGGAGACGCACCTTAGACGCGCTAATTAACCAAGTTATTGGACTGTCTGCATCTTTCGCTACACAATACCCACTTAATATTTCATTATCCTTACGGAAGCGCATTAGGCGAGATGAAATTCGCTGCGCTTGCAAGTTCTCTATGACGGAGAGTTATGATGCTATCCCCGTTGGCCAAATCCGATGGTCAAACCTATACTGATGTGCAAGCAGACTCCTACCAGGGGAAATCATCTCCAACAGCTCCAACGCCCAAAGCGCCTCCCAAACAAGGAGGCAGCGGCGCAACCAGCCTTCTGCTGCCCTACATCGATGTGAAACTGGACTTCGAAGAGAAGATCTACTGGGCGGCCATGCGCCCCAGTCCGCATCCGATCATCACCATGGAGCTTTTAAAGGACATGATGTGCGTACAAGATTCTGTGCGCGCGATTATGGAAGAGGGAAGTCGTGAGCAACATCAACACCTGGAGTATTTCGTTGCTGCGTCTCAAACACCCGGTGTCTACAATTTCGGCGGCAACTTAGCCTACTTTGCCGATTGCATCCGACGCGGTGATCGTGCGGGGCTGCAGAGTTACGCCCACGCATGCATAGAAGTGGTTTATGGAAACGCGATGGCGTTTCATACCCCTGTGATTACGATCGCACTGGTTCAAGGCGATGCGCTTGGCGGTGGCTTCGAGTGTGCACTCTCGTTCGACGTTCTCGTTGCTGAGAAAAGTGCAAAAATGGGACTTCCAGAGGTCCTGTTCAATCTGTTTCCAGGAATGGGGGCTTACAGTTTTCTCTCTCGTAAATTAGGCACGGCTGCAGCCGAGAGAATTATTATGAGCGGAAAGGTCTATTCCGCGGAAGAACTCTATCAACTCGGGGTCGTCGATATCCTGGCGGAGGATGGCCAAGGCGAGAACGCCGTTCTTGACTACATTGCCCGCAACAGGCGGAAGCATAATGCTCATAAGGCGATGTATCGTTCCAAGCGCCGTGTCAATCCACTGACATACGAGGAATTGAAAGACATCGTTGAAATCTGGCTGGACGCTGCAATGGAGCTGGGAGAACAGGACCTGCGTAAGATGATGCGGCTCGTCGGCGCTCAGGAGCGACGGATCGATGATAGTGACATAGTGCAGGATCGGTATCAAAGTAGGATCTGAGATTTCTCACCGACCAAAGGCCCATCCATGACTGGCTATGGAGATACCTATTACGCTCGGACTCTGACGGACGCGTCGCAGCGTTCATCACTCCGTGGAACCGTGGAAGCCGATGTCGCCATTGTAGGTGGGGGACTTGCAGGCCTTACGGCTGCTCTCGATCTGGTACGATCAGGACGCTCGGTTGCGGTTCTGGAAGCTGAGAGGGTCGGTTGGGGGGCGTCTGGTCGAAATGGTGGCTTCGTCGGCCCAGGATATGCGACGAGTCATGCCAGTATTGCCCGCATGGTAGGTACCGAGAGGGCGCAGATCCTGCACCGCCTTTCAATTGAAGGCGCCCGGATCGTTGAAGAGAACACCGAAAGCCTTGCCATAGGCGACAACAAGCGGATCTACGGCAAGATGAGCGTGCTCCGGTACCATGATCCGGACGGGCTCGAGCGGCATCGCGAGGTGATGCAGAAGGAGTTCGACTACAGCCTTGAGGTGATGCCAACCGATGCTGTACGAGCGATTCTCAGGTCTCCGAAGTACCATCAGGCTCTCTACGATCCTGCGAGCTTTCATTTCCATCCTCTCAACTATGCGCGATCCTTGGCGCACGCGGTCGAAACCCAAGGCGGACGTATCTTCGAAAAGGCCCGTGTCACATCATGCGATCTTGAGGGCAGTGGAAAAACCGTCAGGACAGCACAAGGTGAGGTGAGAGCAGGGCACGTGATCTTCGCGGGAGGAGGGTACACAGACGGTCTGGTGCCTCGCCTTCGCCGCAGCATTCTGCCGATTTCCACTTATGTGCTGTTGACGGAAGCGGCACCTGAGAGAATAGCCGAGGCGGTGCGCACGCCAATGGCGATCAGCGACAACCGCCGTGCTGGAGATTATTACCGCCTTGTCGATGAAGGAAGGCGCCTGCTCTGGGGCGGACGCATCACGACCCGGACGACGGAACCACGCCGCCTTGCTGAGATGATGCAGAGAACGATGGTCTCGACCTATCCACAACTCGAAGGCGTGCGCGTGGAAACGGCATGGTCGGGGCTCATGGCTTATGCCCGTCACCTGATGCCACTCATCGGACAGCTTCAACCTGGCATCTGGTACGTCTTCGGATTCGGTGGACGCGGCATGAACACGACGGCCATCGGGGGGAGGGTCATTGCAGAAGGCATTTTGGGCGCAAGTGACCGTTATCGCCTCTTCGAGCCCTTTGGACTTACGTGGAACGGCGGTCCCTTCGGAGTTGCAGCTGCACAACTCACCTACTGGACCTATCAAGCTATGGATTTCGCCAAGGAGCATCGCGCCGCACGTGCTACTTGATGATGCCGCTCGCCCGCAATCACACCCTGCACTCACTGGAAAGGGCGCCTCGATCAGAGGCGCCCTTTCCAGTGAGTGCAACAACGCTCCCGAGGTTACTAGTCGTGCCCGAGGCGCATGCGGCGTTCCAAGAACCGGCTATAGGCGCCCATTCCATATGAGAAGACCAGGAAAACTGCAGCCGCGAAGACGTAGCCTTCCAGCACGGCAATACCCACCCAGTTCGGATCCGTCATCGCCGTGCGAACGGTGGAGAGGAAGTCCAGAAGGCCGATAATCGTGACGAGGGTTGTATCCTGGAAGAAGCCGATCGAGATGTTCACCAACGGCGGAATCGAGATTTTCAGTGCTTGGGGCAGGACCACGAGACGCATGGCCTGCCAGTAGTGCAACCCCATCGCGCTGGAGGCTTCGTGCTGTCCCCGCGGGATCGCCTGCAACCCGCCGCGGACTGCCTCTGCAATGTAAGCGGCTGCGAAGATGATGATCGCGATCTGGGCTCGCAGCAGCTTGTCGACCGTGATTCCGCTCGGCATGAAGAGCGGCAGCATGACAGAGGCCATGAACAGGATGCTGATGAGGGGGACGCCACGAATGACCTCAATGAAAACTATGGCGATCACCCGAATGGCGGGTAACTTGGAGGAGCGGGCCAGAGCCAGCGCAACTCCTAGGGGAAAGCCCAGCGCCAACCCGACGGCCGTGAGCAGGAAGGAGAGTGGCAGGCCGCTCCATTGTGTCGTAGGCACATAAGTGAGGCCGAAGACTCCGCCTCCGATCAGCACTGCCGTTGCAACGATTGTAACAGCCCAGAGGACAAGAAGTTTCCTGTTCCAGAATCGGGGGATCATCGTGATGGCGATCGCCCCTAGGAACAGAATCATCGCGAGCAGGACTCGCCAGTGTTCAGCGTATGGGTAGACGCCGAAGATCATGAACCGAAGCTTGGCTTCGTAGTAGGGCCAGCAGGCCCCTTGCCCCACCCTGCAGGCCTGCGCTCCTCCCTCGGTGACAGCCCGTGTCACGAGCCAGCCATAGGCACCTTTGGCTCCGAGCCACATGATCCACAGGCAGATCACCGTGATCACGGCGTTGACCGGGGTTCCAATGAGGGGTTTGAGCGTACGATGAAACAGCCGGCGCTCCACGGCCGGCTCCCGCCGAACCGGCATTTTCAGTTGAGCTTCTGCAATGTCGGTCGCGGTGGTCATGGCCTAGCGCTCCTTCAGCGCAACGCGGCTGTTGTACCAGTTCATGAAAAGGGAGATCGCAATCGAAAGCCCAAGGTAGACCAGCATGAAGATAGCAATTCCTTCGATTGCCTGACCCGTCTGGTTCATGGTCGTGTTCGACACCATCACGAGATCCGGATAACCGATCGCGATTGCGAGGGACGAGTTCTTGAACAGGCTGAGATAGCTGCTTGTAAGCGGAGGGATGATGACCCGCAGTGCCTGGGGAAGGACGATGAGGCGCATCGTCAGCCCGTCTTTAAGGCCCAGAGCGCGCGCCGCCTCCCATTGCCCCTTGCGCACAGACAAGATGCCGCTTCGGACGATCTCCGCGATGCCGGCGGAGGCGGAGAGGGCCAGACCGACGAGGAGAGCAGTGAACTCTGGCGTGAGCTGCGAGCCGCCGGTCAAGCGAAAACGCCCCTTCTCGGGAATGCTGACTGTGAAATCAGGCTGTAGGATCAGGATCGCTAGTACCGGCGGGATCAGAAGCGCAGCGGCAATCAACGGCCAAGTGGTCCGCTCTTTGCCAGTTCTGATGCGCTCCGCAGTCCTGTGGCGGCGAAGGGCAACCGCCACAACTCCCCCCAGAACCAATGCGATGAAGATGATCGTGTGAGCACTGGTCCAGACCAGTGATGGAACGGTCAGGCCACTGTTGCTCAGGAATACATGCGGAAGAATCTCCCATGCCTCCCGCACAGCCGGCAGACTGGTGACGATCAGGGCGTACCAGAGGAACAGGTAGAGCAGAAGGGGAACATTCCGCAACGCTTCGACATAGAGAAAGGCCAGAAGCGCAAGCAAGGGATTGCGCGACAGGCGCGCTATGCCGACGACCAGCCCCAGGATGGTCGCGAGCACAACACTCCAAGCGGAAACCCAGATTGTATTGACAATGCCGGCCAAGATGGCCCGGCCGTAGGTATCAGTGGGCCGATAATCAATCAGCGTCTGGCTTATCACAAAACCCGCTTCACGGCCCAGATATCCAAAACCCGTTGCGATGTTCTGCTCCGCAAGCTTCTGCGAGACGTTCGAAAAAAGATAAAGCCCTAGAAAGACAATGCTCCCGACGGCGAGAACCTGATACAGGATCGCCCGAAAGCGGAGATTGTAGAGGAGCCTCGTACCGCTCATCGAATCCACGCGCATGATGATCCTTTTCCGGAGGCTAACGAGTGAGAAACGGGCGGCCGCAGGGCCGCCCGCTGATCTCAGCTTACCGGAACGGCGGTGAATAGAGCAGGCCGCCCTTATTCCAGAGCTCATTCGGGCCGCGTGACAGGCCGAGGCGCGTCTCAGGGCCCAGATTGCGGTCGAACAGTTCCGCATAGTTTCCTAGGGATTTGATGACGTTGTAACCCCACTTGTTGTCAAGGCCGAGCATCTTTCCCAGATCGCCGTTCACGCCCAGCATGCGCTGGATTTCCGGATCCTGGCTTTTGAGATGCTCATCCACGTTGGCCTGGGTTATACCCTTCTCCTCAGCAGCAACGAGAGTATAGACCGTCCAGCTCAGGATATCGCGCCAATTGGGGTCATTCTGGCGCACCGTGGGAGCGAGCGGCTCTTTCGAGATGGTTTCCGGCAGGACCACGTATTGCGAGGGATCATTGGCGATGGCGCGCACGGAAGCCAGATCCGACCGGTCCGACGTGATGGCATCGCAGCGACCGTTGAAGAATGCATTGCGCCATTCATCGGAATTCTCGAACACCACGGATTCGTACTTGATGTTCTTGGGCCTGAAGAAATCCTCCAGGTTCTGAAGCGTCGTCGTGCCGGGCAGGAGGCAAATCGCGGCATCGGCCAGTTCGCTGGCGCTCTTCACGTTGAGCTTGGTCGACACCATGAGGCCTTGACCGTCGTAGAACACAACCGGTCCGAAATCGAGACCGAGAGATGCGTCACGTGAGAAGCTCCAGGTATTCTGCCGCGAGAGCACGTCCACCTCGCCGGACTGAACGGCCTGGAAGCGGACATTCGTGTTGAGCGGAATAAAATCGACCTTGTCGGGATCGGCGAAGATTGCTGCCGACATGGCACGGCAGACATCGACGTCAAAGCCGCGCCGAGCACCCTTGTCATCGGCATAGGAGAAGCCGGGAGAGACAGGCGAGACGCCACAGAGGATTTTGCCGCGCTTTTTAACGGTGTCGAGAGTCGCTTGAGCAGAGGCCGGCGCAGCCGAAACAGCGGCGACACCGGCGATAAGGCCCACCGCAAGCCAGCGGTTTAAAGATCTGGATTGTGTCATTGTATTCCCTCTTTCAGTGCGCCTTATGGGGCCGCTACCATGCAAAGCTAGACCTGAAACAACTGGAGTTTCAAGGGCAGATTTTCCCAAAGGAAAGCATCTGAGAACTTGATGACCGACTAAAAGGTATGCAAACGTGGCAGTCCTGAGCCCAACCAATTGTTGGACCTCCAATATCCGCGCGAGTATTTCATGCCCATCCTCCCGAAAGCCGACATTGTCCTCCTGAACGGCCGCATCTTTCGTGGATTTTCCGAACAGGTGACCGAGGCCATTGCTCTTTGGGCAGGGCAGGTTCTGGCAGCGGGATCGGACGCCGATATGGAATCCCTCATAGGCCCAAAGACGCGAGTCATCGATCTCGCCGGACGACTTGCAACACCAGGGCTGTGCGACTCGCACATGCATCTTCTCCCGTATGGCGTGATCATGGGGCACGTGGATGTGCGGCCTGCTTCCGCGCCCACACTCGGGGCGTTGCTCGAAAGGGTCCGGCAGCGTGCAGCGGTCACACCCCCGGGCCAGTGGATCCAGGGACGTGGATACGATCAGTTCGAGCTTGATGTCCGGCGCCACCCCCTTCGTGAGGAACTTGACGCTGTCGCCCCCAATCATCCGGTCGCAATCGTGAGAGCCTGCGGTCACGTGACGATCTGCAATTCCAAGGCTCTTGAGCTGGCGGGAATCAGCGAGTCGACACCCGTTCCCCAGGGAGGTGCCATCGAGCAGCAGGATGGGCGCTTGACGGGGCTGTTGGCGGAGACTGGGCGCGACCGTCTGAAGTCGGTGCTTCCAGAACCCACGGATCAAGAGCTCGTACAGGCGATCGACGATGCCGGCCGTGCATGCTTATCCTACGGGATCACCAGCGTGATGGATGCGGGCGTCGGCATGAGAGCGGGCTACCGCGAGGTTGCAGCTTACCGCACGGCCCAGCGCCTCGGCCGCCTGCCCGTGAGGACGACCCAGTGCCTGCTCGGCGGTCCGGGCGGCATCGTGGAGCAGGCCTATGCGGATGGCGTGGTGACCGGTGTGGGCGATTCCATGCTGCGCGTTGGACCAGTTAAGATCTTCACGGACGGCAGCGCAGGCGGCCGGACCGCTGCCATGTCCCAGCCCTATGTGGGTGAACCGAAGACCACCGGCCTGATGCTCCTGCACGACAACGAGATGAACGACCTCGTGCACGAGTATCACGCCAAGGGCTACCAGCTGGCGGTTCATGCCATCGGCGATGCGGCCATCGAGCAGACCCTGAATGCCTTCGAACGGGCTCTCGAGGCAATGCCGGACCCTGACCGCCGCCACAGGATCGAGCACGCCGGCTATGCCCGCGCCGACCAGAATGCCCGCATGAAGCGCCTGGGAGTTCAGCCGGTGCCGCAGCCCGTGTTCATCTATGATTTCGGGGACCTGTATGTTTCCGTCGTGGGGGAGGAGCGGGCAAAGCCGTCCTATCCGCTCAAGACTTGGATTGATCTCGGTTTCAAGCCTGCGGCCGGCAGTGACGCCCCTGTCTGCGACATCAATCCTTTCCCGAACTTCTTCTCGATGCTTACCCGCAAGACCTCCCATGGCACCGTCATGGATGAGCGGGAGGTGGTATCCATCGAGCAGGCCATCACTGCCTTCACGGAGTTCGGCGCTTATGTGAACAAGGCTGAGCACGAGTGGGGCCGCCTCGTTCCCGGCCTCGCGGCGGATGTGGCAGTGTTCTCCCGTGACCTTCTGACTGCCTCACCCGAGGAGATCCTGCACGATACCCGCTGCGACCTCACCATCCGCGGAGGCGAGGTGGTGTTCGACCGTCATGAAGAGACGGGTCGCTGACATGACCTGTCTCGAGAGAAACTGCCGCGACGATGCAAAAGGCCCCAAGAGATCTCGGGGCCTTTTCTTTTTCCTAAACTTGCGACAGTGGGATAGGGCAGGCCTGCTCCATCAACTGCGAATGGGAAAGACGCGCGGGCTCAACTCTTCGAGAGTCCGTCCCGCCCAGTCGCGCTGGGGCGCCGCTGCAATCGCTTCGGCTTGGCCCCGGCGCAGCATCTCGATGTCTTCGCTGATGTCGAAGTCCAGCACCTCTCCGTCGCGAACAACCTGGCGGCCATCGACATAGACATCCTTGATGGCTCTATCGTTGGCCGAGTAGACGAGGCTGCGGATGGGCTCGTAATCGGGCTGCATGTAGGGGTCGCTCATGTCGACGACCGAGAAATCCGCTTTGCAGCCGGGAGCAAGACGCCCTAGATCCGGGCGGCGGATCATATCGGCGCCTACGGCCGTTGCGGCCATGAAAGCATCCCTCGTGGTCGATGCCGTGAAGCTTCCCGCGATGATGCGGCCCGCATAACAGGCCATGCGGAGTTCATCGAGCATGTTGTGTGGGAAGCTGTCCGTGCCGATGCCGCAGCGGATACCCGCCTTCACGTAACGGCTCAGGGTGTTCAAGGCAATGCCGCGCCGAGCGAACACCACGGGGCAGTGGGCGACCTGAGCCCCGCTATCCTGGAGTCGTTCGAAATCGTTGGCATGAGGCCAATGCAGCCAGGGATGGTCGTTCAGGAAGATGCAATGGCCGATGATGGTGTCCGGCCCGAGGGCGCCGATCTTATCCAGCCATTCGATGGGCGTGCAGCCATAGCGTCGCATGATCTCCTGAAACTCCACGATGCTCTGGGCTGCGTGGATCTGGATCGGCTGGTTCCGCTCACGGGCAGCATCCAATGCATCGCGGATCTGACCCTCCGTGCAGGTATCGATCTGCGCAGGCCCGATGTACCCCGTGATGCGCCCGCTCGGATGCTTCGAGGCCGTATCAGCTATCTCGATCGCCTCCCGCAGCAACCGGTCACCGGTTGCCGGATCGAGGTTGTACTCCACCGAATGTCCGTTGGTGGTCTTCCAGGGACCGGACCGGAACATTCCCCAGAGCACGGCGCGGATTCCGGTTTCCGCATACTCGTCGGCCCAGGTCTCGCGCGGCCTGCCGAGATCGCAGATGGTGGTGACGCCGCTCTTCAGAAGTTCCGACGCGGCGACACGCAATGCCGGACGTGTGTATTCCGGACCGATCTGGAAGACCGGCATGAACTCGTAGAGCGAGCTCTGACCGAGGCGCGGGCTGCCCAGTTCTTCCAGCATGCCTTTCCAGCCGGGCTCATGACCGGGATGGCTGTGAATGTCCACGAAGCCCGGAATGATCATCATCCGGCTGGCGTCGATCTCTGCATCGACCGCGCCGGAATAGCCGTCCCCGACATGCACGATGTCTGTGCCTCGGATCACGAAATCCGCATTGCGAAGATAGACATGGGATTTGGCAGCCTCGTCCCAGGCTACGATCCAGTCGCAGTTCCGGAAAAGGGTTGTCTTGGCGACAACAGAGGTCATCTCAGGCTCCGTTCATTCAGTTAAGCGAGGGGGCGTGATTGCGGCTAGGACGTTGCTTGCGAGAGGCGAACGTGGCCGACCGCCATGGCAACGGCTGCCTGGGTCGGCTCGACGACCGGAATTCCGACTGCCTCCTCGAGGGCAGCCCGATAGCGAGCCATGCCGGCACATCCCATGACGAGAACATCAGCCCCATGGACGGCTCTCAACGTGCGGCCGACCTCAACCATGCGAGTGAGCGTTCGTGCCTCGTCCGAGAGCTCAGCAACGCCGAGCCCGATCGGTAGATCGGCCGCGAAGCGCTCCATGACACCCATCGCACCAAAATAGCGGAGATGCCTTGGTACCGAGGTCGGCAGGATGGCAATCACGCCGAAGCGCTGCCCGAGGGTAAGCGCCGTCAGCACACCGCATTCGGCTATTCCGAAAACGCGACGGCGGCTCTGTTCCCGCAGGGCATGAAGTCCCGGGTCGGAGAAGCATGCGATCACGAAGGCGCCTGCGCTCGATTCCAACTCGAACGCCTTGCGCAGCATGGGCATGATGACGCCGTCCACATCCCGTTGAGACTGGATCCCTGGCGGACCTTCGGCCAGGGACAAGCATACTATGCCCGGGCCATCTGCACCCCTCAGCGGTGCGACTGCCTTGTCGATTTCAGCCGTGACAATGTGTGAGGAGTTGGGGTTGATCACATAGACCGAGAATCCCATGGACGTCTTACCTTTGAGCCGAGAGCGGCAGAGAATACGGAGCCAGGACAGACAGAGGGCGTCCCTGTGGATCTGCCTCTTCAGCTCGCCGGCAGGCCCGCCTCTGGGCATCCTGCAATTCGCGGACCGCTCCTTCGTAATCCAGGTGAGCGATACGATGATTTTTCACCACAGCCTGGCCGTCCACATAGACGTCGCGGATGGCGCGCTCGGCAGCGCAGTGGATCAGGTTGCGAAGCGGATCATGAACCGGCTGCATGGCCGGGTGGTTCAGATCCACAAGAGACAAATCCGCTTTGGCGCCCGCAGCCAGCCGCCCGAGATCGCTGCGGCCAAGAGCTTTTGCCCCGCCTGTCGTCGCAGCGGAAAACAAGCCGCCTGTATCCAGGTCGAAGACGCTACGTCCGGCTACACGCGAACAGATCAGAGCCTCGCGCAGTTCTTCCAGCATGTTGAAAGGATAGCTGTCGGTGCCGATGCCGACATTGACGCCCGCGCGTCGATAGGCGCCAAGACTTTCAAGTGTCATGCCGCTGCGCGCGAAAGTGACAGGACAATGAGCCACCGACGTGCCGCTTCGGGCGAGCCGGACGAGATCGTCACGACTGCGCTGCCGGGTCCAGGAATGGTGGTCGAGAAAGATGCAATGCCCCAGGATGAGATCCGGCCCAAGGACGCCGAGACGCTCCAGCATGGCAGGGGCCGTCTCCCCGGTTCGCCGAAGAAGTTCCTCGTGCTCGGCCATGGTTTGCGCAGCATGGATGGTGATCCGCATCCCGCGGCGGCGCGCCTCTGCCACCGCATCCATTATCAGTTCTTCCGAGCAGGTCTCGATCTGCGACGGCGCGATCACGCCATCGATGCGGCCGCTGGGATGCGCACGGGCCTGGTCTACAAAAGCCAGAGCTTCGGTGTAACGCTCCCGCCCTCGAGCCTTGTTCCATTCGAAGTCGAGGCGGTGGCTGTCGGCCATGCGCCATTGCGCTTCGCGGAAACCGGGAGCGAGATAGGCCCGCATTCCGCTGTCGGCTGCCAGGGATAGCCATTTGGAGTGGGGCGAGGCGATATCGAGGTGCGTTGTCACGCCGCTGCGCATGAGATCGCACAGCATCACCGTCTGGCACGCGGCCTTCGCATCCTCGTCCGCGTCGATGAGAGCCGAATACTCGTAGAGAGCGTTCCCCCAGAGAGCTGCAGTTCCAATATCCTCGAAAAGCCCCTTGGCGATGGGCTCATCCCCCGAATGACAGTGGATGTTCACCAAGCCGGGCATCACCATGATGCCGCCGCCGGCAATCTCCTCGTCTGCCTGTCCCGCATAGGACGGACCGATGTACAGAATACCGGCCTCCGAGAAGGCTACATCGGCATCCTGCCTATAGACATGCTGAGCAGAGCCCTCATCCCAGGCAACCACCCAGGCAGCCTTTCGAACAACCGTTACTCTGTCAGTCATGATGTGGCGAACCGGTGCAAATTGGCTGAGGGATGAGAGGCCTTTCGGCCGTGGGGATTTGGAAGCGGTGGTTCACAGCAAGTGTGCGCCGAAGTTGACAGCCGGATCGAATTCTGGACTCAGCTTTCCGGTTGGCCGCATCGAGGCGGAGCAGCCACGCAGCTGCAACTGGCCTGATCCGGGTTGAGCCCGGATCTCGCCCTCCGCAACGACCACTTCGCCCCGGCGCATCACGAGTTCCGGCCACCCCCTCAGTCTGCGTCCTGCAAAGGGATTGTAGCCGACATTGTCATGCAGCCCGTCGTCGGCAAGAGTGACTTCACGGTCGGGATCCCAGACCGCGATATCTGCATCGGCGCCAACCGCAATTGCGCCCTTGCGCGGATGAAGTCCGTAAATCCGTGCGGGTGCCGTCGCCGTCAGTTCAACGAACTTCTCCAGGCTCGACCTTCCTTGGCTCACCATGGCGTCGAAAAGGAGCGGCAACCGTGTCTCGAGGCCTGGCAGGCCATTGGCAATCCGCTTGAAATCCGGGTTCGCGCCGGCTGCCAATTTGCCGCTTTCATCAAACCTGTAGGGCGCGTGATCGGAAGACACCACTTGGAGGTCACCGAGTTCCAGCGCACGCCACAATGCTTCCTGGTCTGACACGGAGCGGGGAGGCGGGCTGCACATCCACTTGGCGCCCTCGAGGCCAGGCCGATCCAGATCCTGCGCTGTCAGGAACAGATATTGAGGGCAGGTTTCGGCGAAGACCTTGATGCCTTCGCCCCGCGCTCGGCGAATGGCCGCTGCACCCTCAGCCGTTGACACATGGAACAGCATGATCGGCTGATCCAGAAGCTGGGAGAAGCGAATGAGGCGCTCGAACGCTTCGATCTCGCAGACCCGCGGATGACTGACGCCGTGGAATTTTGGCTCGACGTAGCCTCGGGATACGAGTCTGTCGGCCATCCACTTGATCATCCCGTGATTTTCCGCATGAGCGCAGACCAGGGCACCATGCTTGCGGGCCGCCATCATCACGTCCAGAACCTGCTCGTCGAGAAGGCGAACACGATCGTAGGTCATGAAGATCTTAATCGAACGATGCCCGGTCTCGATCAGGGCGGGCAAGTCGTGCTCCAGAGTCTCCGTCGTCGGGTCGGATATCCAGAGATGAAAGGCATAGTCAGTCACTGCACCGGCCGCTGCAAGCCGCGAGTAGTCTTCGACGACATGGCGCAGGCTGTCGCCACGATGCTGAGCAGCAAAGGAAATGACGGTCGTCGTGCCGCCGAAGGCTGCGGACCGGGTCGCGGTCTCGAATGTGTCGGCATTCATGAGTCCGCCGCCGGAGAGCTGCTGAATGTGGCAGTGGGCATCCACACCGCCAGGGAGAACAAGCCTTCCGGCTGCATCGATAGTACGGCGCGCTGAAAGATTCAGACCCAGGGCAGCAATCACGCCATCCTGTATCGCCAGATCGATCGGCAAAGTGCTTTCAGTGGTTACGACATTCCCACCTTTGATGACGATATCGTATTCCACCGATGGGATTCCCAACTACTCAGGATGTCGAGCTGATTCAGCATCAGAAGATTGCTCAATGTAGGCAGATGGCTCAAACCTCAGCAAGGAGAAGTTGATGGGAATGCCGAAGCTGCTCCCACTCAACTCTGGACCAGATTGCTCGGGACCATCATCCTTTCGCTTCTGCACTCACGAGCCTCAAACTCATTCAGCAGATCCTCGTTCAGCAGGACCGGATCTCCCAAAGGGGATGTTCATGATGAACCGAGGTCCTCATGAAGCTTGAAACCATATCCGCAGGCACACCACCATTGCGGCGAGGCTGGAGCGTGGTGAATTTCGAAAAGGGACGTCGGGTCGGGAGGAAGAGGCGGAACTCGGAGGGAGCGCAGCGCTCGGATCTTCGAATGCACCTGACATAAGATGGCGGAGGGGGTGGGATTCGAACCCACGGTGGGCTTGCACCCACGGCGGTTTTCAAGACCGCTGCCTTAAACCACTCGGCCACCCCTCCTGTTAGCCCGAGGCCAGCCCGGAACCTGCCACTCTGTAAGGCTTCCGGCCTCAGTCCGTCAACTCGTATAGAACCTTTGCAATCATCCCAAGCCTGGGAAAGAGCCAACAGCAGAGCAGCTTCATTAACTATGCCCTGCCAAGGAACAGGCAGACTGCTAGCCTGACGTACCGAATGTCTGCGCTGGAGGGAAGCAGTAGCCAAGAGGCGATTTTCAGGTAAACATCTGCAATTATTGAAGAAATCGCTCTAAAATTGGCCTTAGGATCTATAGGCAGGAGTGAGAACGGAAGCGAAGAATGGCGACCTCCCAAGGCCCAGGGCGGTCACACTGCGAAGCCAACGGCCGCTTTATGCAATTGAAAATGTTGCGCTTTTTATATACCAATTGTTATAACAAACTAGAGCGACTAGCTTTGCCATTGACAAGCACGGCTGTTTTACCTTCCTTTAAGGGCAACGAAAGCACTTTGGCTTCATGTCCGGGCAATCGGGGAGAGGCCATGCTCCGTGCTGACAACAGGATGAGAGACGACATGCTTTGTTACCGCGCTGAAGCGAATACCGGGCTGAGGGGAGCGCTCCCATTCTTCACTCATCGGGCTTTGCTCCGCGTTGCCGGCGTAACAGCCATCGCTCTGATGGCGGCTAATTGCTCATCGAATGTCAGGGGCGGGATCGATCCCAAATATGGCGTCGCCCCAAGTCCGAAGGTGGTCGCCGACGGCCAGCCTGTTCCGAAGGGCGGCGGGCGGGAGATGGTCGGCAAGCCCTATACGGTTGCCGGCCGCACGTACGTCCCGAATGCAACCCAGCGGCCGGCAGAGGGGCTGGCCTCCTGGTATGGATCGAACTTCCACGGGCGCATGACTGCGAACGGCGAGGTCTTTGACCGCGATTCGATCGCAGCCGCCCACACAACGATGCCGCTGCCGAGTTATGCCCGCGTCACCAACCTCCAGAACGGCCACTCAATGATCGTTCGCGTCAACGATCGTGGGCCATTCCATGATAATCGAGTCATTGATGTCTCCGAGCGGGCCGCTACGGCTCTCGGTTTCAAGCGGCAAGGGACGGCCCGGGTGAGGGTGGAGTATGTGGGCCGGGCGTCCACCAACGGAAGCGACGACCGCATCCTGATGGCGAGCCTGAGGACGGACGGTCAGCCTGCCAGCCTGACCAACACGGCTCCGACCATGATCGCCCAGGCTGCTCCGCAGCCGAACGCCCCCCGACAGGCCATCGCCCTTCGCAGCTACGAGCCTGACAGCCAAGCCTACCAGGCCCCCGCACAGGCTTCGCAGCCTTCAGCGATGCCCGGAGCGCTGGCCGGCAACGTGCCACTGCCGCCCGAGCGCCCCTTCGACCTCGGAACAATTCCGGGGGCGGCGAGCCCTGTGGCCAAGGTCAGTTCGACAGATCAGCGCCTGACCCCAGCCTCCCGTCCCATGGTCGCCAGCATCTATGAGACGCCAGCCCGCACGGCGCAGTCCGGCTTCCAGAGGAGTGGCTCGCCTGCCACTCCCGCTGCGCAGAAGTTCGTGCTCCGCTGAGCCCAGGACGCCTTTCCCAGAACGCGTGACACCGCACACAGTCCAGCATGGCTGAATGTTGATTTGTTATTGACGCGCTACAGATTCGGGGTCTCCTAGGGAGAAGAGCCTGGAGATTTCTTGATATGCGTCAGCCTCAAGCCGCCCGTGTCCTTGCGGCCTTCGCTTTAGTGTACAGTAGCCTATTCCTCTCACCTCCTGGAACGCAGGAGGCACGAGCCCAAGGTTTCCAGACGGCGGCTCCCACGGCCATTCTAATGGACGCGACGAGCCATGCGGTTCTCTTTGAGAAGAGCGCGGATGAGCCGACGGCGCCGGCCAGCATGGCAAAGGTCATGACGGCCGAGGTCGTTTTCAACGAGATCAAGAACGGCCGCCTGAATTTCGACAGCGAGTTCATGATCTCCGAAAACGCTTGGCGGAAGGGTGGGAGCGGTTCGGGTGGTTCATCCATGTTCGCCAAGGTGAACACCCCCATCCGATTGGAGGATCTCCTGCGCGGCCTAATCGTGCAGTCCGGCAACGATGCCGCCATTGCGCTTGCGGAAGGCATTGCCGGCAACGAGGAGAACTTTGCCCGCATGATGAACGAGCGGGCCAAGCAGATCGGCCTGTCGAAGTCCACTTTCCGCAATGCGACTGGCTACGGCCATCCCGAGCAGAAGGTCACGGTCCGCGATCTGGCCAAGCTCGCACTTCACGTCATTGAAACTTATCCGGACCTCTACAAGATGTTCGGCGAGCGTGAATTCACCTGGAATAAAATCCGCCAGCAGAACCGCAATCCTCTGCTGTTCGCCGACATCGGAGCGGACGGGTTGAAGACCGGAAACATCGACGAATCCGGCTATGGCCTGATCGGGTCCGCCGTTCAGAACGACCAGCGCCTGATCGTGGTCGTGAACGGCCTCAAGACGGCGAGAGACCGAGCAGCCGAGTCCCGGAAGCTCCTGGACTGGGGATTCAGAGCTTTCGAATCCCAGCAGCTCTTTGCGGAAGGCCAGGTCGTTGGCGAAGCTCAGGTTTTCGGTGGGAACATGCGGTCGCTCCCCCTTGTGGCGAAGAAGCCTGTTCGTGTACTTGTGCCTCGTGGCGACGGCGAACGGGTGACCGCACGCATCGTCTACACCGGTCCTCTGAAGGCTCCGATCCAGAAGGGAGCAGAGGTGGCCCGGCTTCAGGTCAGTCGTGGTGACATGCAGGCGCTCGATATGCCTCTATACGCCAATGCGGATATCCAGCAGGGAACATTGAGCCAGCGGGCCCTCGATGGCTTGCTGGAGTTCAGCACAGGCTGGGTGCGCCGCGCCTTCTCGAGTCTCGTCGAAAGCATTTGATGGCAGGCTGTTTTATCACCTTCGAGGGCGGGGAGGGCGCGGGCAAGTCGACCCAGATCGAAAAGCTCAGGAAGCGGCTAGGGCAAGCGGCCCAGCCTGTTCTCGTGACTCGCGAGCCAGGCGGCTCACTCCATGCGGAGGAGATCCGAGCATTCATTCTGGAGGGGCATGCCAAGCACCTTGGGCCTTTCGCGGAGGCCCTGCTATTTGCCGCAGCCCGAATAGACCACCTAGACAGGACAATAGTCCCGGCCCTCAAACGGGGCACCCATGTCCTCTGTGACCGCTTTGCGGATTCAACGCGAGCGTATCAAGGGTCCGCCGGGAACATCGATAAGACCGTGGTCGACCAGCTCGAACGGGTGACGCTTCAGGGGGTCAAGCCCGACCTGACTTTGATCCTCGATCTGCCGGCTGAGGTGGGGCTTGCCCGGGCCAGAGAGCGCCAGGCAGGTAAGGGGCAGGGTGCAGACCGCTTCGAGGGCGAGGGTGCCTCGTTCCACCAAGCGCTGCGTCAGGCATTCCTGGCGATCGCGCGGAACGAGCCGAAGAGGTGCGTAGTGATCAACGCGGACCAGGACCCCGACGAGGTCGAGGCTGCGATCTGGGCGGCATTGCGCGACAGGCTCCCTCAACTTACCCGGAACCGGCTATCCGAGGATGCAGTGAGGCCACTTGATGTCGCGTGACGATCAGGAACCGATTGAGCCCGATGGCTTTGAAGGGGCACCGCATCCACGGAAACAGTTTGCCTTTATCGGTCACGCGGAAGGAGAGGGCGCTTTTCTGGAAGGGATCCGTAGCGGCCGCCTGCACCATGCATGGCTGATCGGCGGGGCGCAGGGCATCGGCAAGGCGACCCTCGCCTATCGGGTCGCTCGCGCAGTCCTCGACCCTCAGAAAAGTCGTGAGAAGTCTCTCGCCAGCCTGAGCGTGCCGGAGGACTCCCAGGTGGCCCGTCAGGTCGCAGCGCTCTCTCATCCCAATCTGGCCGTGCTAAGACGGTCTCCGCCCACGGACAAGAAGGCGGCTTCGACGACAATCCCCGTGGATGCGGTGCGCCGTGCGCTGAACATGTTCGGCTCCACGGCCGCCAATGGAGGCTATCGCGTCTGCATCGTGGACAGTGCCGAGGATCTCACCATCTCGAGCGCCAATGCCCTGCTCAAGGTGATCGAGGAGCCGCCGCCGCGCTCGCTCTTCCTCATCGTGAGCCACGCTCCGCAGAGGGTTCTCCCAACCATCCGTTCCCGTTGCCGGCGCCTGCTCCTGCGCCCTTTGGGGGACCAGGAGATCAGGGAGGCGATTGCCTCTCTTGGCTCCCCTTGGTCTGACACTCCCAGGGACGTAGTCGATCAGGCCCTCCGCTATGGGGAAGGGTCTGTCCGCCGCACCCTTGAACTGCTCGATGCCGATAAGGTAGCCTTCATCGATCAGGTCACGAAGCTCCTCGACGGGCTGCCGAGAACCGACACCAGGCAGGTCCTCGCCCTGGCGGAGGCTCTGGCCCGGCGTGATGCGGACGACAGCTACGAACTCGCTCTGGAAACCGTTCAACGCTGGGTGTCCGGACGGCTGCACGAGCGGGCAGGGCTCGGCGCCTCCCGCCTTGCACCTTTGGTGGAGGTATGTGAGAAGATCGGCCGTTCGGCGCGCGAGATCGACGTGTTCAACCTCGACCGCCGGCCCTTCATCCTGACGATGTTCGACGATCTTGCCGACGCTGTTCGGCGAGCGGCCTGAAGCCTCCGCCGTCCGCAGGAGCCGAAGGGTTTGTGAAGTTCAGGACTGGGGATTCGACATGGCCGACAAGCAGAAGTTCTACATCACCACGGCTATCTCGTACCCGAATGGGGCCCCTCATATCGGTCATGCCTACGAGGTCGTCGCTTCGGATGCGATCGCGCGCTTCAAGCGTATCGACGGCTACGACGTCTTCTTCATGACCGGCACGGACGAGCATGGACTCAAGATCCAGCAGACCGCGGACAAGAACGGCACCACCCCGAAAGCCTTTGTGGATGACATGGCGGCCAAGTTCCGGGCCATGGCCGATCGGCTGAACTGCTCCTATGATCGCTTCATTCGCACCACCGATGCGGATCACGTGCCCTCGACCCAGGAACTCTGGCGCCGGATGCAGGAGAAGGGGGATATCTACCTCTCCAAGTATTCCGGCTGGTACTCGGTGCGGGATGAGGCTTATTTCGACGAGGCCGAGCTGACCAAGCAGCCCGACGGCAGCTGGCGCGCCCCCACCGGGACGCCTGTCGAATGGATCGAGGAGGAGAGCTATTTCTTCCGCCTCTCCGCCTATCAGGACCGCCTGCTCGCCCATTACGAGGCCCATCCGGACTTCATCAGCCCGGAAACCCGCCGGAACGAGATCGTGAGCTTCGTCCGGTCAGGCCTTCAGGATCTCTCTATCAGCCGCACCACCTTCGACTGGGGCCTGCCGGTGCCCGGCGATCCGAAGCACGTCATGTATGTGTGGATCGACGCGCTGAACAACTACGTGACCGGCTGCGGCTTCCCTAACGAGAGCGATCCGCGCTGGCGTTACTGGCCGGCCGATGTTCACATCATCGGCAAGGACATCGTCCGCTTCCACACGGTCTACTGGCCGGCCTTCCTGATGTCGGCGGAGCTGCCGCTGCCCAAGCGCGTCTTCGGACACGGCTTCCTGCTCAACAAGGGCGAGAAGATGTCGAAGTCCGTCGGCAACGTAGTCGACCCGTTCGACCTGGCCGACACCTACGGCGTCGATCAAATCCGCTACTTCTTCATGCGCGAGGTCCCATTCGGGCAGGACGGCAACTACTCCCACGAGGCTATCGTCAACCGCATCAATGCGGATCTGGCAAACGACCTCGGCAACCTGGCGCAGCGTTCGCTCTCCATGATCGCCAAGAACTGCGACGCCTCGGTGCCGAAGCGGGGCGAGCTCACACAGGCCGACCAGGACATGCTCTGGCTCGCCGATGCCTTGCCCGCAAAGACAAGGGCGGCCATGAAGGACTTTGCCCTTCATACGACCCTGGCCGAAATCTGGGCCGTGGTGGCAGAGGCCAACCGGTATTTCGCCTCTCAGGAGCCCTGGGTGCTGCGCAAGACCAACCCTGAGCGCATGAATACCGTGCTTTATGTAACGGCCGAGGTTCTGCGCGCGGTCGGCATTCTGGCCCAGCCCTTCGTGCCGAATGCCGCCGCCAAGCTGCTCGATCTGCTGGCTGTTCCGCCGGAGGGCAGGGGTCTTGCCGCAGTTGGGCAGGCGCATCGTCTGGCGGCCGGGACGGCCCTCCCGCAACCCGCCCCGATTTTCCCGCGTTATCTCGAAGCGGAGGCGTCCTGACGCTTCCGCTTTGATCGGCCTGAGAGGGCCCCAAGCGGAAGCGTTCGATGTACACCAGTTTCATGTTCGCCACCGGGATCGAGAACAGCATCCCGACGATCAACAATGGCCGCACCCGCATCGATCAGATGGAGAAGTGCGGCCACTACAAGCACTGGCGAACGGACTTCGATCTTCTTGAGGAGATCGACATTCAGGTCCTACGCTACGGGCCGCCGCTTCATACAAGCTTTCTCGGTCCTGAGCGGTACGACTGGTCGTTTGCGGATATGACCTTCGGCGAGATCCATCGCCGAAACCTCATCCCCATCGTGGACCTGTGCCATTTCGGCGTGCCCGACTGGATCGGCAATTTCCAAAACCCGGATTTCCCAGAACTTTTCGCAGCTTACGCCGAGGACTTCGCGCGCCGCTTTCCCTGGGTTCAGCTCTATACCCCGATCAACGAGATGTTCATCTGCGCCCAGTTCTCGGCAGCCTATGGCTGGTGGAACGAGCAGATGCGCAGCGACCAGGCTTTCGTGACGGCGCTCAAGCACATGGTAAAGGCCAATGTACTGGCCATGGAAAGGATCCTGAAGATCCGGCCGGATGCCCTGTTCATCCAGAGCGAGTCGTCAGAGTATTTCCACGCCGAGAACCCGGCTGCCATCAAGCCTGCCGAGATCATGAACGCCAGACGCTTCCTGTCCCTCGACCTGAACTACGGCCGACGGGTCGACTCAGAGATGTACGAGTTCCTGATGGATAACGGCATGACGCGGGACGAGTACCACTTCTTCCTGAGCCGTTCATCGCTCCGCCACCACTGCATCATGGGAAACGACTATTACGTCACCAATGAGCACAGGGTCGCAGCGGACGGACTGACGAGGGCCGCCGGAGACGTATTCGGCTACGACGAGATTACCCGGCAATACTACGATCGCTACAAGCTGCCAGTCATGCACACCGAGACGAACCTCATGGAGGGACCGACAGGCCAGGAGGCCGTGGATTGGCTCTGGAAGCAATGGGCCAACGTGCTTCACGTCCGCAATACCGGCGTCCCGATTGTCGGCTTCACCTGGTACTCCCTGACCGACCAGGTGGATTGGGACGTGGCTCTCCGGGAGGAGAACAACCGCGTCACACCCGTGGGCCTCTACGATCTCGACCGCAATATCCGCCCCGTGGGGCGGTGCTACAAGCAACTGATCCATGCTTGGTGCGATGTCCTCCCGGCCCAAAGCGTTTGCCTCGCCGTTCCCGTCGTCCGGCCCCAGGAACACGATGAGATCCAGGTCCGCAGACATCAGGAACGGCTGCGCAAGATGCGTCGCAAGGAAACGAAGGAGGACGACGAACCCGTGGCGACAGCCCAGGGTGGGCATCGGTAGACGAGGGCGTCGATCCGATTTATGCAGCCTTGCCGCTAGCCGCAGAGGAGGGCGCCTTCACCGATGTTGGTAGACAGCCATTGCCACCTGGATTTTCCGGATTTTCAGAGCCGCCTCCCCGAGGTTCTGGCTGCCGCTTCAGTGGCCGGCGTCGGTCGGATGGTAACCATCTCGACCCATGTGGAGCGCTTCGACACCTATCTGGCTCTGGCAGAGGCGCATGAAAGCGTTTTCTGCACGGTCGGCACCCACCCTCATAATGCGGCCGTGGAGCCGGATGTGCCGGCGGACAGGCTCATCGAGCTGTCGCGTCATCCGCGCTGCATCGCCATCGGCGAAGCCGGCCTCGACTACCATTATGACAAAAGCCCGCGCGACGTGCAGCAGCGGGTCTTCCGCATCCAGATCGAGGCGGCCCGCGAGACCGGACTGCCGCTGGTGATCCATGCCCGAAACGCCGACGAGGACATGATCGGAATCCTGTCCGAGGAGATGAGGCGAGGGCGCTTCGATGCGGTTCTCCATTGCTTCTCGTCCGGCGAAAAGCTTGCCCATGTTGGCGTCGAACTAGGGCTCTACGTCTCATTCTCCGGCATCCTGACTTTTCGGAATTCGGAGGAGATCCGCCGAATCGCAGCCGCCGTTCCTCGGGACCGGCTATTGGTCGAGACCGACGCGCCCTATCTCGCTCCCGTCCCGTACAGAGGCAAAACCAATGAGCCTGCCTATGTGGCTCATACAGCCAGCGTCCTTGCAGGGGTCTTCGGCGTGACCGATCAGGAGATCGCCGACCTGACGACGGCCAACTTCTATCGGCTGTTCGCCAAGGCGGCGGCTGCCGACGCTGAATTCAGGCAGGCGCTTGCATCATGACGCTGCGCTTGACGATCCTGGGCTGCGGATCCTCTGCCGGCGTGCCACGCGTGGGTGTTGGCTGGGGCTCCTGCGATCCGAGCAACCCTAAGAATCGGCGCAGGCGCTGTTCCGTGCTTTTGGAGAGGTTTGCCCCGGATGGCGACGTCACGACCGTGCTTGTCGATACCGGCCCGGACGTTCGCGACCAGTTGCTCGGTGCCAATGTCCGCAGTCTGGACGCGGTTCTCTACACTCACGAGCATGCCGACCACATTCACGGGATCGACGATCTGCGCCCGCTCGCCATCGTCCAGCGCCAGCGCATCCCAGTCTATGCCGACCGGATAACCAGCGAACTGCTTCTGATCCGCTTCGGCTACTGCTTTGAGACCCCCGCCGGGAGCAGCTACCCGCCAATCCTGAAGATGCACCATCTGAAGCCCGGGGTCCTGACCACAGTGCCGGGGCCCGGCGGCATCGTCGAGGCGATGCCGTTCAGGATGGTCCATGGGGACATCGACACCCTGGGATTCCGGTTCGGGAGCATCGCCTATGCTCCGGACGTGAGCGAGATGCCCGAAGAGAGCCTCCGACATTTAGAGGGCTTGGACGTCCTGATCCTCGATGCCTTGCGCTACACGCCTCATCCGTCACATTTCTCCGTGTCGGAGGCTCTGGACTTCATCGCCAAGGTCAAGCCGAAGCGGGCCATCCTGACGAACCTTCACACGGATCTCGACTATGAGACGCTGCGGAGCGAACTGCCGCCGCATATCGAGCCTGCCTATGACGGATTGCAGGTCGAAGCGCCATGACGAGGCGGCGGAACGATCAGCACCCGCACACACCAGATGGGCGCTATTTCGTAGTTCGCGGTCGATTGTGGCGTCTGAGCAATCCGTATCTTGAGTCTCAGGAGCGTGAGCGCCTCGTGCACGACCTGATGGCAGCGCGCCGGGCAGTCCGCAGCGTCAAGGACGATCCGGAGGCTTTGGCCGAGATTCGTGGTCGGGTTGATGCCGCAAAGCGGGCTCTTGGTGAACGCGGACCGGTGTGGTGGAGTGACGGCGCGCCGGATTATAACCGACAACTGGTAAGAGACACGCCATACGCTCAATGGTTTTTCTCCCTCGGCACGGCATCATATACCCATCAGCAGGAAGAGACAGCCGAGTGATCGATCAGTTTATGTTCCATAATATATCTTATGCGAATTATGCATTAATGAGTCCTGGCCTCTCCCCTCTGGTTCGAACTGATCTTTCTGTGGGTCTTGTCGAGGATTTCGGTTGGCGATGACCGGCTTCGATGCCGATCACCGCTTGGCTTCCAACCAAGTAGTTTGCTCAAATTGAAGCAGCGGGATGCCACGCATCCAGGCTCTTTGCTCTAGGATGTGGCTTCAGGTTCTGCCGCCTCGCTCGAAGCTGTCCAGCTATGAGTGATCTCAGCCACGGCTCCGAGCATAATGGAGGCCGAGCAGTACTTCTCCTTGGACAGCTGGATCGCCCGCTCGACCTTCGCCGGCGCCAAGTCCTTGCCCATGACCCGGTATTCGAGATGGATCTTGGTAAAGACTTTGGGATCCACCTCCGCTCGCTCTGCCGTCACCTCAACCTCGCAATCCGAGACATGCTCCCGGCCTTTTCTGAGGATCTGCACCACGTCGAAGGCCGTACAGCCGCCTAGCCCGATGAGAAGCATCTCCATGGGGCGGATCCCCAGGTTGCGCCCGCCATATTCAGGCGCACCGTCCATCACCACGGCATGTCCGCTGCCAGATTCCCCCACGAACATCATCCCATCGACAAGTTTGACTCGCGCTTTCATCCTGCTCTTCCTCAATCATCTCAAAGTGGGCAAATCGATCCATACACCCCTTCTTCAGGGACATGGCACAAATCCAGCTGGCCGCTGGTTCTGTTCTCAGACTAGAGCACCGGACGTGACAAGTGGATTTGCACTTTTGGACCTGATCGATGCCCCTTCCTGAATGCGCCCAACGTGCGGAAAACCGGGTCCACTTTTCTGCACGATGGGCTATGAGACAGGCTCAGCGAGCAGGACATCACCATGAAGCCTTCATCCGACATCACGCGCCTTCTGGAGATCATGGCGGCCTTGCGGACACCCGAAACAGGTTGCCCCTGGGACCTGGAGCAGGATTTTGCGTCGATCACGCCATACACGCTCGAGGAAGCCTATGAGGTCGTGGATGCCATAGAACGCGACGACATGGCTGACCTGCGGGACGAGCTCGGCGACCTGCTGCTTCAGGTGGTTTTTCATGCCCGCATGGCCGAAGAGCAGGGTGCCTTCGCGTTCGGAGATGTAGTCGAGGCGATCACCAAGAAGCTGATCCGGCGACATCCCCACGTCTTCGGAAGCACCAAGAACCTGTCTCCTAAGGAGGTGAAGAGCCTCTGGGACTCGATCAAAGCGGACGAGAAGGCGGACAGAAAGGCAGAGCGCGAGATAATGGGCTTACCGCCTGAGGTGCATGAGTCCTCCTTTCTCGGCGGCATTCCAACGGCCCTGCCCGCCCTGACACGAGCCCAGAAGCTGACGGCCAAGGCCGCTAAGGTAGGTTTCGACTGGCCTGACGCAGAACAAGTTATCGATAAAATTCACGAGGAACTGGAGGAAGTTAAGGAAGCATCTTCATCCGGCAACAGAGACAGGATCGAGGATGAGATTGGCGATCTGCTGTTTTCCGTCACGAACCTCGCCCGTCACTTCGCCATCGACCCTGAACGGGCGTTGCGGCGCACGAACGCCAAATTCGAGCGCCGCTTCAGGGCTGTCGAACAAGCTCTTGGGCAGCAGGACCGGAGCCTCGACGAGGCGTCGCTCGAGGAGATGGAGCGGCTCTGGGTTGCCGCTAAGATGGCCGAGCGGGAGCCCGGCGCGTCTTCATAGGACGCGGGCCTCGGGAAAGCGGTTCAGGAATCGCGGCTCCTTACCGGCCACGAGACGCACATGAAGCACGGTGTGCCCGTTCTCCTTCGTCTGGCGATCGAGAATCTCGGTGTTCTCGTGGAGCCATGCAAGCCCCTGCCCGTCCTCAGCCGCGACATCGACCTCGTAGGTCATACGGCCCAATGCCAGATGCTGCTCGATGGTGGCGAGCAGTTCGGGGATCCCATCTCCGGTCAGGGCCGAGATGAGGATCGGCCGCCTCTCCTCTCCGGTACGCTGCGAGGTGGTTGCAAGTCGATCCCGGTCCTCCTCCGAAAGAAGATCGGCCTTGTTCCAGACCTCGATGATGCGCCGCGTGTCATCCGGGTCGATCCCGAGCTCCCGCAGGACCACGGACACGTCGCCAGCCTGGGCCTCTGTTTCGCCATGGGACACGTCGCGCACATGCAGCAGCACATCGGCTTCGACGACGTCCTCCAGAGTGGCCCGGAAGGCTGCTACCAGCATGGTGGGCAGATCCGAGATGAACCCGACGGTGTCTGACAATATAGCCTTTTCGCCATGGGGAAGATCGATGGCCCGAGATGTGGGATCAAGGGTCGCAAACAGCATGTTCTCGGCTAGAACGTCGGCCTGCGTCATGCGGTTGAAGAGCGTGGATTTGCCCGCGTTCGTGTAGCCGACAAGCGCGATGATCGGATAAGGCACTCGCCGGCGGCTCGTCCGGTGCAGGGAGCGTGTTTTGACGACGCCCTCCAGATCCCGCTCGATCCGGCTCATCCGCTCCTGGATCATGCGCCTGTCGGCTTCGATCTGTGTTTCACCAGGGCCGCCAAGGAAGCCAAAGCCGCCGCGCTGGCGTTCAAGATGGGTCCAGGAGCGGACCAGCCGGCCCTTCTGATAGGACAGATGCGCCAGCTCGACCTGAAGGGTACCCTCTTTCGTCCTAGCTCGCCGGCCGAAGATTTCGAGAATCAAACCTGTCCGGTCGATGACCTTGGCGCCCCAGGCTTTTTCGAGATTGCGCTGCTGCACGGGGCTGAGCGCACAATCCATCACAACGAGCCCGATCTCTTCGGCCCGGATCATTCCGGCCAATTCATCGACCTTGCCGCTCCCGATAAAGGTGGCAGGACGAGGCGAGGATAGGGGAGCGATGAGCGAGTTGACGATAGTCAGGTCGATGGCAAGAGCGAGGCCTGAAATCTCATCGAGACGAGCTTCCGGAGGGCGAGGGTTGCCCCCCTCGCCTTCGGACTCCGTGGAAACGCGCCGCCTGCGCGTCAGGTATGGCCCGACAACAAGCGTCCTCGTACCCGCCGCGACCTCTTTCTCGGGTTCGGCAAGCTGAGCGAGACGTTCTTCCCCCGGCGTACGTGGTTCCGTCACCTCAAGCCTTCTCGCCAGCCTCGTCGATCTGATCGAACAACTGAACGGGCTGTCCAGGCATAATGGTGGAAATGGCGTGTTTGTAAACCAGCTGGGAGTGACCATCCCTGCGCAGCAGGACGCAGAAATTATCGAACCAAGTTACGACTCCCTGGAGCTTCACTCCATTCACGAGAAAGATCGTGAGAGGTATTTTCTGCTTCCGGACATAATTCAGAAAGGTGTCCTGAAGGTTCTGCGCGCGATCGCCCGCCATTGAAGTTGCCTCGCCAGCCCATCGCCGCCGGTCTTGGCTATGGGGCCGCCTGAATATGATTGTCCGCTTTCGTGCGGTCGTCGACCGGCGTTCTTATTACAGGGCGAACAGCCGCGTTCGGCAAGGGGGACGCGACGGTTCTACCCCCTCGGAGCGCATTTTCCCGTGGATTTCTAGGTTTTAGTTCCAGCCGGACGGAAGGGGCTTGGCCTAAGGGAACATCGGGGGCGGGTTTTAGCCACCGATGCCGAGGGATTTCAGCTTCCGGTGCAGCGCCGAGCGCTCCATGCCGATGAACTCCGCCGTCCTGGAAATATTGCCGCTGAACCGGGCAATCTGGGCCAGGAGGTACTCCCGCTCGAAGATTTCACGGGCGTCACGGAGCGGCAGGCTCATGAGCTTTTCGCCCCCTACCCCGCCCGGCGTGCTCGGAACGAGGGCGCCGATCTCCGAGGGCAGCATGTCGGCCGTGACCTCTGCTTCGGGATCACCGGAGGTCAGGATCATCAAGCGCTCGACGTTGTTTCTCAACTGACGGACGTTGCCGGGCCAGTCGTGCGACTGCAGCACCGCCATGGCGTCTTCCGCGATGCGCCGCCTCGGCAAGCCCGTCGTCGACGAGATCTGCTCCATGAAGAACTCGATCAGCTCCGGCACATCCTCGCGGCGCTCTGCCAAGGACGGCACCCGGATCGGAATGACGCCAAGGCGGTGGAACAGATCCTCTCGGAACCGGCCGGCAGCGATTTCCGCAGGCAAGTCGCGGCTTGACGACGAGACGATGCGCACATCCACATGCACCCGGGTCGTTCCGCCGATACGCTGAAAATTCTGGTCCACGAGAACTCGCAGGATGCGGTTCTGAGTCTCCCGCGGCATGTCGGCGATCTCATCGATGTAGAGGGTGCCGCCATGAGCCTCCTCAAGTGCGCCCACGCGTCGTCCTCCGCCGGCCCCGCCTTCGGTGCCGAAGAGTTCAGCCTCCATGGTGTCGGGCGTGATGGTTGCGGCCGACAGCACCACGAAGGGGCCATTGGCGCGGGTCGAGAGGCCGTGAAGGGTCCGTGCGGTCAGCTCCTTGCCGGAACCGGGCGCGCCGGTAATCAGGATGCGGGCATTCGTCGGGGCCGCCCGCTCGACAGCTTGGCGCAACTGGTTGATCACGATGGATCTGCCGGCAATGCGGCTCGCCTGAACGGAACGGGAGCGCAGATCGCGCACCTCGCGCTTCAGACGGGACGCTTCGAGGGCGCGTTCGGCCACAAGCACGAGGCGGTCCGCCTTAAAGGGCTTCTCGATGAAGTCGTAGGCACCGGCCTTGATGGCCGATACAGCCGTCTCGATGTTTCCGTGGCCCGAGATCATCACCACGGGAAGGTCCGGATGCTGGCTCTTGACGATCTCGAGCACTTGGAGACCGTCCAGGCGACTTCCCTGCAGCCAGATATCCAGGAAGACCAGGTGAGGACGCCGCGTCTCGATGGCGGCCAGGGCGTCGTCGGACGTCCCTGCCGTGCGTGTGCGGTGCCCTTCATCCTCAAGGATGCCGGCCACGAGTTCGCGAATGTCGACTTCATCGTCGACGACGAGAATATCAGCGCTCATAGGTTTGCCCTGCGAGAGTCATTCCGGCTGGAAGAGGTCGATGTCTCTTCCAATGAAATCTGTTTCGTCTTTGGGATCCACATGCGAACCTGCCCCCCCCGTCCAGCGGGATTGTCGGCAAGCTCCATGCCGCCCCCATGGTCTTCCAGGATCTTTGCGACGATCGGCAATCCCAGGCCGGTTCCACCCTCACGGGTCGTCATGTAAGGCTCCAGAAGCCGCTGCCGCCCTTCGACCGGGAAGCCCTTGCCGTTGTCGGTCACGGCCAAGATCAGGTAATCCGGATGCGTGACGTCCAGCAGGATGGCGATCTGCCCCTGGCCCCTCTCCGCCTCCGGAACCGCCGCGATGGCTTCCGTCGCGTTCTTGACGATGTTGGTCACAGCCTGAGACACGAGCCGACGGTCAAAGGGAGCAACGAGAGGCCCCTGCGGCAATTGATCGACGAACTCGATCTCAGGATGGGCGATCTTCATCATGAAGACCACCTGTCGGATCGTCTCAGCCAGATCCTCATTGCCGATGGTCGGCTTCGGCATGCGGGCAAATGACGAGAATTCATCGACCATGCGCTTGATGTCGTCGACCTGCCGAACGATGGTGTCCGTGCATTGATCGAACACCTCACGGTCGGTGGTGATCACCTTGCCGTATTTCCGGCGGATTCGCTCGGCCGAGAGCTGGATCGGCGTCAGGGGATTCTTGATCTCGTGAGCGATGCGGCGCGCCACATCCGCCCAGGCGGAAGTCCGCTGCGCCAACACGAGATCCGTGATGTCGTCAAGGGTGATCACGAGATCCCTTTTCTCGCTGCGCGTCTGCTCGCTTGTTACACGAACGTTGATCGTGCGCTCCTTGCCCCTGCGGGCGATATGAATCTGCTGCTGCATCAGCCGCTGGCGTCCATGGCTCATCTCCTCCACCAGCGAAGTGACCTCCGGCAGGATCATGGTGATCGGCTTGCCGAGAAGTTCCTCTCTCGAGGACCCGAGCAGGGCCTCCGTCGAAGGATTGACGATGGTGATCATACCCCGGGCATTCACGCCGATGACTCCGGCCGAGACACCTGCGAGAACCGCTTCTGTGAAACGCCGCCGCCTGTCCATGAGCTCGCTGGCTGTGGTGAGTCCGTCATGCTGGCGCCGCAGCTCGGAGGTCATCTTGTTGAAGGTCTCTCCCAGATGCCCGAGATCCCCTTCACCCCTTTTGACCGGAACCTGGACATAGAAGTTGCCCGTAGCCACCTGGTCCGTGGCATGAATGAGACGCCTGATCGGCGCCACCAAGCGGTTTGCGAAGTTCAGCCCGAACCAAACCGCCGAGAGTAGAACGATCAAGGCGATGAGCGTGAACATGGATGCGAAGGCGATCTGGATACCTGCCTTCTTCTGGTCGAGCGCCTCATAGAAGGCCACCCCAGTCTCGGCCACCTGGGGGAACTCGATGGCGCGCGGATCCACTTCGCGGGCAACGTAGAGGATGCGTCCGCCGTGAGCATCGAGTTTCAAGGCGGAGCGGAAGATGTTGCCGCTGCCACGGGTGAAAAGGCAGAGAGCCTCTTGGGAGCTCGCCTCCCGAAGGTCGGTCTGGGTCGGCTGAGGGATGTTGTCGACCTTCTTCACCTCGATCCGCTCGACCACCGTACCGTCCGGATCGACGATCATGGCAAGCGGAAAGCCGAGGAAGACCGCGCGCGAGTTCATGAACTCCCGGAACAGGTTGCGGTCGGCATCGAAGAGAACCTTCGCGCGATTGAGGTCGGCCGCCATCAACTGGGTTTCCCGCGCCAGTGTCCGGCACTGCAACTCCCGATAGGAGCGTGCGATGGACACCGTGTTGTTCATGATGTCCTTGAGCGCCCCGGTGAACCAGGGATCAAGGCCGCGCTCCAGCGTCACCGTTGCAACGCCAGCGACGAGAATGGCAGGCAGAACGGCCACCAGGCTGAAAAGCCCAACGATGCGTACGTGGAGCCCCGCCGCTGCAGCCCCTGCCCTGCGCTCCCGCACCAGTTTCCGCGTCTGCCAGGCTACGATCCCAAGGAGGACGGCGATGAGAACGCCGTTCAGCGTGAACACCCACACGACGACATTGTGGGTCGGCAGAATGGGCGTAGCGCCGGCAAGGATCAGGAACGTGGCAAGCGCCGACGCCAAAGCCGACAGGACGGCTCCATAGCCCAGCCATCCCAGCCCGGTCTGGGATGGTTCCACCGCCTGACGTTGTGCAATGGTGTCCTGGTTGATCAAGCCTGAAGCCCCGCGAGGTCGGGTGCCCTGGGATCGGCACCCTGTCGTGGGGTGATGCACCAACACAACACTGTGGTCAAATTATTACAGCCCAGGCCGGTCAGGTTCTGTTCGAGCGAACAACCATGAGGTCCAGGTCCCGCACCTTCTTGCGCAATGTGTTGCGGTTGACCCCGAGAAGTTCAGCCGCCCTGATCTGGTTGCCACGGGTCGCCGCCAAGGCCGCACCGATCAGCGGACCTTCGATCTCGCGCAGGATCCTGTGATAGAGGCCCGGAGGCGGAAGCGAATCCCTGAAGCCTGAGAAGTATTCGTTCAGGTGCCGTTCCACGGCATCCGATAAGCCTTCCGATGCTTGCAGCGCAGGCTGGGTGGATTTCCCGGCGGCTTGCGGCGGCAGGAGCGGCTGAGAGTCGAGCTCCGCGTCGATGATCGCTCCGGTGATCGTGTCCTGGGGGTAGAGCGCAGCCAAGCGCCGCACGAGGTTTTCCAATTCGCGGACGTTGCCCGGCCAGCGGTAGCGCTTCAGCCGGTCCATGGCCTCCACGTCGAGCTGCTTCCGGCCAAGCCCCTCCTTTTCCACCAGCACGAAGAAGTGACGGACGAGATCCGGGATGTCCTCGACGCGCTCGCGAAGGGGTGGAAGCCGCAGCGGAACCACATTCAGGCGAAAATACAGGTCCTCGCGGAAGAGGCCCTGCTGGATGAGGACGCGCAGGTCCTTGTTCGTCGCGGCCACGATTCGGACATTCGTCTTGATCGGCACACGGCCGCCGACGGTCGTATACTCGCCCTGCTGGAGGACCCGCAGAAGGCGGGTCTGCGCCTCCATCGGCATGTCGCCGATCTCGTCGAGGAAGAGGGTTCCCCCCTCGGCCTGCTCGAAGCGTCCCGTGCTGCGGGCGGTCGCTCCGGTGAACGCACCCTTCTCATGGCCGAACAGTTCGGATTCGATCAGTTCCCGCGGGATTGCCGCCATGTTCACGGCCACGAACGGACCCTGCCGGCGCTTGCCGTAGTCGTGGAGCGCCTTGGCGACCAGCTCCTTGCCTGTTCCGGATTCACCTGTGATCATCACGGTAAGATCCGTGGGCATAAGACGGGCGAGCGCCCGGTAGATCTCCTGCATCGCCTGCGAGCGTCCGACGAGCGGGATGTCCTCGTTTTCCGGCGCCTGAGGCGCACCGGTGGGCGCGGTGCGCGGACGGGAGAGCGCCCGGCCGACTACGGCCACCAGCTCCTTCAGGTCGAAGGGCTTGGGCAGATACTCGTAGGCGCCGCGCTCCGAGGCCTTGATGGCGGTCATGAACGTGTTCTGCGCGCTCATGACGATGATCGGAAGATCCGGCCGGATCTTCTTGATGCGGGGCAAGAGATCGAAGGCGTTCTCATCGGGCATCATCACATCGGTGATCACGAGATCGCCCTCCCCTTGAGACACCCAGCGCCAGAGGGTGGCTGCGTTGCTCGATGAACGGACCTCGTAGCCCGCCCGCGAGAGCGCCTGGTTCAGGACGGTCCGGATGGCGGCATCGTCGTCGGCGAGAAGAATCTGTCCGCTCGGCATTGGTCAGCCTCAAAAATCCGCGCCGCGACCGTCGCCGGCGCGGTGCATGGGCAGGAGAATTCGGAAGGTGGTCCGCCGGGGTGCCGGCTCGCATTCGACGATGCCGCCATGGTCGCCCACTATCTTGGCAACGAGCGCAAGCCCAAGACCACTGCCCTGGACCTTTGTGGTCACAAAGGGGTCGAAGAGGTCGCTCATCAGTTCAGGCGGGATACCGGGTCCATTGTCCATGACGCTCAGCTCGATCGGCAGGCTCACACGCTCCTGCGAGCCGGGCACCTGTAGCCTGACGCCCGTGCGGAACGCGGTCGACAGAATGATTTCCCCGTCCGAAGCATCGATGCCGATGGCCTCGGCGGCGTTCTTGACGAGGTTCAGGATGACTTGGATCAGCTGATCCCGGTTGCCGAGCACGGGCGGGAGCGACGGATCATAGTTCTCAGCAAAGCGGATGTGGCGGGCGAATCCCGACTGTGCCAGGCGCTTCACGTGTTCGAGGACGCCATGGATGTTGACGGGCCCTCGTTCCACCGGCCGCTCTTCGCCAAAGACCTCCATGCGCTCCACGAGCTTCACGATGCGGTCGGTCTCGTCGCAGATGAGCCGCGTCAGCAGCCTGTCGTCCTCGTTGGCCGATTGCTCGAGAAGCTGTGCGGCGCCACGGATCCCTGAGAGGGGATTCTTGATCTCGTGGGCCAGCAGTGCACCCAGCGCTGTGATGGAACGGGCGGCTCCGCGATGGGTGAGCTGACGGTTCATCTTGTCGGCGATGGTGCGCTCCTGGAGCATGACGATCACATGGTCGCTGTCGTCCCCGAGCGGGCATGCCGAGACATCCACGATGCGCTCGGCGCCAAGGCGCGGACTGCCGATATCCACCCGATGCTCGCTGACGCTGGAGCCCCTCTGGCGGACATCCTCAACCAGCGCCATCACCGGAGAACCGAAGGGCAGCAGGTCGCTGAGCTTCTGGCGCTGCATCATGCGCAGGCTCATCTCGAAGAACGACTCGGCCGCGGCATTGGCATGGGTGATCCGATGCTCCGGCCCCACCGTGAGGACCGGTATCGGCAGCGCATTCATGATCAAGTCGTTGATCGGAAGAGCTGTCATGCAGCTTCTCGCTCGAGGCGGCTGTAAAGAGAGCGCAACAACCCGATCACTGTTCCCGAATCCTCCGATGTGACCAGCTCCATCCGAATCCCAGGAGGCACACGGAAACCGGAGGCGAGCGCCACATCCGCATAGGCCGCAAGGTGCTTGCGGGCATGGCGGATGCCCGTCTTCTCCCCGTAGAGGGAGAGCAGTCCCTCGTAATGCTCGATGGCGATTGCCGTCATCTCTTCCGGCGACGGATCGGGAATGATGCGCCCCTGAAGCGCTGCGCCGATCTGACCGACGAGCCAGGGACGCCCGACGGCGGAACGTCCGATCATGACGGCTGCGGCTCCCGAGGCGGCAAAACAGCGCCGCGCCTCCTCCAACGACCCGATATCGCCGTTGGCGATGACCGGGATGTCGACCGCCTCCACGACTGGCGCAATGGCGCTCCAATCGGCCTGCCCTTTGTAGAACTGCTGGCGGGTACGGCCATGAACCGTCACAGCCTTGACACCCAAAGCCTCGGCCCTGCGGGCGAGATCTGGTGCGTTGATGCTCTGATGGTCCCAGCCAAGCCGCATCTTCACCGTGACGGGAACGCTGGCAGCCTGCACCGTTGCTTCGATCAGGCGGGTCGCATGGTCCAGATCGCGCATGAGGGCCGATCCGGCATAGCCGCCGATCACGCGCTTTGCCGGGCAGCCCATGTTGATGTCGATGATGCGTGCCCCTGCCCCTTCGGCCACCCGAGCGGCCTCGGCCATCCAGCGAGGTTCGCAGCCGGCGAGCTGGACGACGTGCGGCTCGATTCCCGCCCCCTCGGCACGCAGCTGCGCCTCTTCTGACCCTTGAACCAGCTCGTCGGAGGCCACCATCTCGGAAACGACGAGGCCAGCCCCCAGCCGCTTGGCGATGCGCCGAAAGGCGACATCCGTCACGCCGGACAGTGGGGCCAGGATTGCCCCGCAGTCCACCTTGATGGATCCAATGCTGAAGCCAGTATCGCCTATTTTTTGATCAAATTCCATTGTGCCTATTTGATAGCCATTTTGAGCGGAGGCGCAAGCTCTTCCGCGTGGAGATTTGCCTTCTTTCGCCAGCCCTGTAAGGAGAGCGCCTATTGCGGAGACCCTTCCCGATATGTCAGTTGCCGCCCTCATCGTTGCCGCAGGACGTGGATCACGAGCGGGAGAAGGGATTCCAAAGCAATACAGGGATCTCCAGGGTCAGTCGGTCCTGGCACGGACCCTTAACCGATTCCTCTCCCATCCCGGCATCGATCACATCTTGGTTGTGATCCACCCTGACGACCGGGATCTCTATGAGGCAAGCATCGCGGCCTTTGCACCCCTCCCGCCGGCACTTCTGCCATGCGTCCATGGCGGCGATACGCGCCAGGATTCCGTCAGGAATGGCCTTGAGGCCCTCGCCTCTTCAGCTCCCGAGACTGTCCTCGTCCATGATGCAGCCCGCCCTTTCGCGAGCCCAGACCTCATCGACAGAGCGATTCAGGCGGCCCGCCGCTGGGAGGCGGCCGTTCCAGGAACGCCCGTGACCGACACGATCAAGATGATCGGCAACCGGTCGGAGGTCGTCTCGACCCCTGACAGGGCCAGCCTCAGGGCCGTGCAGACGCCGCAGGCCTTCCGGTTCCGCCTGCTGATCGAGGCTCATCGCAAGGCTGCAGCCGCAGGGATCCACGCCTTCACAGACGATGGCGCTCTTGCGGAATGGGCTGGACTGCCGGTTCATGTGTTCGAGGGTGAGAGCGGGAACATCAAGCTCACTCATCCGGTCGATTTCCAGGAGGCCGAGCGACGACTGAAAGGCTCATCAATGACGTACATCACCAAGCTGGGCACCGGCTTCGACGTCCATGCCTTCGGCGACGGCGACCATGTCTGGCTCGGCGGGATCAAGGTCCCGCACGACCGGGGCGTCATCGCCCATTCGGATGGGGACGTGGTCCTGCACGCCCTCACCGACGCGCTGCTCGGCGCCTTGGCCGACGGGGACATCGGAACGCACTTCCCGCCCAGCGACCCGCAATGGCGCGGCGCCTCTTCCGACCGGTTCCTTGCCCATGCGGTGAACCTGGTGCGGCAGCGCGGCGGCATCGTCGACCATCTCGACATCACCCTCCTCTGCGAGACACCGCGGCTTGGGCCTCATCGGGAGGCGATGCGGCAGCGCATTGCCGAAATCGCCAGGCTCCGGCTCGATCAGGTCTCGCTGAAAGCGACCACCACCGAGAAGCTGGGCTTCACCGGCCGCCGGGAAGGCATCGCCGCCCAGACCGCCGCAACCATCCGCCTGCCGGAGGTGAACCCATGATCCCGGACCTGAGAGACCGCGCCGCCGCCCTTCTCGATGCATATCGCCAGAGGGATCTGAAGATCGCCACGGCCGAGTCCTGCACCGGTGGGCTGGTCGTCGCCCTGCTGACCGAGATTTCTGGTTCGTCCGCCGTTGTGGAGCGCGGTTTCGTCACCTACTCGAACGAGGCGAAGACTGAGCTGATCGGCGTCCCTGCCGGTCTGATCGCCGCCCACGGGGCGGTCAGCGCACCGGTAGCCCGAGCCATGGCCGAGGGAGCGCTCGCTCATTCCCGAGCAGACGTGGCGGTGGGGATCACCGGGGTTGCGGGCCCGACCGGTGGAACGGCGACGAAGCCCGTCGGTCTCGTCCATTTCGGCCTGGCTCGCAAAGGGTCTCCGACGGTCCACCTGGAGCGCCGCTATGGCGACCTGGGGCGGGAGAACGTGCGCCGCCGCGCTGTGGAGGACGCGCTCTCGCTTCTGGAACAGTCGATCGGCTGATCAGGCGCGGGCCCGGGAGGGCACGCCATAGATCTCGTCAGCCCGCTCCTCGAAGGCCTCTGTGAACTTGCGGAAGGCCTTGTCGAAGACGCTGCCCATAAGGAGCCCGAGGGCGAAGCTCTTGAACTCGTAGTTGATGTAGAACTCGACGTCACAGCCTCCGGGGATCTCGCGGAAGGTCCAACGGTTCTCCAGATACTTGAACGGCCCATCTACATACTCGACCGTGATCTTACGGCGAGGGTCATCCAGGGTCACTCGGGTGGTGAAGCTCTCCTTGATGGCCTTGTAACCCACCGACATGGTGGCCACGAGGGTCTCGATGCCCTCCCCGCTCTGGACCCGACGCATGACCCGCAGATCCTCGCAAAGGGGCAGGAACTCCGGATAGCGCTCCACATCGGCCACGAGGGCGAACATCTGATCGGGCGTATGCTTCACGGGCCGGGTTGTGCGGAAGGTCGGCATGGCTCAGGCGGCCTCTCTGAAGGTTGCAAGCTCGGCCTCCAGGGCCGGAATGTCGGATCGGGAGCGCAGGACGTAAACGCGCTGGTCAGGACGCAGCCGCTCCAGCATGCGGGCGGTCTTCGGTCGCATCTTGTCCGGATAGGACCAGATCCAACGCATGAAGGAAGAATCGAAGCGTTCGACACAGCCGGGCCCCAGGTCCGGCCGGGTGCGTCCGTAGTTCTTGGCGACACGCCACAGCGCGCCGCCCAGGCACCGCCAGCGCGGCAGATCGAGCCAGACAACAGCCGTCGCACGGGGCACGCGGATGTCGAAGGTGCTGGCGTAATTCCCGTCCATGACCCAGGCCGGGCGTGCGGCGAGCACCTTTACGTGCTCGCGCCATTCGGCCTTCGTCGGCGTCGTCCAGCCAGGGCCGAAATATTCACGGTCGAGGTGGATCAGAGGCAGGCCGAGGCGCTCTGCGAGGCGGCTCGCCAGGGTGCTCTTGCCCGCGCCCGGGCTGCCGATGACCAGAATGCGCTGCATGCCTCGTCCAGGTCGTTAGCTAAGCTTCTCGTCAGCCGAGCTTCGCGAGACGGGCCGCCTTCAGCTTGGCAAAGTCCTCGCCCGCGTGATGCGATGAACGCGTCAGCGGGGTCGAGGAGACTAGGAGGAAACCCTTGGCATAGGCCGTGGTTTCATAGGCCTTGAATTCGTCAGGCGTGACGAAGCGGATCACCGGGTGGTGCTTCTTGGTCGGCTGGAGGTACTGGCCTATGGTCATGAAGTCCACGTCCGCCGAGCGCAGGTCGTCCATGAGCTGGAGCACCTCGTTCCGCTCCTCACCGAGGCCCACCATGATGCCGGACTTGGTGAAGATGGTCGGGTCCAACTCCTTCACCTGCTGCAGCAGGCGGATGGAGTGGAAATAGCGGGCGCCGGGGCGGACCTTCAGGTACTTTGACGGCACCGTCTCGAGGTTGTGATTGAACACATCGGGCTTGGCCGCGACGACGACCTCCAGAGCACCCGGCTTCCTGAGGAAGTCGGGAGTGAGGATCTCGATGGTGGTTTTCAGCGAGCGGGCACGGATGGCGTGGATCACATCCGCGAAGTGCTGCGCACCGCCGTCAGCGAGGTCGTCACGATCCACGGAGGTGATCACCACGTGCTCGAGGCCGAGCTTCTCCACCGCCTTGGCTACGCTCTCGGGCTCGTTCGCGTCGAGTGCCTGCGGCAAGCCGGTCTTCACGTTGCAGAAGGCGCAGGCTCGGGTGCAGGTGTCACCCATGATCATGAAGGTGGCGTGCTTCTTCTCCCAGCACTCGCCGATATTGGGGCAGCCAGCCTCCTCGCAGACCGTCACGAGCTTGTTCTCGCGCACGATCCGGTTGGTCTCGGCCCATTTTGGCGAGCCCGGCGCCTTCACGCGGATCCACTCGGGCTTGCGCTGCTGAACCGGCTGGTCCGGCCGATGCGCCTTTTCCGGGTGGCGAGGGCGCTGATCCTTGTTCAAAAGGTCGAGAACGACGGCCATGAAGCTAAACCTTTGGGCGAAGGGACCCCGCCCCTTCCTGACGTGCGCCTGATTTAAGGCTTTCGGGGCACAATCGCAAATGCTCAGATCGCGGGGCAGGCCTTCTTTTCGGGCTCTATGTGCGCCGATGTCCCTCCCTCAGCCCGGCAGAATGCCCAGGAGAGCATCGCGATCGCCAACTTCTGAGTTTCTGCCTGAACCGAAGTCCCTGATACCCGTTACCAGCCTGTTCACTTCAAGGTGTTGGGACACGAGGCTATGAACCGGACGTCGAAGCGGAACGGGATCGAGGCGATTCCGCCTGCAGAACAGGTCCTGGATGCTCTGGCTGGTCCTGTGGCCGTGCTCGATGGATCAGGTACCATCATTGCCATCAATCAGGCTTGGCGCGACTTCGGTCGGGCCAACAGCGGCAGGGACGTCCGGCATGTGGGAACGAACTACCTCGATATCTGTGATCGCGCTGTCGGAGTAGAAGCGGCCTGCGCAAAGACCGCCGCCGCTGGCATCCGGTCAGTGCTGGCGGGTCAACCAGCCTTTTCGATCGAGTATCCGTGCCATTCCCCCACGCAGATGCGCTGGTTCCAGCTTCGTGCTTCTCGTCTGGACTATGACGGTCATGTCTATTCCGTCGTGGCTCACCACGACATCACCGACCGCATACTGGTGGAGCAGGAGCGGCAAGGCCTTTTGGCAAAGGCTCATCGGTACCAGGAGCAGCTGAAGGCGCTGGCAGCCGTGTCTACCAGGATTGCCGCAGCAGATGCTCCCGAGTCGATCTTTCATGAGGTCACGGAGCAGGCGCGTCTCATCATCGGTGCTCATTGGGCCGCCACCCACGCGCTCCCCTATGCCTTATGGCCGAGCGATCCCGTCGTTATCTCGGTCTCGGACAAGTACCGCAACCATCCTGCGACCTCCCTGGCCCAGAGTGGTGCCGGCATATACTCCCATGTGATCCAGCTCGGACGCCCGCTTCGTCTTACCCAGATGGAACTCGACTCCTATCCGGAACTGCAGGATACCCACGTCGGGGAGCCCTCCTCCCCGGCAATGCCTGGGGTGCTTGCTGTCCCCATAACCGGGCTGCAAGGCGGGACGCTGGGCGTGCTCATGCTACTGGACAAGCAGAATGGCGAATTCACCGCAGACGACGAAGCCATCCTGATCCAGCTCGCCCAGATCGCTTCGGTCTCCGTCGAGAACGCCGTTCAGACGAGAGCCGAGCGGGAAAGTCGTGAGCGCCTCTGGGCAACTCACGAGCATGCTGGCGTCGGCATCGCAGAAACCAATGCTGGCGGTAAACTTCTGACCGTCAACAGGGGATTGTCTGCCATCACCGGGTACTCCCGGAGCGAACTCCTGAACCTGAGCATCTTCGATCTCATCCACTCCGATGACTCTGGAGCCGAGCGTGCCCTCTACGAACGACAGGTCGCGGGCGAGCTCAAAACATACTCGTGGGAGAAGCGCTCGATCCGGAAAGATGGATCGAGTGTCTGGCTGAATGTCTCGTCGACAGCGGTCTTCAATGAGCAGGGAAGCTTTCAGTACAGTGTTCGGGTCATTCAGGACATCGATGAGAGGAAGCGCTTCGAGCAACGCCAGGTTTTGCTCGTTCGCGAACTCCATCATCGGGTGCGCAACACCCTTGCTGTCGTCCAGGCTCTGGCGGGCGCGACGGCCCGCACGACAACCAGCATCCGGGAGTTCAACCGATCTTTCTCGTCCCGGATTGCCGCCCTTGCCAAGACCCAGACCCTTCTGACGGAGGATTACTGGCAGACGGCACCCTTGCGGGAGATGCTGAAATGCGAGCTTCAGCCTTTCTGGGCGAAGAAGCATGAGCGCTTCAGGCTTGAGGGACCTGAGGTGAATCTCTCGGCAGATCTCGCTATCCCGCTGAGCATGGCTTTCCATGAGCTGACAGCGAATGCGGCGCAATACGGAGCGCTGTCCGTGCGCAAAGGGTGCATTGCCGTCCAATGGGAGCTAGTGACGACAGAGGGTCAGAGGGAGCTCCATCTCACATGGGTGGAGCAGAATGGCCCTCCTGTCGAGCAGCCGGCGCACAGCGGCTTTGGGTCATTCCTGCTCGAGCGCGTTCTACCGTCACAGTGTCATGCAAGATCGGATCTCAGTTTCGATCCAGCAGGGTTCCGGTGCGAGATCCATGTGCCTCTGATCACGCACCGGTTCGTGCCTGAATACTGACCTTGCGATGCAAGCCCTCCTGAGTGCCCGTTCAGCTCGCACTCCGTGCAAAATCCTCAACCAACTGGGCATAGCGCTCCACCGGCGGGAATTTCTCGAAGCTGTGGATCGCCGGCGTCTTCGCCCAGGGCAGCGCCTCGCAAGTATAGGTCTCAATGAATGGCGTGAAGTCCCTCCCATTGTCGAGCATCGTCGCACGAACATTCACGAACTCTTCGAGCCCTTCCGGCCGCGTGAACAGCCAGCTCATGCAATGGGGGCAGAATAAGTGTCGGGTGGCACCGTGAAGGCCGCCGATCACCGGCTCTCCCTGTGTCACCTCGAAAGCAGAGCTCGAATAAAGTGAACTCAACGAGAAGGCGCTGGCGGTCATGCGTTGGCAGCCCGTACAATGACATGCCATCGTGAGGATGGGAGCACCACGGACTTGAAACCGCACCTGCCCGCACCGGCACTCGCCTTCATGTGTTTGATCCCGACCTGCCATTGCATCCTCCATAGCGCCCGTGCTCCGAACGCTCTCGCGTATCACGACCTCCTGTCAAGGCAGGGCCTGAGGGGATTCTATCGCCTGACACCTCTCTCAAATCACAGAGCCTTGTCCGGCTTTCCTGAGGCAATCTTAGGAACGACCACGCCCTCTACCGGCGCGCTCTCGCCAGCACTATCGAGGTCGATGACGATGGGCACTGCACCCTCCCCAGAGGCCTCGTCTGAGTGCGGAACCGGAAAGCCGTCAGCCGTGAGGATCGGATAGTTCCACCAGGCATGAGGACAGAGGCGAACGGTGAAGACGCCCGCCGTTGCTGTGCCGCAGCCCTGGCGCTTGACCAACCAGACGAGATCGCGACCCGGGATCAGCCCCTCTGCGGTCCTTTCTGAGGAGCACAGGCACCGCGAGTGCGGATGGAAGGATGCAGATGGAATGACTCAGCCGGCGAAAGGCCGGCTGGGCCTGCAGGAAATGCGGAATGCGATCAGGGCCGTGAGGGAGTAGAAAGAGACCACCCCACATGCCCGATGTGATCTCAGATGTGGATCACACGATCATAGGCATCCATGACGCTCTCGTGCATGGTCTCGGAGAGGGTCGGATGAGGGAAGACCGCGTGGATGAGGTCCTCTTCCGTGGTTTCCAGGTTCATGGCGATCACGTAGCCCTGGATCAGCTCGGTGACTTCCGCGCCGATCATGTGGGCACCCAGGAGCTGGCCGGTCTTCTTGTCGAAGATCGTCTTCACGAGGCCATCGGGCTCGCCCAGTGCAATGGCCTTGCCGTTGCCGATGAAGGGGAAGCGTCCGACCCGGAAGTCGTAGCCCTGCTCCTTCGCTTTGGCCTCCGTGAGGCCCACGGATGCCACCTGCGGATGGCAATAGGTGCAGCCCGGGATCTTGGCCTTGTCCATGGCGTGCGCGTGCATGCCCTTGATCGTTTCGACGCAGATCACGCCCTCGTGCTCGGCCTTGTGCGCCAGCATGGGAGGACCTGCCACGTCGCCGATGGCGTAGATGCCGGGCACGTTGGTGCGGCCGAGACCGTCGGTGACTACGACCCCGCGCTCGATCTTCACACCGATCTTCTCTAGGCCGAGATTCTCGATGTTGCCCACCACGCCGACCGCCGAGATCATTCGCTCCGCGGTGATGGTCTGCGTGGCCTTGCCGTCGTCGATGGTGGCGGTGATGGAATTCGCACCCTTCTCCACCTTCGTGACCTTGGCGCTGGTGAGGATCTTCATGCCCTGCTTCTCGAAGCGCTTGCGGGCAAGAGCGGCGATCTCCGCATCCTCGACGGGGAGGATCTGCGGCATCACCTCGACCACCGTCACCTCAACGCCCATGGTGCGGTAGAAGGAGGCGAACTCGATGCCGATGGCGCCCGAGCCCATGACGATGAGCGACTTTGGCATGGTGGGCGGCACCATGGCCTCGAAATAGGTCCAGATCAGCTTGCCGTCCGGCTCGATACCAGGCAGCGCGCGCGGCCGCGCGCCGGTCGCGACGATAATGTGCTTGGCGGCATAGGTGCCGGGTTCCAAGACGCCTTTCGGCACCGGATTCTGCGGCTGCATGGCGGGCTTCTTCGGCGCCGACACCACGACCTCGCCGGGCTTGGAAATGCTGGCCTCGCCCCAGATCACGTCGACCTTGTTCTTCTTGAGCAGCATGCCGACGCCGCCGTTGAGCCGGCCCGACACGCCCCGTGAGCGCTGCACGATGGCCGCAGCGTCGAAGCCGATCCCCTGCGCAGACAGTCCGTAATCCTTGGCGTGCTCCATGTAGTGGTAGATCTCGGCCGAGCGCAGCAGCGCCTTGGTCGGGATGCAGCCCCAGTTGAGGCAGATGCCGCCCAGATGCTCGCGCTCCACGACCGCGGTCCTGAACCCGAGCTGCGCCGCGCGGATCGCCGCCACATAGCCCCCCGGCCCGCCGCCGATGACAATGATGTCGTATTGGTTTGCCATTTACGTCTCCAAGTCCCCTCCCCCTTGCGGGGAGGGGTAAGGGGTGGGGGTGGTGCGGACAAGCGCCGCATGAATGGTGTCGAGCACGGAATTCATGTTTCGCATCACTTCATTGTTGGTGAAGCGCAGGACATGGAAACCTTGGCTCGTGAGATAGGCTGTGCGCCGATTATCGTACGCAACAGCCTGATCTGTTGTGTGTTGGCCGCCATCCACTTCGATGATGAGCTGGGCGCCGAGGCAACAGAAGTCGGCGATGTAGGAGCCTATAGGAACCTGTCGCCGGAAATGGGTATCGCTCAGTGGCAAACGGTTCCGCAGATGCCACCACAGGCGCTGTTCGGGTTCCGTGAAAGTGCGACGCAGCTTTCCCGCATTCGCCTTCGCACGCGGCGATGTCGGTTTGGCGGGTGGCTGGTTCCACGACATTGCAGGTTCTGTTATCGCGAGCATGCGTTACGACCCCCACCCCTGCCCCTCCCCGCAAGGGGGAGGGAGAAGGGCTGAGGCTAGCCTCACACCAGCATCCCCATCGGGCTCTCGATGAGCTGCTTGAAGGCCGCCAGCAGTTCCGCCCCGAGCGCGCCGTCGACCACGCGGTGGTCGCAGGAGAGCGTCACGGTCATGGCCTGCACGACGGCTGGAGCGCCGTTCTTCACCACGACTCGGCTTTCGCCGGCGCCGACCGCGAGGATCGTTCCCTGCGGCGGGTTGATGACAGCCTGGAAGTTCTTGATGCCGAACATGCCGAGATTTGACACCGCCGTGGAGCCGCCCTGGTATTCCTCGGGCTTCAGGCGACGGGTGCGGGCGCGGACCGCCATGTCCTTCACCTCGGCCGAGATGGCGGTGAGCGTCTTCTGTTCGGCCTTGCGCACGACCGGCGTGAACAGGCCGCCTTCGATGGCAACCGCCACGCCCACATCAGAATGCTTCATCTTCAGGATGCGATCCTCGGCCCAGACCGCGTTGGCATCGGGCACGCGCTGGAGCGCGATGGCGAGAGCCTTGATGACGAAGTCATTGACCGAGAGCTTGTAAGCGGGCTTCCCGTCCTTGTCCTTGCCCGCGGCCGCGTTGATCTGCTCGCGCAGGGCCATGAGGGCATCGAGCTCGCAGTCGAGCGACAGATAGAAATGCGGCACCGTCTGCTTGGACTCGACGAGGCGCTTGGCTATGGTCTTGCGCATGCCGTCGAGTGGCACTTCCTCGTAGGAGCCGGCCTCGAACATGGCCTTCACCTGATCGGCGCCCATGCTCTGGGCGAGCTGGGGAGCCGCAGGTTTTGCTGCCGGTGCAGGAGCCGGAGCAGCAGAGGCCGCCGGAGCGGGTGCAGGCTTCGTGCCGCCGCCCTGGAGCGCTGCGCGCACGTCCTTCTCGACGATGCGGCCGTGGGGACCTGAACCCTGAACAGAAGCGATATCGACCCCGGCCTCACGGGCAATGCGCTTGGCGAGCGGCGAGGCGAAGACGCGGTTACCGGAAGCCTGCGGCTGCCCTGCCCCGTTGGGCTTTGCTGCCTGCGCTGGCCCCTCGGGAGCCTGATCGACGCGGGCGTATGACATGTGGGCGTTCGGGTCACCCTGAATGGTGTTGGCCTGCGGCTGGGGCGCGGCTGCAGGAGCAGCAGGAGCAGGTACAGGTGCAGCCTCCGGCTTGGGCGCAGGCGCTGCCGCACCGCCGCCGGAAGCCGGGGCCGTGACGCTCTTCGGATCCTCGCCCTCAGCGGCGATCAGCGCGATAAGCTCGTTGACGGGAACGTCCGCGGTGCCTTCGGGCACGACGATCTTGGCGAGGATGCCTTCATCCACCGCCTCCACTTCCATGGTGGCCTTGTCGGTCTCGATCTCGGCGATCACATCGCCGGACTTCACCGTGTCGCCTTCCTTCTTCAGCCACTTGGCAAGGTTGCCCTTTTCCATGGTGGGAGACAGGGCGGGCATCAGGATGTTGATGGGCATGGCGTTCTGAAATCCTGACTTGAGAGAATTTAATTGATGGCTTGCGTCGAGCCGGGATCGCTCGGATCGTCCAGCTCGGCCTGAATGCCGGCGGCAATCTCGGCCAGAGCCTCCTCCTCGGAGAATTCCGTTTCCATAGCGTAGACGCGAGCCGCGTGGCGGGCGAGGTCCACCAGGAGCACGCCCCAGGTGAACGGATCGTCGAAGGCGCGGCGCAGAGCGATGCTCACCTCGCCCTCGACCACAGAAGCCCTCAGGATCTCGACGCCGCCTTTTTCGAGCACATCGGGTGGAACGTTGAGGGCTTCGAATTTCCGCTCAGCCATGCGTCACCTGTAGCAAACGGCCTTCGCCGCCTGCACCACTTCGCCCACGTTCGGCAACGCGAGCTTCTCGAGATTGGCCGCATACGGCATCGGCACGTCCTTGCCGGTCACGCGGATCACGGGCGCATCGAGGTAGTCGAACGCGTTCTCCATGATGCGTGTGACGATCTCGGCGCCGACACCCGATTGCGGGAAGCCCTCTTCCACCGTCACGCAGCGGCCCGTCTTCATGACCGAGGCGACGATGGTGTCGCTATCCATGGGGCGGAGCGTGCGAAGATCGATAACCTCCGCGTCGATGCCTTCCTTCTCCAGCTCCTGCGCGGCCTTGAGCGCGTAGGTCATGCCGATGGAGAAGGACACGATGGTCACGTCCTTGCCCTCGCGATGAATGCGCGCCTTGCCGATCGGCACCGTGAAGTCGTCGAGCTTCGGCACAGGGAAGGACTGACCGTAGAGGATCTCGTTTTCCAGGAAGACGATCGGGTTCGGATCGCGGATGGCGCTCTTGAGGAGCCCCTTCGCGTCGGACGCCGTGTAGGGCGCGATGACCTTGAGGCCCGGAACGTTGGAGTACCAGGCCGCATAGTCGTGGCTGTGCTGGGCGCCCACGCGGGCCGCAGCGCCGTTGGGGCCGCGGAACACGATAGGAGCCCCGAGCTGGCCCCCGGACATGTAGAGGGTCTTTGCCGCAGAGTTGATGATCTGGTCGATCGCCTGCATGGCGAAGTTGAAGGTCATGAACTCGACGATGGGACGCAGTCCCGTGAAGGCCGCGCCAACGCCGACGCCGGCAAAGCCGTGCTCGGTGATCGGCGTGTCGATCACGCGTCTGGCGCCGAACTCCTGCAGCAGCCCTTGCGTGACCTTGTAGGCTCCCTGGTACTCGGCCACCTCTTCGCCCATGACGAAGACGCTCTCGTCCTTGCGCATCTCCTCGGCCATGGCGTCGCGCAGAGCCTCGCGCACGGTCATGTTGACCAGCTCGGTCCCTTCGGGGATCTCCGCCATGGCGTTGTAGCTGGAGCGGTTCGTGATGACCGACGGAGCCGCCGGAGTCGAGAGACCCTCCTGCTCGGGACGCTCTGCTGGGGCCGGACGGTCGGCCATACCCTCCGCCTGCATATCGGGCGTCGGAGCCTGCTGGGCTTCCGGCTCCGGAGTTGCAGGCGCCTTTGCCGAGGAGGCTGCGGCCGACACGTCCTCCCCCTCGCCGGCGAGAATCGCGATGGGGGTGTTCACGGCCACATTGTCGGTGCCGTCGGAGACCAGGATCTTGGCGAGGACGCCCTCGTCGATCGCCTCGACCTCCATGGTCGCCTTGTCGGTCTCGATCTCGGCCAGCACGTCGCCGGGCTTGACCTGATCGCCTTCCTTTTTCAGCCACTTGGCCAGTTTCCCCTGCTCCATGGTGGGCGAGAGGGCAGGCATGAGAATATCGATCGCCATTAAAAGACTCGTTTTGATTGTCGCAGCGGCGAGATTCGGGGAGAAGCGGCGCGAAGGCGCCGCCTAGGCTTCGATCAGGCGATCAAAGCCAATTCTTTGATGGAGCATGGGGTCATCAGAAAACCGGTTCTCACTTTTCTGCCCCATGCACTAGAGAAGGATGTCGGTGTAGAGCTCGGACGGATCGGGCTCAGGATCGTGCGTGGCGAACTCGGCCGCCTCGTTGACGATCTCGCGCACCCGGCTGTCGATGGACTTCAGCTCGTCTTCCGACAGCTTCCAGCTCTCCAGCAGACGGCGGCGCACCTGCTCGATGGGGTCGTGCTCCTCGCGCATGCGGGCCACCTCGTCCTTCGTGCGGTACTTCGCCGGGTCGGACATGGAGTGGCCGCGATAGCGGTAAGTCTGCATCTCGAGGATGTAAGGCCCCTTGCCGGAACGGGCATGCTCGATGGCACGCTGACCGGCGGCGTAAACCGCGCGGATGTCCATGCCGTCCACCTGCTCGCCCGGGATGCCGAAGGACACGCCGCGCTTGGAGAAGTCGGTCTGGGCCGAGGCGCGCGACACCGCGGTGCCCATTGCGTAACGGTTGTTCTCGATCACGTAGACCACGGGCAGCTTCCAGAGCTGCGCCATGTTGAAGCTCTCGTAGACCTGACCCTGGTTGGCGGCACCGTCACCGAAATAGGTCAGGCAGACATTGCCCTTCTCGCGGTAATGGTTGGCAAACGCGATGCCGGTGCCCAGCGAAACCTGTGCGCCGACGATGCCGTGGCCGCCATAGAAATGCTTCTCCTTGGAGAACATGTGCATGGAGCCGCCCTTGCCCTTCGACAGGCCGCCGCGGCGCCCGGTCAGTTCGGCCATAACGCCCTTCGCGTCCATGCCGCATGCGAGCATGTGACCGTGATCACGATAGCCGGTGATCACCTGGTCGCCCTCCCTCGTCGCCATCTGCATGCCGACGACGACAGCCTCCTGGCCGATGTAGAGATGGCAGAAACCGCCGATCAGGCCCATGCCGTACATCTGGCCGGACTTCTCCTCGAAGCGCCGGATCAGAAGCATCTCGTTGTAGGCCGAGAGATCCTGGTTCTTGTCGAATTGTGGGGAATTGGCAGCGACTCCGCGCGTGGAGCCTTTTGTGGAAGTGGTCTTGTTAGCCGCGCCTGCACCGGCACGGCCCGCCTTGCGGGCAGCAACAGCCATCGGGTCCTCCGAAGGGTTTCCTCGACGAAAGTTGTAGCGCAGACGGGAAGGGAAATCGAGTGGGCTAAAAGCCGTTTTGCGCTGCACAATGAAAAGCGCAAACATCTGATATGTAAGTCTTATTCGCTCTTAACTCGAATCAAGTTAAGCAGAACTTTCGGACTATGCTGATTTACGGACCTGTGATGATGACGAGGTCGTTCTTATGCACACGTCCTAACATTACGCGCGCTCGTTCCTCGAGCAGATCCCTGTCAATCTGATCGCTCCGCAGCAGCGCTATGCGTCGCTCCCAGTCGGAGCGCTGGGTCTTTAAACCCGTGAGCTCGCCGGAAAGTTCGGCCACTTGGGCTTCATATTTATGTCGGGCCTCGATACCGCGCGCACCGCTATGGGCATGATGCACGAAGTAGCCGGCGACAGCCGCTGAAATGCTGTAGAGCACCAGCGGGATCAGGAATCGTCGTGCGCGTCTGCGGATCACCATAAGGCTGGATCCTACAGCTGCATGGTTAAGGAGATGTTGAGGACTTCAGGGGAACGCGGCTGCCATCCTCCGCGTCATGCCCAGCCTTGTGCCGGGCATCTATGTTTTGGGCGTGGTGGCTCCCAGAACGTGGATGGCCGGGACGAGCCCGGCCATGACGCAGAATGTGATGCCTTTAGTTCTAGTCGGATCAGGCAAGCGCCTTCAGGGCCGCCCGACCGGCATATTTCGCCTGCGAGCCCAACTCCTCCTCGATGCGGATGAGCTGGTTGTACTTCGCCAGTCTGTCCGAGCGAGCCAGCGAGCCAGTCTTGATCTGTCCGCAATTGGTGGCGACGGCGAGGTCCGCGATGGTGGAATCCTCCGTCTCGCCCGAGCGGTGGGACATGACGGCGGTGTAGCCGGCCCGGTGGGCCATATCGACGGCGGCCATCGTCTCGGTGAGCGAGCCGATCTGGTTGACCTTCACGAGGAGCGAGTTGGCGACGCCCTGCCCGATGCCCTGTGACAGGCGGGTCACGTTGGTGACGAAGAGGTCGTCGCCGACGAGCTGGCACTTGGCGCCGATGAGGTCGGTCACGGCCTTCCAGCCCTCCCAATCGTCCTCGGACATGCCATCCTCGATGGTGGCGATGGGATAGGCGGAGACAAGCTTCGCGAGGTACTCGGCCTGCTGCTGCGGGTTCAGCGTCTGGCCGGTGCCCTCATAATGGTAGGCACCATCCTTGAAGAATTCGGTGGCCGCGCAGTCGAGGCCGATCACCATGTCCTTGCCTGGCTTGTAGCCGGCCTGCTCGATGGACTTCATGATGAAGTCGAGCGCGGCTTCGGCGGAGGGCAGGTTCGGGGCGAAGCCGCCCTCGTCGCCCACATTGGTGTTGTGGCCGGCATCCTTCAGCGCCTTCTTGAGGGTGTGGAATACCTCGGCACCCATGCGCACGGCTTCCGCCAGGGTCGGCGCGCCGACGGGCAGGATCATGAATTCCTGGAAGTCGATGGGATTGTCCGCATGGGCCCCGCCGTTGATGATGTTCATCATCGGCACCGGCAGAACGCGGGCCTGGGTGCCGCCCACATAACGGTAGAGAGGCAGCGCCGCCGCTTCGGCCGCGGCCTTGGCGACTGCCAGCGATACGCCGAGGATGGCGTTCGCGCCGAGGCGCGCCTTGTTCGGGGTGCCGTCGAGCTCGATCATGGCCTCGTCGATGGCAATCTGCTCTTCCGCATCCATGCCGCCGATGGCGTCGAGGATCTCGTTGTTCACCGCATCGACGGCCTTGAGCACGCCCTTGCCGAGATAGACCGACTTGTCACCGTCGCGCAGCTCGACCGCCTCATGGGCGCCCGTAGAGGCACCGGAGGGCACTGCGGCTCGGCCCATGGAGCCGTCTTCTAGGGTGACATCCACCTCGACGGTGGGATTGCCTCGGCTGTCGAGGATCTGGCGGGCGAAGACGTCGATGATTGCTGTCATAAAGCAGGCTCCTGCTGGCTGAAGTGCGGCCGGGACAGCCCGGGGAGCGGGTGCGGCCTCAAGTCATGGGTTGGCTTATTGACCGAAATGAGCAGACGGGCAAGGACGGCAAGAGCATCCATCCCCTCGATTCTAGGCGAAATTCTATGACGGAATCCACCCTCCAGCTTGGGCAGGCGAGCACCCTCCCCGACTCACCGGAAGCTGCACAGCTCGACCGGGTACCGAACCCGCACCCCGACATCGACTATCTGGCCCGCTTTACCGTACCGGAATTCACCTCTCTCTGCCCGGTGACAGGCCAGCCGGATTTCGCGATCATCGTGATCGATTACGTGCCCGGGCCATGGCTCGTCGAGTCCAAGTCGCTGAAGCTCTATATGCACAGCTTCCGCAATCACGGCGCCTTCCACGAAGACTGCACTGTAGCGATCGGCAAGCGCCTGGCCGATCTGCTGGAGCCCCGTTATCTGCGCATCGGCGGCTACTGGTATCCTCGCGGGGGCATTCCGATCGACGTTTTCTGGCAGACTGGCGAGGTGCCGAAGAACCTCTGGCTGCCAGACCAGGGCGTCGCCCCTTACCGGGCCCGTTGAGCAGCCGGCCGCGTCAGGGCGAAGGATGCGGCAACACCAACGCCCAGAATGACCAGAGCGGCAACGGACGTTGCTCCGGTCAGGCCGATGTTGCGCAAGCCGAGGCCCATCAGCACGACGCCCAACGCCTGACCGCAGAAGAACGAGAAGGCGTGGAGTGCGACGGCTGAGGCTCGTGCGTTTGGTGCCACCTCCGTCACCTGGGCCTGGAAGGTGTTGTGGAGCATGTAGAAGCCGAGCCCCAGAAAGACCATGGCGGCGGCGTCGAGCTTCCAGTCGCCGCCCAATCCCACCACAACGAGTGCGGCGGCGGCAAAGAAGCCGCCGCCCAGAAGGATGCGGCCGATGCCGAGCCGCTTCAGCATCCAGGCGACGAGCGCGGAGTAGACGAGCCCGCCGATGGCAAAACCGCCCAGGGCAAAGCCGGCCTCAGTGGCACCGCCCCCGCCCCGCTCTTCGAGCAAGGGCGCCACATAGGGGAAGATCCCGAAAATGACGATGGCCTCCACGAAAACGAGGCTGAAGAGGGTCAGCGCGCGCGGATTTGAGAGGATGTCCCGGTAACGCAGGAGCGCGCCCTTAAGATCGAACTGTCCTCCTGGGAGCGCTTCCCTGAAACCGACGACGGTAGCGGCAAGGGCCAGGGCGACCATGAAGGTGGAGAGGGAGAAGACGCCACGCCAGCCGATCCATTCAGCGAGCAGCCCCGCAAATGAAGAGCCGGCCAACTGTCCGATGATGACGGCGATGAAGTATCGGCTCAGGGCCACCTGGCGCTGCGCCATGTCCACCCGGTCACCGATCAGCGCGATGGAGAGTGGAATCGACCCGCCGGCAGCGGCACCGGCAATGATGCGAAGCGTGAAGAGGGTGGAAGGATCGGGGGCGAAGATGGAGCAGGCCAGGGCAAGGAAGAGCACTGCCAGAGCCACCTTCATCACGCGCTCCTTGCCGAGGGCGTCGCCGACGGGTCCCAGGACGGGCTGGATGAAGGCATAGGGCAGCGCGAAGGCAGCGGAGAGAAGGGCAATCGTCTGCGGCGTGGAGCTCAGGTCCCGGGCAATGACGCCAACCATCGGCTCGACGGCACGGCCGGAGAAGGTACTGGCAAAGCCGCTGGCGGCAAGAATCAGGATCAGCTTGCGGGATGACATGGGTGCCTGAAGGAGGAACCGTGGAAAAGCTTTAGCTTCCTAACACGACCGCGCCGTTACGCGAGCGGCAGGAATGCAGACCTGCTCTCGCAATGGCACATGGAACGGATCCTCGGGCCTTAAGCCTGCCGGTTCTTCGCCAGGGCGTCGAAGGCCTTGAGCTGCGCGAGCAGCGCCTCAAGCTCCCTGAGCGGGACCATGTTGGGGCCGTCCGACGGTGCCTTGTCCGGGTCCTGATGCGTCTCGATGAAGACACCGGCAACGCCCACCGCGACGGCCGCACGGGAGAGGACCGGAACGTATACGCGCTGACCGCCTGAGGTCGAGCCTTTCCCGCCGGGCTGCTGCACGGAGTGGGTAGCGTCGAAGATCACCGGAGCGCCCGTCTCGGCCATGATAGGCAGGCTGCGCATGTCGGACACGAGGGTATTGTAGCCGAAGGAGGCGCCTCGTTCCGTGAGCATGACGTTCGGATTGCCCGCCGCCTTCACCTTATCGGCGACATTCGCCATATCCCAGGGAGCCAGGAACTGGCCCTTCTTCACGTTGACCACCCGGCCGGTCCTGGCGGCGGCGACCAGAAGATCGGTCTGACGGCAGAGAAAGGCCGGGATCTGGAGAATGTCGACCACCTCCGCAACGGCCGCGCACTGATCGTTCTCATGGACATCGGTGAGCACCGGCAGTCCGTATCTCTCCTTGACCTCGGAGAAGATGGCGAGCGCCTTGTCGATTCCGATGCCACGGGCGCTGGAGATCGATGTCCGGTTTGCCTTGTCGAAGGAGGATTTATAGACGAGACCCATTCCCAGCCTGCCGGCGATCTCGCTGAGCGCAGCCGCCATTTCGAGGGCATGATCGCGGCTTTCCATGGCGCAGGGCCCGGCGATGATGCTGAGCGGCAGGTGGTTTCCGAAGCGGACGGAGCCGGCCTCGACAACGGCAGGGTGTTGATTGATGTCGGTCATGAGCCGTCACTAGCCTTTTTGGCGTCAAAGGCAAAGTGTCGATGTGCCTGATCGCGCCTCGATGAGCCGGGATGGGTCACGCTGCCGAACGCCGGAGAGGCTCTCTCGACGTCCCTGCACATGGCAGATCGCATTTCACGGCGAGCGCTTTGATATCATGGCCTTAACCAAAGTATCGGCACAACCTCATCGTCTGACGGAAGAAACTTTACTTTAGGTAATCATCTAAACAATATAGAAGGAACAACAAGAACTAAGAAAATTTCCCTGCGGGCAACGAACAAAACGACAAGAATTTACTCGACAGCGCGTGGGAGGCGCACTGATGTCAGATCACGAGAAGATGCAGGAACTCGTTGCAATACGATCGGCCCTTGGCTTCACCCAGAGCAGGATGGCGCATGAGATCGACATGAACCTGCGGGATTACCAAGCTTTTGAGTGGGGCGAGGCCGAGGTTCCAGATCTCTATCTCAGGGCGATTGAGCGGATCGCGATGCTCTACGCGGTGCGCCACAGAAACCCGATGCTCGTACCGCCCTCCATGCGGGCGGAAATCCTGCAATTCGCCAGACTTGTAGAGTTGGAGGCCTGAGGCGACAGGCTGTCGCCTGGTCCATCAGAACGTCATTGCGGCAGCATTGATGATGCCGGCGGACAGGGATGAAGCGCCCAGGAACAGGGCTGCCGCCATCTCGCCGGCCGCAATCCGCTGCGAAAGGTTCGGCATCACGATCCGCACCAGCCAGTAGACGACGATCTGCACGGCCAGCGCGACCAGACCCCAGACGAGGCAGTCGACGATGGTCTGGGCATGAACGATGGCGCTGGCGAGCGGCAAGGCGAAGCCCACGAGGCTGAAGCCAAGGGCCGTGGCGGCGGAAATCACGTTCTCCCGGATGAGCGCGTACTCGTTGTGCATTGTCGCGAGCGTGTAGATGGCCAGATACAGCCCCACCAGCGCGACGGCGAGCACGAAGAAGATCAGGAAGTCGGGCAAGCCCGCGAGAGAAGCAGCCACGGAAAATCCCCCAAGGGTTGATTATTTTTCAACCGCTTAAGGGGATATGGTTAACATTACGTTGGCTCAAACGCGATCGCGACGCCGAATGCGGCACTGGCAGGGACAATGAGCCTGCTCCCCATATGCTGATAGGGGATCTGCGCCGCATCGAGCCACCTCGCCTGCCGCTGGATATCCTCGACCCGAACAGCGAAGGCCACGAGGGAAGGCTGATCGAGCTCGGCCTCGATGGAGCCGTAGATCTCCGCCGCATCGTCCGGGGTCAAAACGTCGATGTGGCCCTCGTGCAAGCGGAAGGAGAGATCGTCCCCGTCGGGGCTTCCCGGCTGCACGCCTGTAAAGGCGCCAAGAAACGTGCGAAGCCGCTCCGGCTCCGGGGCCGTAAGGGTAACGGACGAGATCCGGATAGCCTGATTGTCATGGCGCTGGAACTCAGGATTCCAGAAGTTTTCAGGATAATGCTGCTGACAGACGAAGAAGCCTGCCTTGGGAGAATTCTCGGGTGACGTGAAGGCCAACGTGAACGCGACCTTTGTCTCGCTGCCGTCGGGCCGGCGTCCGGCACGTTCGAAATGGAACGGCTCGAAGGATCCGATCCCTTTCTCCGCGAAGAGCGCGGCGTCGGCCTCGGCGTCCTGACTGTCCAGGACGAGCATGGCCAGGCCTTCGCGGGCGCGCAGGTAGCCCTGCACGAAAGCCCCGAAGCTGAAGGCACTTGCCTGATGAGGCGCAATAGCCGCGCCCTCGCCCACGGTGAGCAGCTCGATGAAGGAGCCGGAAAATTGGATGATCCGGTTCTCGGTGCCCCAGGGATGGCGGTTGCGGGCGCCGACCTTAAAGCCGAGGCGCCCATAGAAGGCTCCGGCTTGGTCGAGATCTTCAACAGCAACAACGAGGTGGTCGATCCGGCGGGTCATCGGGTTCTTTCCTGTCAGTCGCGTCCGTAAAGTTCAGGGCGCGACGGTTCAGGTTAACATCAAACCAGCCGGCTTTGCTCCACGGCCGCGTGGATGAAGCTCTTGAAGAGAGGGTGCGGCTCGAACGGACGGGACTTCAGCTCGGGGTGGTACTGCACGCCGATGAACCATGGATGGTCCTCGTACTCGACGATCTCGGGCAGGATGCCGTCCGGCGAAACGCCCGAGAATCGCAGGCCCTTCGCCTCAAGCTGTTCGCGATAGGACATGTTCACTTCGTAGCGGTGCCGGTGGCGCTCGGAGATCTCCGTGCCGCCATAGATCTCAGCCACCTTGCTGCCGGACTTGAGTGAAGCCTGATAGGCGCCAAGCCGCATGGTGCCGCCGAGATTGCCGCTGGCAGTACGCTTCTCAAGCTCGTTGCCCCGCAGCCACTCGGTCATGAGGCCGACGACCGGCTCCGAGGTCGGGCCGAACTCGGTGGAGCTCGCATCCTGAATGCCCGCAAGGGAGCGGGCCGCTTCGATAACAGCCATCTGCATGCCGAAGCAGATGCCGAAATACGGCACCTTGCGCTCGCGGGCGAAGCGGGCCGCCCGGATCTTGCCCTCGGCGCCGCGCTGGCCGAAGCCGCCGGGCACCATGATGCCGTGAATGCCTTCCAGGAATGGAGCCGGATCCTCGTTCTCGAAGATCTCGCTCTCGATCCACTCGAGGTTCACCTTTACCTGATTGGCGATGCCGCCGTGGTGCAGCGCCTCGATGAGCGACTTATAGGCATCCTTCAGGCCGGTGTACTTGCCCACGACGGCGATGTTGACCTCGCCCTCCGGGTTGTGGACACGGTCCGAGATCGTTGTCCAGCGGGTCAGGTTCGGAGTTTTGGCCGTGTCGAGGCCGAAGGCTGCCAGCACCTCGCTGTCGAGGCCTGCCTCGTGGTAGGCCAGCGGCACGTCATAGATGGAACGGGCGTCCCGCGCCTCGATCACCGCTGTCTCGCGCACGTTGCAGAACAGGGCGAGCTTGCGCCGCTCGTCCTTCGGGATCTCGCGGTCGGTGCGGCACAGCAGGATGTCGGGCTGGATGCCGATCGAGCGCAGTTCCGCCACCGAGTGCTGCGTCGGCTTCGTCTTCAGCTCGCCGGCGGACGGGATGAACGGAAGCAGCGTGAGATGGACGTAGATGGCCTGTCCTCTCGGAAGATCGTTGCCGAGCTGGCGGATGGCCTCGAAGAACGGCAGGCCTTCGATATCGCCCACCGTGCCGCCGATCTCGACCAGGACGAAGTCGAAGCCCTCGTTGCCGGTGATGACGAAGTCCTTGATGGCATTGGTGACGTGCGGGATCACCTGGATGGTCGCGCCGAGATAGTCCCCACGGCGCTCCTTGGTGATGATGTCGAGATAGATGCGCCCGGTGGTGATGTTGTCGGCCTTGGTGGCCGGCACGCCGGTGAAGCGCTCGTAATGGCCGAGGTCCAGATCGGTCTCAGCACCATCGTCGGTCACGAAGACCTCGCCGTGCTGATAGGGACTCATCGTCCCCGGATCGACGTTGAGATATGGGTCGAGCTTGCGAAGCCGAACCTTGTAACCGCGTGCTTGGAGAAGCGCTCCGAGGGCCGCCGAAGCCAGCCCCTTGCCGAGCGAAGACACCACGCCGCCGGTGATGAATACGTACCGCGTCATGGACCCCTATCCATAAACATCGGGCGCCGATTCGCAATCGCGAACCGGTCAACCCAAAAGCCATCCACAAAAAGAGAGGGCCGGAAGCACCGGCCCTGGGTTCGTTTACTGCTGAGGCGCTGCTGGCGCAGGCGCCGGAGAGCCCGGTGCGGGAGCCGTCGGCTGATCGCCCTGGAGACGCTGCAGCTGCTCCAGCACGTTGCCGCCGCCCTGACCGCCGGCCGGAGCCTGCTGGCCTGGAGCCGCCGGCGCGGTGCCATCGAGAATCGAGCGTGGAGCCCGGTTGGACGTCGCCATGACGGTGAGCGCGATGCTCGTCACGAAGAAGAGACCTGCCAGGACCGCGGTCGCACGGGTGAGCGCATTGGCTTGGCCGCGCCCGGTCATGAAGCCGGAGACTCCACCGCCGCCGCCTCCACCGCCGCCGAGGCCCATGCCGCCGCCCTCGGAGCGCTGAAGGAGAACCACGCCGATCAGGGCAAGCACGACGATCAGGTGGATGATGATGAGAACTGTTTGCATCGTTTTCAAAAACCTCAAGCGGCTGCGCACAGGGCGACAGCCGCTCGCAATCCGTTCGTTGCGGCGGCCTGTAGCATAGGTGGGCCCAGGATCAAAGACCCGCAAGCGGCCTTTTCGCACTTACCCCAGATAAGCCCCTGCAATGGCCAGGAAATCGGCCGCCACGAGGCTCGCGCCGCCCACGAGGGCGCCGTTGACGTTCTCCACCGCCATCAGCTCAGCGGCATTGGAGGGCTTGACGGAACCGCCATAGAGGATGCGGACCTTGGGCGCATCCGCCTTGCCGACAAGGCGCTTCAGTTCCTCACGGATGGCCGCATGGACCTCCGCCACATCGGCTGTTGTCGGGGTCAAGCCGGTGCCGATAGCCCAGACAGGCTCATAGGCGACCACAAGGTTATGGCTGTTCGAATCGACCGGGATTGAGCCGCGCAGTTGCTTCTTCACCACGGAAAGAGCCTTGCCGGCCTCGCGCTCCTCCCGAGTCTCGCCGACGCAGACGAGGGCCGTGAGACCCGCCCGGTGGGCGGCCACCGCTTTGGCGCAGACATCCGTGTCCTTTTCCCTATGGTACTGGCGGCGCTCGGAATGGCCGACGATCACATAAGTCGCACCGGCATCGGCCAGCATCTCGGCAGACAGGTCTCCGGTAAAGGCGCCCGACTCCTTGGCATGACAGTCCTGCCCCCCAATGGCGACCCGGGATCCGACCGAGAGCTGCGCGAGTTGGCCGATCAGGGTCGCGGGCGGGCAGACGGCCAGCTCCACCTTTGCCTTGAGGCCTGGGGTATAACCGGCGTGGATCTCCTCCAGCACCCTGGCCGAGGTCCGCAACCCGTTCATCTTCCAGTTGCCCGCAACCAGCGGGCGCGGCCTATCGATGCTCATATGAGGCACTCCTGTCGCGCTTGATAACTTGGCACTAGCAGAGGCTCGAGCCTTCTTTCAACCAGACTTGCCCTTTTCGTAGAGCCCCCGATCGTTTATCGGCAGGTTTAACGATTTTTTGGAAAACGGGTTCACGATGCTTCGGAACATGCGCAAGGCTGGGCAGACCATAGTCGGCAAAGCCATCGCCACCATCTTTTTCGGCGCCCTCATTGTCAGCTTCGCCATCTGGGGCATCGGCGACATCTTCCGTGCGACGCCCGCTTCCACCGTGGCCGAGGTTGGCGACACGACAATCACAGTCGAGCAGACCCGCAATGCCTACACCAACGAGCTGCAGCGGCTCGGACGCCAGTTCCGAACGGTCATCAGCCCCGAGCAGGCCCGTGCCTTCGGCCTCGACCAGCAGGTGATCAACAACCTGGTGACGGAAGCCGTCATGGCCGAGAAGGCCAGGGAAATGGGCCTTTCGGTGTCTGATCAGCTTGTGGTCGCCTCGATCGTCAACAATCCTGCCTTCAAAGGTGCGGATGGCCAGTTCAACCGTGCCCTCTTCGATCAGGCCCTGCGCAACATCAACCTCTCCGAGGCCGGCTTCGTGCAGGAGCAGCGTGCTGCCATGGCACGCCTTCACCTCGCCGAGGCCCTGGCCGGGGATATCAATGCGCCTATGGTGGCAAAGGAGGCTCTCCATCGCTATGGCAACGAGCGCCGCGCGAGCACCTACCTTCTCCTGACGGCAGCCATGGCCGGCGACATCCCTGCCCCCACGGCTGAACAGCTCGAGACGTTCTTTGGTGAGCGCAAAAGTGCGTTCCGGGCTCCTGAGTACCGCGCCGTGACGGCCATGGCCCTCGATGCCGCCGCTCTCGCGAAGCCGGATGCCGTGTCCGAGACCGACGCCCGGGCGCGCTATGAGCAGCAGAAGGCGAAATACGGCAGCCCGGAGCGCCGGACGGTCCAGCAGATCACCTTCCCGTCCCAGGTCGAAGCCGAGGCTGCCGCCGCAAAGATCAAGGAAGGCGCAACCTTCGAGTCCGTCGCGACGGAGCGCAACGTGTCCCCGCAGGATCTGGAACTCGGAACGTTCACGAAGGCCGAGATGCTCGATCAGGCAGTGGCGGACGCTGCCTTCAGCCTCGGGCAGGGCGCGGTCAGCGCCCCGGTTGCCGGGCGCTTTGGACCGGTCCTCGTGCGGGTGACTCAAATTCAACCTGAAGCCGTGCGGCCCTTCGAGGAGGTCGCTGCGGAGCTCCGACAGGAGGTCGCCGTAGAGCGGGCACAGGGCCAGATCGAACGGATCCACGACGAGATCGAAGATCTCCGCGCCGGCGCCAAGCCCCTGGCGGACATCGCCAGGGAGAAGGGTCTGACCCTGGTCCAGGTCCCGGCAGTGGATGCCAACGGCCTCGACAAGGCCGGCAATCCGGTCGACGTCCCTGCGAAAGATGCTGTTGTGAAGGCAGCATTCGCGTCGGATATCGGCGTCGACAACGAGGCGCTGCGCACCGGAACCGGCTATGTCTGGTACGACGTGACCGGCATCGAGCCCTCCCGCGAGAAGAACCTGGACGAGGTCCGCGATCAGGTCGCCACCCAGTGGCGGGAGGATCAGGTTGCCCAGCGTCTCTCCGAGAGGGCGCGTGGGCTGATGGAGCGCCTGGAGAAGGGCGAGGCGCTCGAGGCCATAGCTCAGGAGGTCGGCGCCACGGTCAATACCGCCACCGATCTCGCCCGGAATACGGCCAAGGACGATCTGACCGCCGAGGCGGTGAACCGGATCTTCGCCGTTCCGGTCGGCAAGGCAGGCCAGGCGGCCAACGGCACGGATGCACGCGCCGTGTTCAAGGTCACCTCCGCCACGGTCCCGCCCCTGGTGACTTCCACCCAGCAGGCGCAGAACACCGAGAATCAGCTCCGTACCGGCATCGGCGACGACTTGATCGGCCAGTACATCGCACAGGTACGCCAGGAACTCGGCGTCACCATCAACCAGCAGGCCCTGCGCCAGGCCACCGGCGGCGAATTATAGGCCATGACGCTCGCGCCCGACTTCGACACGTTTTCCAGCGCCTACGAGTCAGGCGAGGCGGGCGTCCTGCGGACCACCCTTGTGGGTGATCTGCTGACCCCTGTTGCGGCTTTCCTGAAGCTGCGCCACGGACGGAAGGGCTCGGCCTTCCTGCTGGAATCGGTCGAAGGCGGCGCGACACGCGGCCGTTTCTCCATGATCGGGCTCGATCCGGACCTCGTCTGGCGCTGCCAGGACGGGGTTGCGTCCATCGACCGCCAGACGTTGAGCCGCATGCAGGAGTTCAGGGTGGAGGAGCTTTCGCCCCTGGAGAGCCTGCGCGCCCTTATCAGGGAAAGCGCCCTGCCCCTCTCCGACGATCTGCCGCCCATGGCGGCCGGGCTCTTCGGGTACCTGGGCTACGACATGGTTCGGCTCATGGAGCGTCTCCCCGAGCCCAACCCGGACGTGCTGAAGGTGCCGGACGCAATCCTGATCCGTCCCACCGTGATGGTGGTGTTCGACGCGGTGAAGGACGAAATCTCGCTCATCACCCCCGTGCGCCCTCAGGCGGGCACCTCCGCCAAGGCGGCCTATGAAACAGCGCTTTCACGCCTTGACGAGGTGACGGCGGCGCTTGAGCACCCCTTGCCCATGGACGACCGCAGCGACCCGACGCAGATTCACTTCGAGCCTCCGGTGTCCAACACCACGCCGGACGAATTCGAGGCGATGGTGGCCAAGGCAAAGGACTACATCCGCGCCGGCGACATTTTTCAGGTGGTGCTCTCGCAACGCTTCGACTCGGCCTTCCCGCTCCCCGCCTTCGCGCTCTACCGCTCCCTGCGCCGGGTCAATCCGGCGCCGTTCCTCTGCTACCTGGATTTTGAGGATTTCCAGATCGTCTGCTCCTCGCCCGAGATTCTGGTGCGTGTCCGCGACGGCAAGGTTACGATACGGCCCATCGCCGGAACCCGCCCCCGCGGCGCCACGGCCGCCGAGGACCGGGCTCACGCCGAGAGCCTCCTGGCCGACCCGAAGGAGCGGGCCGAGCACCTGATGCTGCTCGACCTTGGGCGCAACGATGTGGGACGCGTTGCCGAGATGGGCTCCGTTCAGGTCACGGATTCCTTCTTCCTCGAATATTACAGCCAGGTGATGCACATCGTGTCGAACGTGGAGGGCCGTCTGGACCCGAGCTTCGATGCCCTCGACGCGCTCATCGCGGGCTTCCCGGCCGGTACGGTTTCAGGGGCGCCGAAGGTGCGCGCCATGCAGATCATCGACGAGCTGGAGAAGGACAAGCGCGGCCCCTATGCCGGCTGCATCGGCTATTTCGGCGCCAACGGCGAGATGGACACCTGCATCGTGCTTCGCACCGCTATCGTCAAGGATGGTCGCATGGCCGTCCAGGCAGGCGCCGGCATCGTCTTCGACTCCGACCCGGCCTCCGAGCAGCAGGAATGCATCAACAAATCGAAGGCCCTGTTCCGGGCCGCCGAAGAGGCCGTGCGCTTTGCCAGCCAGGCAAGGGTCGGGCAATGAGCTTCATGCCAACGGTTCCCTTGACCGGAGGCGTCGCATACGCGAACGTCGGCGCGCCATGACCCGCGTTCTCGTCATCGACAATTACGACAGCTTCACCTGGAATCTGGTGCATCTGCTCGGCCCCCTCGCCACGTCCGTGGACGTGGTGCGCAACGATGCCGTCACCACGGACGAGGTGCTTAGCCATCCGCCGGATGCAATCGTGATCTCGCCAGGCCCCGGCACGCCGAACGAGGCGGGGATTTGCCTCGATCTGGTCACGCGAGCCTCGCCCGCAATCCCGACCTTCGGGGTATGCCTCGGCCTGCAGACGATCGGCCAGGTCTTCGGCGGCACCGTCTCGCGGGCGCCCCTGCCCATGCATGGCAAGGTCTCCGAGGTGGAGCACGGCGGACAGGCGGTCTTCCGCGGCATCAACGGCCCGTTCAAGGCCACCCGCTATCATTCCCTCATCGTGGATCGGGAGACCTGCCCGGACGACCTCTTCGTGACCGCGGAGACCGCTGATGGCCTCGTGATGGGCCTGTCCCATCGGGCGCTGCCGATCCATGGCGTGCAGTTCCATCCCGAAAGCATCCTGTCGGAGCATGGGGTGACGATCATGCGCAACTTCTTCGAGCTCGCGGCGGCTTGGAATGCCAAGCACCACGCGACCGGCGGGGCTGCCGCACCAGCAGGACAGTGAAAGCGATGGAATCCTTCAAATCCTACCTCGCCAAGGTTGCCACTGGCGCGTCGCTGACGCGGGACGAGGCACGGGATGCCTTCGACGACCTGCTCTCCGGCGAGGTAACGCCAGCACAGGGTGGGGCCTTCCTGATGGCGCTCAGGGTAAGGGGCGAAGCGCTCGACGAGATCATCGGCGCCGTCACTGCCATGCGCGGGCGCATGCTGCGCGTCAATGCTCCCGACAAGGCTGTCGACATCGTCGGCACCGGCGGCGACCACAAAGGCAGCTACAACATCTCGACTTTGGCTTCGATCATCGTGGCCTCCTGCGGCGTGCCCGTTGCCAAGCACGGCAATAGGGCGGCATCCTCCAAGTCGGGCACGGCGGACGTGCTCTCGGCGCTCGGGGTCAAGCTCGGCCTCGCTCCTGAAGGTCTGGAGCGCTGCCTGTCCGAGACCAGGCTGTGCTTCATGTTCGCCCAGACGCACCACGCTGCCATGCGACACGTGGCGCCTGTGCGCGTGGAGCTTGGCACGCGGACGATCTTCAACCTCCTCGGCCCCCTGGCCAATCCGGCCGGCGCCAAGCGCCAGCTTCTCGGCGTGTTCTCAGAGGCTTGGCTAGAGCCCCTCACGCAGGTTCTGAAGGAGCTCGGTTCCCAGAAGGTCTGGACGGTGCACGGCTCGGACGGGCTCGACGAGATGACCACCACAGGCCCGACCTTCGTGGTGGCGCTGGAGAACGGCGCCATCCGCCGCTTTTCCGTGACGCCCGAGGAGGTTGGCCTGCCGACCGCGTCCCTTGATGAACTGCGCGGCGGTGACCCCGAGCACAACGCGGCCCAGTTGCGCGCCGTCCTCGACGGCGCCCGCACGCCTTATCGCGACGTTGCCCTGCTCAATGCCGCCGCCTCCCTGGTGGTGGCCGACGAGGCTGCGAACCTGCGCGACGGCCTCGAGCGCGCGTCCCGTGCTCTCGACAGCGGCGCTTCCAAGGCTACCCTTGATCGCCTCGTCCAGGTCTCGAACGGTTGAGTGGCCAGCCTATGAGCGACGTTCTCAGCAAGATTGAAGCCTATAAGCGCCAGGAGATCGCTGCAGCGAAGGCGGCCGTCCCCCATGCCGAGATCGAGCGCCGGGCCCGCGAGGCCTCACCCCCGCGCGGCTTCGCCAAGGCCATCGGGAACCACCTTGCCGAAGGGCGGCCCGCGCTCATTGCCGAGGTGAAGAAGGCAAGCCCCTCCAAGGGGCTGATCCGCGCCGATTTCGACCCGCCGAGCCTGGCCCGTGCCTATGCCCAGGGTGGCGCCACCTGCCTGTCCGTTCTGACTGACGAGCCCTCCTTCCAGGGCAGGCCGGAATATCTCGGCCAAGCCCGCGAGGCTTCGGGTCTCCCGGCTCTGCGCAAGGACTTCCTGTTCGAGCCGTATCAGGTCTGCGAGGCTCGCGCCTGGGGCGCCGACTGCATCCTCGTGATCATGGCGAGCGTCACGGACGACGAGGCCCGCGCCTTGATCGACACCTCCCACGATCTCGGCATGGACGTCTTGGTCGAGGTGCATGACCGGGCGGAGCTGGAACGTGCTCTACCGCTCAACACCAAGCTGATCGGAATCAACAACCGCAATCTCCGCACCTTCGAAGTTTCGCTTGGCGTCAGCGAGGCACTCGCGCCTCTGATCCCCTCCGACCGCATCGTCGTCGGCGAAAGCGGCATCTTCACGCTGCAGGATATCGAGCGCCTGATGAAGGTCGATATCCGCACCTTCCTCGTAGGCGAGAGCCTGATGCGGCAGGCGGACGTGGCGGCAGCCACCCGCAGGCTCCTGTTCGGCGAGGCCGCATGACGAAGCTCACGCATCTCGATGCAGCGGGCGAGGCCGCATGACGAAGCTCACGCATCTCGATGCAGCGGGCGAGGCCAATATGGTCGACGTTTCCGAGAAGAACGTCACGAGCCGCACGGCGATCGCCGAGGGAAGCGTGGTCATGCAGCCTGAAACGGTCGCCCTTATCCGCCAAGGTGATGCTAAGAAGGGCGACGTGCTCGGTACCGCTCGGCTTGCCGGCATCATGGCTTCCAAGCGCACACACGAGTTGATCCCCCTCTGCCACCCTCTCCTGATCTCTAAGGTGAAGGTGGACTGCACCCTCGACGATAGCCTTCCTGGCGTGCGCGTAAGCGCCGAAGTGAAGGTTTCGGGACAGACCGGCGTCGAGATGGAGGCGTTGACCGCAGTCTCAGTCGCCTGCCTGACGATCTACGATATGGTGAAAGCCGCCGATAAGGGCATGCGGATCGAGAACGTACGACTGCGCCGGAAAAGCGGCGGACGATCTGGAGATTTCGAGGCCCCATGAGCCTGATTTCGGTCGAGGATGCCCTGTCTCGTGTTTTGGCGAGCGTGGAGAAACCGCTCGACACCGAGCTTGTCCCCCTCGCCTCCGGTGCCGGACGCACCCTTGCGGAGGATCTCAGCGCTCTGCGCGACCAGCCGCCGTTTCCGGCCTCCGCCATGGATGGCTATGCGGTGCGCAGCGCCGAGTGCACCGAAGTTCCGGCAATCTTCCAAGTGATCGGCACCAGCGCTGCCGGATCGCGCCATTCCGGGGCTCTCGGCCCCATGGAGGCCGTACGGATCTTCACGGGAGCCCCCTTGCCTGACGGCGCCGATGCCGTTGTGCTGCAGGAGGATACGGAGCGTGCTGGCGATCAGGTGACGGTGAAGGAGGCTGCCCGGCCGAACCGCCATATCCGACGTGCCGGTCTGGATTTCTGTGCCGGCGACATCCTCCTCCAGGCAGGCCTGCGCCTCGATGCACGCCACATTGCTCTTGCGGCAGCCATGGGCCACGGGATGCTGCCTGTTCATCGGAAGCCCAAGGTTGCTATTCTGGCCACCGGCGACGAGCTGGTACGGGCAGGCGAACCGGTCGGCCCTGACCAGATCACCGCCTCTAGTCTCCCAGCCACCATTCTGATGGTGGAGAAGGCCGGCGCCGAGGCCATCGATCTCGGCATTGCCCGCGACGATCTCGAGGCGCTCGAAGAGCGCATCCAGACAGCGCAGGACCTGGATGCCGATATTCTTGTGACCCTGGGCGGAGCCTCGGTGGGCGAGCACGACCTGGTGCAAAAGGCTCTCAGCCGCAGGGGCATGGATCTCGGCTTCTGGCGCGTGGCCCTGAGGCCGGGAAAGCCCCTGATGCACGGAAGGCTTGGATCGACCCTTCTCCTTGGCTTGCCTGGCAACCCCGTCTCGTCCCTCGTCTGCGCCGTGCTGTTCCTCATGCCCGCGATCCGTGCCCTCCTAGGCGACCAGCGGGCCGCAGACGATCCGACGGAGGACGCGATCCTCGGAGCCGATCTTCCGCCCAACAAGGAGCGGCAGGATTATATGCGGGCCTCGCTTGCGCTGCAGGACGTGCCCTTGAGCCTTGCTCAAGGCCCCGCGCGGCTGATGCTTCCAGTTGTGACACCTCACCTCCTGCAGGATTCCTCGATGCTGAGCATCCTCGAGCGATCCGATGCCCTCCTCGTGAGGCAGCCCCACGCGCCTGCAGCGTCTGCTGGGGAGCCATGCCGGATCATTCGGTTGGAGCGGTTTTGTTGAGAGGCTCAACAATTCTCATTCGGGAGATGCTGTAGGCCCGTGGCTGCCTCCATCTTGCGAGGCAGTAAGAAGTGCGGAGTATGTAGTGGGGCGACAATCCGGCTAGCTTAGCAAGTCCAATCTGAAGTTGCTCGGTCATCTCACATATGCAATGTTATAAAGACAAAAGTCCATACAATGATTAGGGGCAAACATGGCAGTTCAAGTTGGCACTCCGGACGGAGAGGTTTTTACCATTAGCTTCGGCACCGCCGAAGAAGATTACATTTACTATGGTTTGGGGGGTGATGACCGCTTCCTGGTCAATGGCGGTGTCTCAAACGTCAACATCTCAGGCACGAACAATTCGGGCGACTTGGCCGACATTCAGTCGGATGTTGTCGAGCTTCTGGGTTCTGCGCATTTTAACTCGATTCTTGCCATTGACGTTCTGACATTTGCGCCCCTGAACCTGGCAACGACCCTCAGCTACAACGCCAACAGCTTCTTTGGCGTCTCTCAGGTTCACGGATCCATTGCCGGCAATGACACGATCCACTTCAAGAGCGCTTCCGAGGCTGTCGATCTTGATCTGTCCAAAACGGCCTTTGTGAACTGGACCCGAGCCAACCAGACCATCATCGTTGAGATGAATACCGACACCACAAGAGTCCTCGACGACCGTTTCGTGGGCAGTGCAGCGGGCGAGCGAGTGACAGCAGGATTAGGCCGCGACCTGCTCTACGGCAATGCAGGCAACGACTATCTTGATGGTGGCGACGGGATCGACGTGCTCGACGGCGGCGACGGCAACGACACCCTGATCGGCGGCGGCGGTGAAGGCCCAAACATCCTGAAGGGCGGCAAGGGCAACGACGTCTACAAGTTCAAGGACAAGGTGGACATCATCATCGATTCCGGAGGCCTCGACGCCCGTGTCGTTTCGAAGAACACGACGCTTTCATCTACCGACAAGCTGTTCGAAGGTCTTGCTGCCGACGAGGCTCTCAGTGCCGGCAAGACGGTGAACCTCAAGTGCTCGGCGAACGCCAACATCCTGCTGGGGCATTCTGGCAAGAACACCCTCGATGGACTCGCAGGCAATGACCTCCTTGAAGGTCGAACCGGCAACGATAAGCTCATCGGCGGGGCCGGCAACGATCGCCTGAGCGGCGGCATGGGCAGCGATGCCCTCGATGGCGGTGCCGGGCGCGACGCCTTTGTGTTCGATACGGCCTTGGGTACAGGGATTGACAAGATCACCAAGTTTTCGACCAAGGACGACACCATCCTCCTCGACAGATCGATCTTCACCGCACTTGCTCCCGGCAAGCTCGCATCCGGTGCTTTCGTCAGCCACACGGCAGCAAAGGATGCGAACGACCGGGTCATCTACAACAAGAAGACCGGCGCCCTTTCCTATGATGCGGACGGGACCGGGGCGGCCGTGGCAATCCGGTTCGCGACGCTGGACAAGAATCTGAAGCTGAGCGCGGCAGACTTCCTGATCATCTGATCAACGCCGGAGCACTTCGGACCCGCCCTGTCTCAAACCAGGGCGGGTTTCTTTTTGCCTTGAGCACGGCCCTATAAGAGACTTGATAGCCACCCCTCCTGATCCTGGCCTTGTCCTGGATCGATCGTTCTCCGTCCCAAGCCTACGACGCATAGGGCTACGCGCTCAAAAGATCGGGGCCGGCTTCCCGAGAGAAGCCGGCCCCGCCTTATATAACGTTGCCGTTCTAGTTAAATAAAGAACAGCTCTGTGGCTTTGAAGTTCTTCAACGCCTTGTTGTTGGTGAAGGTCGCCATCTCGATGGCGGCCTTGGAGCCGGAGCCGTCTGCATCGTAGTAGAGAACGCGCTTCTTGGAGTCATACACGAAGTAATCATCCGCCTGCTTCGCCTTATCGCCAACGGTGAAGAACTTGCTCGCCATCTTCAGCGGATTGGTCTCCTTACCCTTCTTGATCGCGGCATAGAGCGCCTTGTTCGACTTGAACAGATCGTTGTCGAGCCAGATCGAGCCATTCTTTACGTCATAATCCTTGATCGTATCGTAATTGACCCTGCAATCCGTCGAGGACGTACCCAACTTGCCGTCGAAGACGAACACATCCTTGCCGGCACCGCCCCACAGCGTGTCGTTGCCATAGCCGCCCCAGAGCTTGTCGTCACCGAGGCTCTGCAAACACGCCCAACCCTGCTTGCGAGTAGTCCGCTATGTCGAAGTCCTCGCCGCGGTCAGGATCGCTGCCTTTCAGGATATCCGCGCCAAGCCCGCCGACAAGAGTGTCGGCGCCGCTGCTGCCTTCCAGGGTATCGTTTCCGCCTCCGCCAACCAGCATGTCGTTTCCGGCGTCGCCCCAGAAATGATTGGCATTCCCGTCTCCCTCGAAGACGTCGCCGCTGGCGGAGCCATCGAAGGTTTCGATGCCGGAGTATGTGTCTCCGGCTGCATCACCTGTATTGCTGCCGCCGGTTGTATCGTGCAAGTAGACCTTAACCGCTCCGGAACCATAATAGCTGACGGTATCGCGGATGCCTGCTTCACCGTACATCTTGTCGGCACCGGCACCGCCGACAAGGAAATCGTTGCCATTACCGCCTTGTAAGGTGTCGTCGCCGCCGCGGCCATAGAGATTGTCGTTGCCATCGGCGCCCCAGAAGCTCGTCCTATCGTCGTTGCCCTCAATTGTGTCGTTGCCTGCGCCGCCATCGATGATTTCGATGCCGACGAAGCTGTCGCCAGCCGCGTCACCTTTGCCGACGCCAGGGTTTGTCATGTCGACATGAACGGCTCCGGAATTCCAATAAGCGACCCGGTCTTCGCCAGCGCCGCCATCGAAGTGATCAGCGCCTCCACTGCTCATGAGGAGATCGGTGCCAGCGCCGCCTTTGAGTGTGTCTGCGAGTGTGCCCCCACTCAGGGTATCATTGCCGTTGTAGCCCGACAGGCGATTGATGCCGCCTCCTCCCCTGAGGTCGTCATTGCCGGTCGTGCCGACATAGTTGTCGTTCTTATCACTGCCATTCCAGGTGAACCCCACTGGGCGGGTGTCGAAGGTTTGACTGCGGATATTCTGGACCACAGTAATGGAGTTAGGCGGTTGATAGGTTTCCGCCCACGAGATCGTGAAGCGACCATCTTTGTGTGCGACGATATGGGGCTCAATCTGATCCCTGGTAGTCGCAGCACCGACGATGATCTCGGCACCCGACTTGTCTGTTCCAACGAATTGCTGTGCCTTGATGATGCTCTTGCCGTTGAGAGTTTCGACCCAAGCAACAACGTAGCCGCCACCAACCACCTCCGCGACCACAGGTGCGCTTTCCCGACCTGCCGCAGACGTGTCGATCTGGAATTCGTCGGAGGCAGAACCGCCACCGTTGTTTTGAATGCGGCCGCGAATGGATGTGTTGCCGGAAGAATTGGTTTCGACCCAAGTGATCAAATAGCGGTCACTTCCGAGAGCGGTCAGCTCAACATCGGCAGCCTTAGCTGGATTATTGTAGGCTTTGAAGGTAACTGTTGCAGGAGGACCAGATCCAACAATGGAAAGTTTGATTTCAGTGAAGTCCGGAGACGTCGCAACCCAGGCGACCCGGAAGCTCCCATCTGGCAACCCAACCCCGACGGGATCCGCTACGGTCTGAGTGCCGGAGCTGAGCTGCTGCTGAAGCTCAGTGGTCATAACGCTGGAGGAGGCGTTGAAAATCTGGGAGTGGATCTGCCCACCCGCCTCCCAGACAACCAACCCCCGCCCGTTGCTCGATGCAATAACTTCGGAATCCTCCGGTCTGCCCGAAATATCACCAATAAGATTGTTGCCGCCGACCGGCTGACCCGCCGAGTTGAAAATCTGCAGCCTTATGGCACTGGCACTCTGATAATATTCGTCCCAGCTGACAGCAAAGTTGCCGTTGGACAGAACTGTTGTCGACGGCAAATTGGATTGCGGGCTTTCCGACTGAGGGAAGACATTAACCTGAAAGGGTTCTCTGATCACTTCGCCGTCGAAGGAAACGATCTTGGCTTTGATTACGCTGCGAATCCCGCTCGCGTCGATTTCCTCCCAGACGATCATGGTCGTTCCGTCCGGTGCAACCGCCATGTTGGAGGCTGCCTGGAATCGGCCTTGGGCTACATAAGCCTCATCATTCCATCGGGTTGGACCGCCTGCCATGTCACTCTCCACGCGCCATTTTACTTAATGTTATATTAGAACCGCTATGGCACCAAAGTGGGATGAAAAGCAACCCTTCATGTTATAAAAGTTCATCTTTGGTTTACGCTGTTGGCTTGGGCGCAGGAGCCTTGGCAAGAGGCACACGAATTTTCACTCTATGAGCAATGTGAAAGCAAGTTGTTGGTTAATTGCAGCCCGACTTCTTACCTGTATGTTGATATAGGATCCCAAGAAATTGGCCTAATCTCTTCTGTGAACCTACAAAATACAGCATTACTCTCGGTTAGTATTCTGATGATCCACTGATATTATACTCGGCATGTTTCTTAGGATTTCGCGCCGAGTGAGCAATATTAGGATTATTTGCCTGCGATTCGACTGCAGAGGACCCTGGTTCTTATCCGTTCGTCGCCCCCTTATGCAGTAGCGGCATGTCATGAAATACTATATCTATGACGCTGAGGATGAACCTATGTTGGATTATCATGCACCCTATCTCACAGTTCAAATCCCGTTGGTTGACCCTGCTGCTCCTCGCCGCTGGCCCCCTCACCCTCTCCGCCCTACCAGACGGCCGATATCTCGCAGGGGTCCGCTCAAAGTTCTCAGCTTCAGCAACGTGGCCCCGCGACGACGGCTACTCATGCTGAACTCATGGCTGAAGCCTCTGCTCTCGGAGCAACCCAGGCAGCGACCGGCATTGCCGCATCCTTCGACAAGACGGGGATAGCGTCCATTCCGGTTGCGATCGGCGGAGTCGCGGCCCGTAAGGCATGGATGGCGAGCGGGCGGGCGCGAATGCAGGCGGCCCGGGAGGCGGACAAGCAGGCCTTCTACAAGAAATACGGCCTGAATCCTGACGGCACGCCTTCTGGCCGTCCGGGGCCAGGCTCCGCGGTTCAGGAATAGATCCCAGCATGGGCGAGAAGAGGCTGAACATCCTTGCACATCAGCAAAATGCACAATTTGACCTAATGGCTTAGCTCAAGGCTTGCGGAACACAGCAAGAACGGCTACCTTGTTCTTGCTTTGTTTCAGAATCGCTCCCGATGCGGAGCAGTAAGGGCCAGCCATGCTGACGCGCAAACAGCACGAATTGCTCCGCTTCATTCATGAGCGGCTGCGTGAAACCGGGGTTCCGCCATCCTTCGACGAGATGAAGGACGCGCTCGACCTCAAGTCCAAGTCCGGCATCCACCGCCTCATCACGGCGCTTGAGGAGCGCGGCTTCATCCGCCGCCTGCCGAACCGCGCTCGCGCCCTGGAGGTGATCCGCCTGCCGGAGAGCACCAGCGGCGCAGGCAGCCAGAGGCGCTTCACGCCGAGCGTGGTCGAGGGCGGCCTTGCCGGCAAGGCGAAAGCGGCCCCCACGCCCGCATCCGATGCGCGGGACCGCGAGATGGCGATCCCGGTCATGGGCCGGATCGCCGCCGGTGTGCCGATCTCCGCGATTCAGACCCGCAGCCACTCGATTACGCTGTCCGGCGACTTCCTTGCCCAGGGCGACCACTTCGCCCTCGAGGTGCGCGGAGACTCCATGGTGGAGGCCGGCATCCTCGACGGCGACCTCGTGGTCATCCGCCGCCAGGACACGGCCAATACAGGCGACATCATCGTGGCCCTGATCGACGAGGAGGAGGCAACCCTGAAGCGCTTCCGCCGCCGCGGCTCCTCCATTGCCCTCGAGGCCGCCAACCAGGCTTACGAGACCCGCGTGCTCGGGCCCGACCGGGTCAAGATCCAGGGCAAGCTCGTCAGTCTGGTTCGCCGGTACTGACCTCGTCTTCCGGAAGATCCTGCTCAGGGACGGGCCTTGCAATCCTCGGCCGCCCCTGAGCGGGCAATCCTTCGACCTGGATCGACCGTTCATCTGACCAGGCGATCACCTCACGCCCTTTCCTGACGGATGTGACCTCGATCACGTCAGGGCCGAAGCGCAGTGTCGCGGCTCCGCGCTCCTTCAACGCATCACCGTCCAGAACGAAAGGCTGCCGGCATGCTGTCGGAGCCTGCAGCCGCGTGACGATCACGTTCGCCCGACGGCAATCCTCCTCGAAGGCGGCAAAATCCTGGACGAAGGCGATCCACCGTCCATTCCCGGCGACGACAACGCAGCCAGCGCTGTCGCAGCGTGCCTCACGCCTGAGGCTGGCATCATCGGCATTCCTTTCGTCACCATCGGCCCGCAGCCATTGCTCGGTCACGAAGCCCGACGGGCGCCCGACCAGGGCAAGCTTTCCGTTGGTGCCGCGAATGGCAGCCCCTGCCCCCTCTCTGTCGATGAAGACATCGTACCGGTACGGCACCACCGTAAAGGCGAGCCCCAACCCGGCCGGCACCAGGGCTACCAAACGCAGCGACGAGGCCGGGATGGTCAGGATGAGCAGGCTCAGGCACAGAAGCGACAAGGCGCCGACGCTCAACGCCGGCACCACCACGGTGGAGCCGCTGAAGCTTCCGACCCAGGCGGACACCTCGAGCACCTGCTCGACGGCCGCACCCATCATCTGCCAGACCGGACGGTCGAGGCCGAAGGGAAATGCCAGCACGCCGAGAACGGCCGACGGCATCACGACGAGCGAGACGAGCGGCAGGGCGAGCGCATTGCCGACGAGACCGTATGGATTGAGCGACTGGAAGTGATAGGCCGCGAAGGGAGCCGTGGCGATGCTGGCCACCAGGGTCGTGATCACGAGTCCGAGCATGGCCTGACCGCCCCAGCGCAGACCTCGTTCGAGAACAGTTGCAGGTTTTCCATCGGCCGATTTCCGGTGCATCAGCGGCACCAGAGCCATCATTGCGGCTACGGCTCCGAAGGACATCTGGAAGCTGGGCCCCAGCAGAGCCTCAGGCTCCTTGGCAAGGACGATGAACGCCGCGATCGAGAGATTGCGAATGCTGAGAGCAGGACGGTCCACCAGCACCGCGCCGAACATCACCAGGGTCATGATGAGCGAGCGCTCGGTCGCGACATCAGAGCCTGAGAAGACGCAGTAGATCGTCGCTCCGATCATCGTAGCCACAGCCGCAATCTTCTTCACCGGCCAGAGAAGCGCGCCCGCTGAACCCAGCGCCAGAAGCGCGCGAACCAGCCAGAAGAAGGTACCGGCGGCGAGCACCATGTGGAGACCCGAGATCGACACGATGTGATAGATCCCGGCCCCGCGCAGAATGTCGTTTGTAGGCTCCGGAATGAGCCCACGCTTGCCGGTCACCAGGGCAGCCCCGACACCGCCGGCTGCGCCCCCGATGGATGTAGCGATACGCTGGGTGAGTGCATTGCGGGCCACGTCCACCTGAGCTGCCACCTGCAGCGACCAATCCGGCGAATGCGGTGCATCGACCCGCCGCACCTGGCCCACCATGGAGCCTACGGCCCCGATGCCTTGTAGTAGGCATCGCGAGCGAAATCGTAGCCGCCGGGCCATGCCGCCTCTGGTGGCGGCAGCAGGCGAGCCGTGCCGGTGATGAACTGCCCGGCCGCCAGATCCGCACCGGATCGCAGGGAGACCCGCACGAGGCGAGGATGCTCAGACTCCGCAACATCCTTCATCTCCGCAACCCGAATGAGAAGTCTCCGCCCCTCGTCCCGGTTCTCTACCGCCTCGATAAATCCCGCAAGCGTCGTGATGGTGACACGCGTGAGAACCGGAGCCGCGACATTCCGGGTTCGGATCACGCCAGCCGAAAAGCCGGCAAAGAGAGCGGACAGCGCGATCATGATCATGAGCGCTGTCATGTTCCGGCGCAGGGCAACGCCGAATGCAGCGCAGATGGCAAATGCCCCTGCCGGCGCCCAGAGGGAGGCCCTTCCATCGGCCTGGAAGAACAGAAGGATGCCGATGCCGAAGCACACCGAGATCCAGGGAAAGAGCCGGCGCTGCTCGACCTCAAGAGCGATGGCCTTCCTGAACCAGTCGCGCCCGTCGAGGAGGCCCCATTCGAGGTTCGCCGCCCAGGAGCGAGGCAAAGCCGCCGTCCGCGCGACACTACGCGCCATCATGCGGGGCTTTGCCTGGTTGTCATCCATGGTGTCTTCGGCTTAACGCGGGTCTCGACGCATGCTAGACGACCGCACGCTCCGGCCCAACCCGCCCTGTGGATTGAGTCGGAAGGCTGCGGATGCAAAGCCGCGCGACCCAAGGTTTCTCAGTCAAGGTTTCCCTTCGATGACCGTCGTCACCCGCTTCGCCCCCTCTCCCACCGGCTTTCTCCATATCGGAGGGGGACGCACGGCTCTGTTCAATTGGCTCTACGCCAAGCGCCATGGGGGCAAGATGCTCCTGCGCATCGAGGATACGGACCGGGAACGTTCCACGGACGCGGCGATTACGGCCATTCTCGACGGACTGACATGGCTGGGCCTCGATTGGGACGGCGACGTTGTCTATCAGTTCTCCCGTGCCGCCCGCCACAAAGAGGTCGCCGACAGCCTGCTGGCCCAGGGCCGCGCCTATTACTGCTATGCGTCCCAGCAGGAGCTGGAGGAGATGCGTGAAAGCGCCCGCAAGGAGGGGCGGCCTCTGCGCTATGACGGCCGCTGGCGCGACCGCGATCCGTCCGAGGCTCCAAAGGACGTGAAGCCCGTCATCCGGCTCAAGGCGCCCAATGAGGGCGAGACGGTGGTCGAGGACGAGGTTCAAGGCCGCGTGGTGTGGCAGAACAAGGATCTCGACGACCTCGTGCTCCTTCGCTCGGACGGCACTCCCACCTACATGCTCGCCGTGGTGGTGGACGATCATGACATGGCGGTGACCCATGTCATTCGGGGCGACGACCACCTCACCAACGCTGCGCGCCAGACCCAGATCTACCAGGCCCTTGGCTGGGACGTGCCCAAGATGGCGCACATCCCGCTTATCCACGGACCCGACGGAGCCAAGCTCTCCAAGCGCCACGGTGCATTGGGCGTCGAGGCTTACCGCAGCTTGGGCTACCTCCCGGAGGCGCTGCGCAACTACCTCGTGCGCCTGGGCTGGAGCCATGGCGACCAGGAGATCTTCTCCACCCAGGAGATGATCGACGCCTTCGATCTCGGCAGCATCGGCCGGTCGCCGGCCCGCTTCGATTTCGCCAAGCTCGAGAACCTCAACGGGCATTACATGCGCCAAGCCGATGACGAGCGGCTGGTGCAGGCCCTGGAGGATCTGCTGCCGGAGCTGGACAAGGATGAGCACCATCTCGGCCGCACCTTCAAGCCGGCCCTGCGGCAGAAGCTGATCGCCGCCATGCCAGGCCTGAAGGAGCGTGCCAAAACCCTGGTGGAGCTCCTCGACAGCGCCTATTACCTCCATGCCCAGCGCCCACTGCATCTCGACGAGAAAGCAGCCAGCCTGCTGGCGGATGGCCGCGCACGCCTCGTCGGTTTAGCGGAGAAGCTCGATGGCGTTTCCGACTGGTCTGCCCAGAGTGTGGAAGCCGTCGTGCGCGAGCATGCGGATGCTCTCGGGGCGAAGCTCGGACAGGTGGCGCAGCCTCTCCGGGCGGCGCTGACCGGCCGTGCGACATCGCCTGGACTTTTTGACGTCATGGCGGTTCTCGGCAAGGACGAAACCCTGTTGCGGCTGCGCGACCAGATCAAGGATGCGCCCGCTGCATAGCGGGTGAATCTCGCCTTTAGACGTGCTTGCCCCCTATCTACGGATAAGCTACCGAAGGCGCCATAAACCGACCGACCGGCAAACCCTGGTTCGGCAGCCCCGAGGGCCTACTCCGCTCCCCCGGTTGCTCTAGGTTCTGCCCGGCCTCCTTTTGAAAGGGCCATGACGAATGAGTTCCAGCAACAGCACCATTTCAGTCGACGGAAAGTCCGTGGAGCTGCCGGTCAAAGAAGGCACGATCGGCCCGAGCGTCGTCGACATTTCCAAGCTTTATGGCCAGACCGGGATGTTCACCTACGATCCCGGTTTCACGTCAACGGCGGCCACCGAGTCGAAGATCACTTATATCGACGGCGACCAGGGCATCCTGCTCTACCGCGGCTACCCGATCGACCAGCTCGCCGAACACGGCGACTTCCTTGAGACCTGCTACCTGCTTCTCTACGGTGAGCTGCCGACAGCTGCACAGAAGGCGGACTTCGACTACCGCGTCACGCGCCACACCATGGTGCACGATCAGATGAACCGGTTCTTCACCGGCTTCCGCCGTGATGCGCACCCGATGGCCATCATGGTCGCCTGCGTCGGCGCCCTATCGGCCTTCTATCACGACTCGACGGACATCTCGGATCCGCACCAGCGCATGATCGCCTCCATGCGCATGATCGCCAAGATGCCGACGCTGGCGGCCATGGCCTACAAGTACTCCATCGGCCAGCCCTTCGTGTATCCGCAGAACGACCTGGACTACACGTCAAACTTCCTGAAGATGTGCTTTGCGGTTCCGGCTGAGGAGTACAAGGTCAACCCCGTGCTCTCGCGGGCCCTCGACCGGATCTTCATCCTTCACGCCGACCACGAGCAGAACGCCTCGACCTCGACCGTGCGTCTTGCCGGCTCGTCGGGTGCAAACCCGTTCGCCTGCATCGCAGCCGGCATCGCCTGCCTGTGGGGCCCCGCCCATGGCGGCGCGAACGAGGCGGCGCTCAAGATGCTGGAGGAGATCGGCACGCCGGACCGTATTCCGGAGTACATCGCCAAGGCGAAGGACAAGAACGATCCGTTCCGCCTCATGGGCTTCGGCCACCGGGTCTACAAGAACTACGACCCGCGCGCTCGCATCATGCAGAAGACCACCCACGAGGTTCTCAACGAGCTCGGCATCAAGGACGACCCGCTCCTCGACGTGGCCGTGGAGCTTGAGCAGATCGCGCTCAAGGACGAGTACTTCGTCGAGAAGAAGCTCTACCCGAACATCGACTTCTATTCGGGCATCACCCTCAAGGCGATGGGCTTCCCGACCTCCATGTTCACGGTGCTGTTCGCGCTGGCCCGCACGGTCGGCTGGATCGCCCAGTGGAGCGAAATGATCGAGGATCCGTCCCAGCGCATCGGCCGTCCGCGCCAGCTCTACACGGGCTCGCCCGAGCGAGACTACGTCACGGTCGCACAGCGCGGGTAAGCGTTGTCTCAAGGGTTGAACAGAAAAGGGGCCGAAAGGCCCCTTTTTCATGCTTGCCGCAAGTAGCAGCGCCGCCTCACATCTAAGTTTGGATCGAAGCTCAGGTGCGCTCCGACAGCACCTCTTCCACAATCCGAGCGGCTCGTTCGCTTGGGGCCTCATCCCCGATCTTCATGAGAGTGTCGAGCTTGCCGAAGGCGTCGATCTGCCGTTGCCGTTCCGGTGTGTCGCTCAGAAGCGGCAGGAGCGCCTCAGCCAGTTTCTCCGGCGTACAATCCCACTGAATGAGTTCCGGAATGACGTTCTCACCGAGAACCAAGTTGGTCAGTACGATGGAGGGCGCCTTGATCAGGTATTTCAGCACTTCCTCGATCTTCGAAACCCGGTAGGCCACGACCATCGGAACACCCGAAATCCCGAGTTCCAGCGTGACGGTGCCGGAAGCAGCGAGCGCCGCATCAGCTTGCCGGAACGCCTCCGATTTGGCCGCCTCCCCTTCCACGATCCGAGGTCGCACGCTCCAGCTCTCGGCCCGTGTTCTGATCTCCTGCGCAAGATGAGAAACCGCCGGGATCGTCACCTCGAAGGAATGCGGCGAACGCTCCTTCAGGAGCGCCAGGGCGGCACCGAACGGCTCCATCAGCCGACTCACTTCCGAGCGGCGGCTGCCGGGCAGGACGAGCAGCTTCAGCGGCTGACCCTCTACATGCCGCCTCTCCCCGGCCGCGGGCCTGATCTCGGAGAGACGCTCGATGAGCGGATGCCCGACGTAAGTGGTTGGCGGGCCTCCCAGACGTCGATGCGCCTCAGGCTCGAAAGGCAGGAGCGCCAAGAGATGATCCACATACGCGCGCATCTTCGGAGCGCGCCCAGGGCGCCAAGCCCAGACGGAGGGGCTGACATAATCGACAATAGGAATGCCCGGCGCGCTTTGGCGAACGGCCTTGGCCACACGATGGGTGAAATCCGGGCTGTCGATGATGACAAGCATGTCGGGGTTTGCAGCGATCACTGCGTCTGCCGTCATGCGAATCCGCTTCAGGATTGCGGGCAGTCGCGCGATCACGGCGGAGAAGCCCATGACGGCAATCTCCTCCAGGGGGAAGAGACTGTTCAGTCCCTCCTTTTCCATGGCGTGCCCGCCCACGCCGCCGAAGTGGAGGCGCTCGGCTCCGAGCCGCGCCTTCAGGGAGCGCATCAGCTTGGCGCCGAGCTGGTCGCCAGACTCCTCGCCCGACACGATCCAGATCGTCAGCGGCTTGTTCTCAGCCAAGAGGCTTCTCCATCCAGGGCAGATCGACAGCGCTGAGGAAGAGCCCCAGGCGATTGGCCGTGCGCAGAGTTTCCTCCTGGTCGAGCACAAAGGTAGATCCCGCGCCGATGGCAATGCCGGAGAGACCAGCCCTGGCGGCCTCAGCTACTGTTCTCGGGCCGATGGTCGGCATGTCGACCCGCAGATCCTGACCGCGCTTGGCGGCCTTAATCAGCACTCCGCCTTCCTCGCGACGGCGAAGACCGAACCAGGTCTGGCGCAGGCTCCGCACCCGACGGATCATGCGGTCGGTGCCTTCGGGTCCCTCGATGGCCAGAACATGCCTGCGGTCGACGACGGCTCCCTGCCCGATATCGAAGTCCGACAGGGAGGCGAGAAGTTCGAGCCCAAAGGAGATGGCTTCATGATCATCAGCTCCCGGCTGCCGGGTACCGGTGAGCGTGCGGGACGCCACGAGGTCGGGGGCCAATTCGTGGGCACCGACGACCCTATGCCCATGTTCTTCCAAGAGCATCACGGCCCCCCGCAGCACCTGATCGTCCCCCCGTGCGATGACCTCCTTCACCTCGTGCATGTTGCGAAGCAGGGAGTAGGCGCTCAGCAGCGCGGAGAATCCAGGACGGCGCACGGCCCCGACAAGGGAGACGGCCTGCGGCCGCCAGCCCTCGAGAGTGCTCATGATTGTCTTGAGATCGAGAAGATCGACGGTGGCATGGGCGCGGCGCTGCAGCTCGGCCTCCGCAAAGCCGCGGAAGGCCAAGACCCGGACGTCCTGCCCCGTCCGCTCCAGATGGATCAAGAGCTGGATGGGAAGCTGCCCGGCCCCGGCGAGGATTGCAATGGGGCCTTGGGGCATCATCCGGTTGAACTGACGGGATCCCGCGGCGTACAGATGGCCCTGTCTCCGCCGGCACGGATGAAATCGAGGATCTCGTGCACGAATGGATGGCTGTCGAACTCGCCAGCCACGTCCTCGACACGCTCAGACAAGGTGCCTTCATCCGCGAAGAGAAGCCGGTAGGCACGGCGGATGTCATGAATCTGCTCGCGGGTGAAGCCGCGGCGGCGCAGGCCGATGATGTTGAGACCGGCGAGATGCGCCCGGTTGCCCATGGCCATGCCATAGGGGATCAGATCGTTCTCGAGTCCCGACATCCCACCCACGAAGGCATGGGAGCCTACCCTGGCGAACTGGATCACCGCGGAGCCGCCACCGAAGATCACGAAATTCCCCACCGTCACGTGGCCGGCCAGCATGACGTTGTTGGAGAGGATGCAGTCGCTCCCGACCTTCGTGTCATGTCCCACATGGGAGCCCGCCAGGAAAGCGCAGCGATCCCCGATGACCGTTCGAAGGCCGCCACCTTCGGTACCAGGATTCATAGTCACGCCTTCGCGGATCATGCAATCGGCGCCGATCTCCAGCGTCGAGGGCTCGCCCTTGTATTTCAGGTCCTGCGGAATGTGGCCGATAGAGGCGAAGGGGAAGATCCGTGTCCGGGGACCGATCGTGGTGCGTCCCGCCAGAGCCACATGGCTCAGGAGCTGGCATCCCTCGCCCAGCTCGACCTCGGGGCCAACCGTGCAGAACGGGCCGATCTTAACGCCTGGACCGATCTTCGCCCCATCTTCGATGACGGCGGACGGATGAATCAACGTTTCCATCAGTCGCTCACCAGCATGGCACTGACTTCAGCTTCGCAGACCAGGATGCCGTCCACCTTTGCCTCACCCTTGTACCACCACATGTTGCGCCGGTTGTTCAGCTTGCGCATGTGGAACTCGATCCGATCACCCGGCTCCACAGGCTTACGGAACTTCACCTTGTCGATCGTCATGAAGTACACCTGCTTCGGCTTAGCCTGTTCGGCCATCTTGGCCTTCACGCAGATTGCCCCCGCCGTCTGAGCCATCGCCTCGATGAGAAAAACGCCCGGGAAGATCGGACGCGACGGAAAATGGCCCGTGAATTGTGGCTCATTGAAGGTGACGTTCTTGATGCCGATGCACGAGTTGTCGCCGTCGATCTCGATGATCTTGTCGACCAGGAGAAAGGGATACCGGTGCGGCAGCAGCTCCAGGATCTCCATGATATCGGCGGTTTGAAGCGTGGTGGGCGCTTCGGACATGATGGGAACTCCGAACGGTAGAGAATGTCTTCAATGAACGTTATGAAGACGCATCGTCGTCTTTGGCGGAATCGCCCTGGGATGCAAGCTTTTTCAGCGCCGTAATTTCGCGGAACCACTCCCGCATCGGCCGCGCCGGGATTCCGCCCCAGCGGGCTCCTGGCGGAACATCGCCATTGACGCCGCTCGTGGCTGCGATCTGAGCCCCCATGCCGATCCGGACATGGCCCTTCACGGCCACCTGCCCCCCGATCGCGGCGAAATCCTCGACGGTAGTAGAGCCGGCGATGCCGACCTGGGCTACGATCACGCAGTGGCGGCCGATCACCACGTTATGGGCGATCTGAACCAGGTTGTCGATCTTGGTGCCCTCGCCGATTACCGTATCGCGGCTTGCACCCCGGTCGACCGTGGTATTCGCCCCGATCTCAACGTCGTCCTGGATGATGACGCGCCCGACCTGCGGCACCTTCAGATGTCCCTGGGGCCCCATGGCAAAGCCGAAGCCGTCCTGGCCGATCCTGACCCCCGGATGGATAATGACCCGGTTGCCGAGATAGGCGTGGGTGACGGTCACGTTCGCCGCGATGGAGCAGTCGCGCCCGATCTTCACATTGGGACCGATCACGGAGTGAGCGCCGATCAGGGTACCCGATCCGATCTCCGCGTACGGTCCGATTACGGCGCCCGGATCGACGCGGACGCCATGCTCCAGCCTTGCAGAGGGATGCACGAAGGAGCCTGGGGAGACCCCAGTTGCAGCAAAGGAGGATTCCGGCCGCATGGCGGATGGGAACAGGATCGCGAGGACCTGAGCGAAAACCCGGTAGGCCTGGGGCGTGACGAGGGCAACCGTATGAGACGGTACCTTTGCGGCATAGCGTGGCGTCACGAGGCATGCAGCAGCCTGGGTCGCCGCCAGCGCTCCGACATAGGCTGGATTGTCCATATAGGCGAGATCGCCCGGACCTGCGCTTTCGAGAGGGGCAACCCCACGAAGCAAAAACTCCCCGTCGGTGCCGTCGGGGAGCGCTAAATTTGCCATCTCCGCCACCTGACGCAGTTTCAACGTCTGGCTTTGCGGAAAGAAGTTCGATTCAGCCATGAAGCATAAGTGAGGGCACCTTTCGGCGCCCCCTCCGATTAGAAGCGCGTGCCGCCCGTGAAGCGGAAGGCCTGGGTACGGTCGCCGCCCACACGAACGCCATCCCTGAGTTCGCCCTCCTCCTTCGAGAGTGCGAACGCATAGTCGAAGCGGATCGGGCCGAGGGGTGAGGTCCACAGGATCGAGGCACCAACAGACGAGCGCAGCTTGCTGCTGTCGAGAACCTCGATACAGTTCTGCGGCCTGTCGCCGACGGGCCGGCACTCGAGAGGATCGAGGATGCTTCCACCCCCGCCAAAAGTGGTCGGACCGTCGTAGCCGAAGAGCGTACCGGCATCTGCGAAGACGGCACCCCTCAGGCCCAGCTCACGTGGCAGGAGAGGGATCGGGAATTGCATTTCCAGCGATCCGCCGAAGTAGGTGGTACCGCCGATGGCATTCGCCCTGCTGTCGAAGCTCGAGATGTCACGCGGACCGATACCGTTGGGCGCGAAGCCGCGCACCAGAGCCGGCCCCATGAAGAAGTGGTCGATAATGCGCAGATCGCCATTATCACCACCGTCGTTGTTATCGAAGCCCATGATATGGCCGCCCTGGAGACGGGCAATACCCACGACATCCTCGAAGAGCTCGTGGTAGTAGCGAGCGTCACCGGTCACACGGAAGTAGCGGGAGTCACCACCGAGGCCCGCGAAGTCGGTCTTCACCTCAGCATAGAAGCCGTTCCGAGGGTTTCTGGTGCTGTCGAGCGTGTTGTAGTTGAAGGTCAGGCCTGCCAGCGAGGTGATCGACTCGCCCTGAGACTGCTTGATCGCCAACGAAGCCTCGCCGTTCCCTTCGCAACCCGTGCGGGACGCGATCTCGCCCGGCGCACCGGTAGCAAGCCCACCGCCAGCGAGCGGGGTGAAGCCAGGGATCGGAACCGAGCAGTCATTGAAGGGCTGGTCAGGATCGTTCGGGATCTCCAGCTCCTGCTGATAAAGCGAGTAGCGGGCCGTGATGGTGAACTCTTCCGTGAACGGAAGACCCAGGCGCAGCGTACCGCCGGTCATGCGGTTCTCGTAGCGGGAGTAGCGGGTCTGGTCGCTGAACTTCGAGAACAGGTCGATACCCGCAGACATCCGGTAGCCGAGGAAGTACGGCTCGGTGAACGAGAAGTCGACGCCGTGGGCGCGCTGGCCGAGCTGGCCTGCGAGGCGCACGAACTGGCCCCGGCCCAGGAAGTTGGTCTCGGTGACCGACACTTCGCCGATGAAGCCATCTGCCGTCGAGTAGCCGCCCGAGATCGAGAACGCACCGGTGGACTGATCTTCCACATCCACGTTCACGACGACACGGTCAGCAGACGAGCCGGGCTCGTTGGAGATGCGAACGCGCTTGAAGTACCCGAGGTTGTTCAGGCGGCGCTCGGCACGGTCGACGAGCACCTGATTATAGGCATCGCCCTCGCCGAGCTCGAACTCGCGGCGGATGACGTAGTCGCGGGTGCGGCTGTTGCCGCGCACGTTGATCCGCTCGATGTAGATCCGCGGAGCTTCCTCGACCACATAGGTGAGGCTGATCGTGCGGGTCGACGGATCGCGGGCGCCGACTGGGCGCACCAGGGCGAAGGGGTTGCCCTGACGCGCGACATTGGCGGTGAGGCTCTGAACCGACTTCTCGACGGCTTCGGCGTTGTAAACCGAACCTTCCGAAGTCGCGACTCCCCGGCGGATGGCCGCGGGATCCACCCCGGGAAGCCGGGGATCGACGCTCACGCTGCCCACCCGGTACTGCTCGCCCTCTTCCACCGCAATGGTGATGACATAGCCACCGCCATTGGCGTCGAACGTGACATCGTTCGAAACGATGCGGAAGTCGGCATAGCCGTTCTTCAGGTAGTAGCGACGGACCAGTTCCAGGTCATTCGCGAGACGGTCCGGATCATAAACGTCGGTGCTCTTGAGGAAGCTCAGGAGGTTCGTCTCCGTCGTCTGCATGACGCCGCGCAGGCGGCTCGACGAGACCTGGTTGTTGCCGACGAACCGGATTTCCTTCACGCCCGTCTTGTCACCCTCGACGACCGTGTAGACCACGTCCACCGTGCCGTTGGGGAGATCGACCACCCGCGGCGTAACCTGGGCAAGCCCACGGCCGGACTGCCGGTAGATCTCAAGGATACGCCCGACGTCAGCATCAATGACAGCCTGGTTGTAGGGGGCGCGGGCGCGGGCTTGGAGCTGATCCTGGAAGACCGCACTCTCGATCTTCCTGTTCCCTTCGACCACCACCCGGTTGACGACAGGGCCCTGCGCGGCCGAAGCACGGCGGTTTCTTGGGGCCACCTGCTGCGCGAAGGCGCTCTCCGCGGCAGTGATTCCGGCCATCAGCGCGCTGATTGCGATAACGGCGGTGGTGGCCGGCTTCTTCCGGCGAGGCGTGGTCGTCGACATCATCAACTGGCCCGTTCTTTGTCTTTATATCCCTTGCGGAGGTGTCCCCGCAGGCTGGAGACGAGTGCCCCCAACCTTATCCATGTGAAGCGCTTGTACAAACTTTCGCCGCTATTGCAAACGGCGCGTCCACAGCAGAGTAGCGATTTTTATCCTGCGTGGCGTCCTTGTCACGATCCCGGGCTCATAAAACTGGTGCCAAGGTGAACAAGATCATTCCAAGTGGCGAACAGCATCAGCATCGCCACCAGGGCAAACCCGATTCTGAAACCGATTTCCTGGGCCTTTTCGCTCAAAGGACGACCACGCACGGCCTCAATGGCATAGAACAGAAGGTGGCCGCCATCCAGCAGGGGAATGGGAAAAAGGTTAATGAGACCGATGGAGACCGACATGAAGCCGATCAGGCTGACGAGGCTGTAGACCCCGCCGATGTCGAAGGCGGTTCCGGAGGCTCTGGCGATTCCGATAGGCCCCGAGAGCTGATCGGCCGATTCCACCCCCATCACCAGGCGACGGATGAAGTTGAGAGTCCTTTCCACGAGGTTCCAGGTCTCGACCACAGCAGCCTTCAAGGCTCCCCAGGGGGAATAGGTCAGGCGCTTGATCGCGGAAGGGTCACGAGAGACCTCGACGCCCAGCAGGCCGATCCGCTGCTTGCCGAAAGGGCTGGTCCGTTCGACGAAATTCGGCGTTGCCGTAAGGGCAACCGTTTCGCCGTTACGCTCCACCGTGAATGCGAGCGGTTCGCCTGCGCTGGAACTCACGATCAGCTGCATGTCAGCGAAGGTCTGAATGATCCTGCCGTCGACGCTCAGGATCAGATCCTTCGGCTGGAAGCCGGCCTTCTCGGCTGCGCTGCCCGGCTGAACCGCCTCAATCCGAGGTTCCAGCACCGCTCGCCCATTAAAGTAATTGAATCCTGCAAAGATGGCGATCGCCAGGATGAAGTTGGCGATGGGCCCGGCCGCCACGATCGCAGCCCGCTTGGCGACGCTCTTGTGAGGGAAGCTGATAGCTCGTTGATCGACCGGCATCTGTTCGAGCTGGCTCTGGTCCGGGACGCTGGCGGCGTTGAGGTCGCCAACGAACTTCACGTAGCCGCCGAGAGGGATTGCTGCGATCTTCCACCGCGTTCCCTTCTTGTCCGTCCAGCCGATCAGTTCGGGTCCGAACCCGATGGAAAAGGCGGTGACACCCACACCGCACAGCCGGCCGACCCAGAAATGGCCGAATTCGTGGACGAACACGACAACCGTGAGCACCACAAGGAAGGACATCAGGGTCAGGAACAGGGAGCCTGTTGCGCCGCTGATAGCCGTGAGAAACTCCATCATTGTCCCTTTCGCAGCATTTTACAGTCGCGCTGCATCAGCGAAGATCGGAATGAGCCGCCGTGCGGCCTGCCTGGCCTCCTCGTCAATGGCCAAGGCCTCTTCGACGGTGGCTGGCGCTGCAAGCTGTCTTCCGGAAAAGATTGAGCAAACCTCGCCAACCATCTCGGAAACATGGTAAAATCCGATCCGGTCTGCCATGTAGGATTCGACAGCAATCTCATTGGCTGCGTTCAGGATCGTGGGGATTGACCCTCCAGCCTTGAGTGCAGCCTTAGCCAGAGTGAGACACGGAAACCGAGCCTCATCCGGCCGGTCGAAGCTTAAACGGCCAATCGCGGCAAGATCGAGACGAGGCAAGTCCATCTTCAGGCGACCGCCCTGGCGCAGGGCGTTGGCGATCGGAACCTTCATGTCCGGCAGGGCAAGGCCCGCCGTTACGGCTCCGTCGACCCATTGGACGAGGCCGTGAACGATCGCCTCCGGATGCACCAGCACATCGAGGCGCTCCGCATCAAGGTTGAACAGATGATGCGCCTCGATGAGCTCCAACCCCTTGTTCATCAAGGTGGCAGAATCGATGTTGATCTTCGACCCCATGGACCAGACCGGATGGGCCGAGGCCTCCTTGGCGCTGGCCTTCGCAATCTGCTCTCTTGGAGTCGTGCGGAACGGCCCGCCGGTCGCCGTGATGATCGCCTTTTCAACATCCCGGTTGCGGCCGGCAGCGAGGGCCTGGTCAAGGGCGTTGTGCTCTGAATCGACCGGCATGAGCTCGGCACCGAAGCGGCGAGCATCGGCCATGAAGGCATCACCGGCGCAGACCAGGCTTTCCTTGTTGGCCAAGGCGATGGTCCTGCCCGGTTTGAGCGCGGCATGGGTGGGAGCGAGGCCGGCGGTCCCGCTGATGGCCGCGAGGACAATGTCCGCCTCGCGCCCGGCGGCCTCCAATATGGCAGTCTGTCCCGCTCCGCTCTCGATCCCCGTCCCGGAGAGTGCCTGCCGCAAGGCCTCACCTCCGCGCTCGTCGGCCAGTGCGGCGAATTTTGCCCCGAGACGGCGGGCAACCTCCGCCAGGGCCGGGGCATCGCGGCCGCCCACGACCGCCTCGACCCTGAACTCATCGCGGTGAGCCAGCACCACATCCGCCGTCGAACGGCCGATCGAGCCGGTTGCTCCAAGGATCGTAAGGGAACGGGTCATCAAAGCCTATATGCTGGAGCCAACGGCCGGGAGAACGAGCGCGACGATGAGGCAGACGGCCCAGAAGCCGTCGAGCCGATCCATAACGCCGCCATGACCGGGAATGAGATGACTCGAATCCTTGACTTGGCAATAGCGCTTGAGAGCCGACTCTCCCAAGTCCCCGACTTGGCTTGCGATGGACGCTACGATGGAAAGTGCGGCAATGCCAGTAAAGGTCAGGGGGAGATTGGCACCATAACGCTGGCCTATCCAAGCCACCAGGAGGCCAAATGCAGTCGCGGCAACCACCCCGCCGATAAAGCCGGACCAAGTCTTCTTGGGGCTGATGGGGGGACAGAGCTTCGGGCCTCCAAAGGTACGCCCCGTGAAGTAGGCAGCGACATCGGTTGCCCAAACCACCGCGAACATCCAGAGCAGACCGAGGATCCCGAGCTCAGGATGATCGCGTACGATCGGCGGAACGATGACGATCGGAGATGCATAGATAAAGCCGGATATGGCCCAGATGCGTTTGCGAGCGATGGAGACGGCGAAAGCCCCGACCGCCAGGAAAACAAGCCCGACGGCAAGGAAAAGCCAAAACCCGACACCGAGCAGGAAAAGGAGCGTCAATGCCGCAAGGCCCATCCCGAGAATGGTTTGAACGAGGCGCTGAGGTTCGATCCTCGTCATATCGGTCCATTCGACCAGGGTAGCGATTCCTGCCGCCAGCCAGAACAGGGCGAAGGCCCAGCCGCCCAGATAAGCCGTAAGGAGAGCTGCGGCCACCATCACGAGGGCGGATAGAACTCTGGTCGTCAGTTCCTTGGAGGGGACGGGCTTAGGTTCGGGCGGCGAGGAGCCTTCTTCCGCAACCATTGTCAGACAGCCCGGGCGCTCAGCCCGCCGAACCGGCGGTCACGCCTGCAATACTCATCGATAGCGCCTTTGAAGGCGGTCTCGTCGAAATCAGGCCAGTAGCTCGGCAGGAACACGAACTCGGAATAGGCTGTCTGCCAGGTCAGAAAGTTCGAAACCCGCTGCTCCCCGGACGTCCTGATGACCAGGTCCGGATCCGGTATGCCATAAGTGTCGAGAGCCGCCTCGACCTTATCCATGTCGATGTCGGCTGGATCCAGAACGCCGTCCTTCACATGCCGGGCCAGGGACCGCATGGCGCTCACGATCTCCTGACGCCCGCCGTAATTGAAGGCGATCACCAGGGTCAGGCCCGTATTGGCACGGGTGATCTGCTCGGCTTCATCCAGGAGGAGGCGGATATCCGAAGCCAGCCCCTCCCGCTCGCCGATGATCCTGACCCGGATGTTGTTGGCGTGAAGCTCGGCCAGATCGTGCCGGACGAAGCGCTTGAGAAGTCCCATGAGATCTGAGACCTCGTCAGCCGGGCGCCGCCAGTTTTCGGCGGAAAAGCTGTAGACGGTCAGGTACCGGATCCCCAGATCCCCTGCCGTACGCACGGCACGGCGGATCGCCTCGACCCCGCGCCGGTGCCCTTCGAAACGGGGCAGGCCCCGTTGAGCAGCCCAGCGGCCATTCCCATCCATGATGATGGCAACGTGGGCCGGCATCCCCTCGCCTGCTTGCGTGCAGGCAAAGCCTGGATCCACCCTTTTGGCTTCGCCGCTCATGATGTCCTGTTCCGATGCACGCCTGAGGATCAGACGTGCATGATTTCCTTTTCCTTGGCGACGAGAATGCTGTCGATCTCGGTCACGAACTGATCCGTCGCCTTCTGCACCTGGTCGGCATGCCGCTTGCCGTCATCCTCGCTGATTGCGCTGTCCTTCTCAAGCTTCTTGAGGAGGTCGAGACCATCGCGGCGCACGTGACGTACCGCGACTTTCGCCTCTTCGGCATATTTGTGTGCGACCTTCACCATCTCCTTGCGGCGCTGCTCGTTCATTTCGGGGATGCGCAGGCGGATCACCTGGCCTTCGGTCTGCGGATTGAGGCCGAGATCCGACTCGCGGATGGCCTTTTCCACGGCCGCGACCATGCCGCGATCCCAAACCTGGACGCTGAGCAGGCGCGGTTCCGGCACGTTGACGGTGGCCACCTGGGAAATCGGCATCGATGCGCCATAGGCATCGATCTGGATCGGGTCGAGCAGGTTCGGAGAGGCGCGCCCCGTCCTGAGGCTGCCCAGGTCGTTCTTGAATGCGTTGATGGCGCCCTGCATGCGGCGCTTCACATCGGCGATATCAAAGGTCGTAGCCATGGGTTTTGTCCTTACGCGAACTATCTAAACGGGCTTACGCTCCCCAGGGTCCAGCATCAAGACCCTTGGATCAAGGGGCGACGACCGTAGACGGCACTTTCCCCTGGAGAAGAGCCGTCACGGAGCTGGGAGCATGCACCGAGCCCACGATGATCGACAGCCTGCTCTCCCGAGCAAGCGCGAAGGCTGCCGTGTCCATTACCTTCAGGTCCCTTGCGATGGCCTCGTCATGTGTCAGCCGGTCGAATCGGACCGCGTTCGGGTCTTTCTTGGGATCGGCCGAGTATACGCCGTCCACCTGGGTGGCCTTGAGCACCGCGTCGCAGCGCAGCTCGGCCGCACGCAACACAGCTGCTGTATCGGTGGTGAAGAACGGGTTGCCCGTTCCGCCGGCCAGAACCACCACCTGGCCTTTGTCGAGGTGATGCAGGGCGGGCTGGCGGGCATAGGTCTCGCAGATCGTCGGCATGGAGACCGCCGACATGGTGCGCGCCGGAACGCCGGCGGCGTTCAGAGCGGTCTCGATCGCGAGAGAATTCATCACCGTGCCGAGCATGCCCATGGAATCGGCCGTGGGACGGTCGATCCAGCCGGCGGCGCTCATGCGGGCGCCCCGAATGATGTTGCCGCCGCCGATGACGACGGCGATCTCGAAGCCGGCGCGGGTCGCCTGGGCCAGATCCTCGGCCAGAGAAGACAGGGTCTGAGGGTCGAGCCAGTAGCCGTCGGGGGCCATCAAGGCCTCACCCGAGAGCTTCACCAGAATGCGCCGGAACGTTGCCATCATCAGACCTTTCTTTTCGAACTCTCTCATGAAAACGGCGGCTGAGGAGCCGCCGTTCTAGCGCATCGTGCGAAAATGTGGACCCGGGTTCTAGCCCTCAACGATGCGCCGGCCAGGAGGTCGAGCATCGGATCCATATGGGGAAGCCAGTTATGAATCCGATGCTCTCATGCGTTCGATTTAGGCCTTGAGTCCGGCCTGGGCGGCGACTTCCGCCGCGAAGTCCGGAGCCTCCTCCTTCTCGATGCCCTCGCCGAGGGCATAGCGGACGAAGGCCTTCAGGGTGACCGGCTTGCCGGCCTTGGACTCCGCTTCCTTGAGGACCTGGGTCACGGTCTTCGACGGATCGTGCACGAAGGGCTGCTCCAGGAGGGTGACCTCCTTGAAGTAGCTCTTCAGGCCGCTTTCGATGATCTTCTGCATGACGTGGTCCGGCTTGCCGGCGTTCTTGTCGCGCAGGATGGCGCTCTCGCGCTCAATGGTCGCCTGATCGACACCGGAGGCATCGAGAGCCACCGGACTGGTAGCCGCCACGTGCATGGCGATCTGGCGGCCGAGCGTGCCGAGAACGGTCACATCGCCTTCGGACTCGAGCGCCACGAGCACACCGATCTTGCCGAGGCCTTCGGTCACGGCGTTGTGGACGTAGGAAGCGATCACGCCCTTCGAGACTTCGAGCTTCGTGATCCGACGCAGGGTCATGTTCTCGCCGATGGTGGCGATGAGCTCCTGCAGGCGGTCCTTCACGGTCGTCTGCGAGCCGGGGAAGTGGGCAGCCTCGAGCGACTCGATGGTGCCGTTGCCCATGAGACCGATCTTGGCGGCTTCGCGGACGAAGGCCTGGAACCCGTCGTTGCGGGCGACGAAGTCGGTTTCGGAGTTCACCTCAAGGATGGTCGCGGTGTGGCCTGACGACTCGACGGCCACGAGGCCCTCGGCGGCCACGCGGCCGGCCTTCTTGGCAGCCTTCGAGAGGCCCTTCTTGCGGAGCCAGTCGATCGCAGCCTCCATGTCGCCGTTGGTCTCGGCGAGGGCGGCCTTGCAGTCCATCATGCCGGCGCTGGTCGTCTCGCGCAGCTCTTTCACCATCGCAGCGGTAATGTTCGCCATGGCTGTTCCTTTCAAAGGTTTACGCATAGAGGGAGCCCGGCGCTCGTGGAACGCCGGGCTCGATCATTCGTTCAAGCGGCGCTGCAGGGTGCGGCGCCGTAAGGCTTACGCAGCAGCGGCTTCGATCATCGAGCGTGCCTGGTTGATCCAGCCATCGCGCTCGAGGCGGCCGTTCAGCTTCAGGTCCTTGTCGAGCTGGGCGGCATCGGCCGGCTGCATGGCAGCGAGCTGCCAGTAGTGGAAGATGCCAGCCTCGTTGAGCTTCTTCTCGAGCTGCGGGCCGACGCCGTTGAGCTTGGTCAGGTCGTCCGGAGCGCCGCGGGGGGCTGCCAGACGCTCGAACTGCTCACCCTCGTAGGCAGGAGCCGCAGTGTCGTTGACCGGGAGCTCCTCGGCCAGCGGGTTCTCGGAAGCACCGATGTCGATGCCCATGTCGCCGGCGCCGCGGGAGATGCCGTCGAGGGCAGCGCGGGCAACCAGATCGCAGTAGAGCGAGATCGCACGGCCTGCATCGTCATTGGCCGGAACCGGGAAGGTGATGCCGTCCGGATCGCAGTTGGTGTCGACGATGGCAGCCACCGGAATGCCGAGGCGCTTGGCCTCCTGGATCGCCAGCTGCTCCTTGTTGGTGTCGATGACGAAGATCAGGTCGGGCGTGCCGCCCATGTCCTTGATGCCACCGAGAGCGCGCTCGAGCTTTTCCTTCTCGCGGGCGAGCATGAGGCGCTCTTTCTTCGTGAGGCCCTGGCCGCCGCCGGCGAGGATCTCGTCGACCTTGCGCAGGCGGGAGATCGAGCCGGAGATTGTCTTCCAGTTGGTCAGCATGCCGCCGAGCCAGCGGGCATTCACGTAATACTGCGCCGAGCGCTTGGCCGCATCGGCAACCGCATCGGCAGCCTGACGCTTAGTGCCGACGAACAGCACGCGGCCGCCCTTGGCCACCGTGTCGCTGACAGCCTGGAGGGCGCGGTGCAGCATTGGGACCGACTGGGCGAGATCGATGATGTGAATGTTGTTGCGGGTGCCGAAGATGTATTGACCCATCTTCGGGTTCCAGCGGTGGGCCTGGTGGCCAAAGTGAGCGCCAGCCTCAAGCAGGCTGCGCATCGAGAATTCAGGAAGCGCCATCGTTTATTCTCCGGTTAAGCCTCCGCGGAACAGTGGACCGGTCCAGCCGGCCACCGGGGGTTCCTCATGGGATCATGAGGGGATTCCGCGTGTGGGATGGGGGCGCATATAGGGGTAAACCGCTCCGAACGCAAGCCGGGAATGGCGCTCTGCCCTACCCTCCGAACGGCATGCCTTAGGCAGCTCAGTTCATATGAACGTCCACAACTCCCGGAACGGCTCTGAGAGCACCGGCGATCTGTGGCGAGGCCATGTACTTGCCGGGAAGCTTGACCTCAACCTCCCGGTCGCCGTCGTCGAGGATCAGGACCAGGGACACCTCGCCTTCGCCACGCGCCTTCAGGCGCTCGCAGACGCTGGAGATGGGGCGCTCGTCCCGCAGGAAGATCCGCATGCCCTTCTGGTGCTTGGCAAGAGCCTCTTCCAGAGGCTCGGCTATGCCGATTCGGGCCCTCACCTCCTCGCCCTCGATCCCGGCCTGCAGCATCAGGACGACCGCAGCGCCGGGCTCCAGCACGTCGCGGAAGCGCATGAGGCCTTCCGAGAAGATGATGGCCTCGTACTGCCCGGTCTGATCCGAGAGGCTGAGGATGCCCATCTTGTTGCCGGTCTTGGTCCGGCGCTCCTGGCGATCGAGCACCGTCGCGGCGACACGCCCGACGGAATTGCCGGACTTCACCGAGCGGCAGAACTCCACCCACGTCTGAACCCGCAGCTTTTTGAGAAGGTCGCCGTATTCGTCGAGGGGATGCCCGGACAGGAAGAAGCCGACCGCGTCGTACTCCCGCTGCAACCTCTCGGCGGCCGGCCACGGATCGTAAGGCCCGATCCGCAGCTGGACATCGGCTGAGGCAACACCTCCGAACATATCCATCATGCCGCCATTGGCCGCCTCGTGAGATTGCTGGGCAAGGCTCATCATGGCGTCGATGGAGGCGCAGGCTTTGGCCCGGTCCGGCTCCAGCTCGTCCATGGCTCCGGCGGCGATCAGGTTCTCCAGCGTGCGCTTGTTGAGCATGCGCGGATTGATGCGCCGGGCAAAATCGGCGAGATCCTTGAAGGGCTTGTCCCCCCTAGCCTCGACCAGGCTCTCGATGGCCTGCCGGCCCACGCCTTTCACGGCGGCCAGGGCGTAGAGAATCTGTCCCGTGCCTTCCGCGTCGTACTGCACATCGAACACCACGCCCGATCGGTTGATGGACGGCGGGATCACCTTGAAGCCCAGGCGCTGCGCCTCACGGCGGAATTCCGACAGCTTGTCGGTGTTGTCGAGATCGAGCGTCATGGACGCTGCCAGGAACTCGACCGGATGATTGGCCTTCAGGTAGGCGGTCTGGAACGCGACGAGCGCGTAAGCCGCCGCGTGGCTCTTGTTGAAGCCGTAATCAGCGAACTTCGCGAGAAGGTCGAAGATCTCGTTGGCCTTCGCCTTGTCGAGGCCGCCCTCCTTCGCACCGGACACGAAGCGCTCGCGCTGCGCATCCATCTCAGACTTGATCTTCTTGCCCATGGCGCGGCGCAGAAGGTCCGCGTCACCGAGCGAGTAGCCGGAGAGGACCTTCGCCACCTCCATCACCTGCTCCTGGTAGACGATGATGCCGAAGGTCTCCCGCAGGATCGGCTCGAGCTTGTCGTGCGGGTACCAGTCCTTCTTGTTATGCTCGTCCTTGCCCAACTTGCGCGCGCAATAAACCGGGATGTTCGCCATGGGGCCCGGACGATACAGCGCCACGAGGGCGATGATGTCCTCGAAACGGTCCGTCTCCATCTCGACGAGGGCTTTTCGCATGCCGGCCGATTCCACCTGGAACACGCCAACCGTCTCGCCGCGCTGGAGCATCTCGTAAGTCCTGCGGTCGTCGAGTGGCAGCGCCGAGAGATCCACCTCGATTCCCTTGCGGCGGATGAGATCGACGGCCGTGCGCAGGACGGTGAGCGTCTTGAGGCCGAGGAAGTCGAACTTCACGAGGCCCGCCTGCTCGACCCATTTCATGTTGAACTGAGTCACGCGCATGCCGGTCTTCGGGTCTCGGTAGAGCGGCACCAGTTCCTGGAGCGGACGGTCTCCGATCACGACGCCGGCCGCATGGGTCGAGGCGTGCCGGTGCAGTCCCTCGAGCTTCTGCGCGATGTCGAGCATGCGCTTGACGACGGGCTCTTCGTCGATGGCGGCCTGCAGCTTCGGCTCGCCTTCGATGGCCTGTGCGAGAGTCACCGGATTGGCAGGATTCTGCGGCACCAGCTTGGTGAGTTTGTCCACCTGGCCGTAAGGCATCTCCAGCACGCGGCCGACGTCGCGCATCACGCCGCGGGCGAGAAGCGTCCCGAAGGTGATGATCTGGGCGACCTGCTCCTCGCCATAGCGCTGCTGCACGTACTCGATCACGCGCTCGCGCCCGTCGACGCAGAAGTCGATGTCGAAGTCGGGCATCGACACACGTTCCGGGTTCAGGAAGCGCTCGAACAGCAGGCTGAACCGCAGGGGATCGAGATCCGTGATGGTCAGCGCATAGGCGACGAGCGAACCCGCACCGGAACCACGGCCGGGACCAACCGGAATGTCATGGTCCTTCGCCCACTTGATGAAGTCCGCCACGATCAGGAAGTAGCCGGGGAACTGCATCTTGCGGATGATCCCGACCTCGAAGGCGAGGCGGTCGCGATAAACCTGCTCCGTCAGTCCGGGCGCCGGACCATGCGCGGCAAGACGCTTGGCAAGGCCCTCCTCCGCCTGACGCTGCAACTCCTCGCCTTCATCGAGAGACGCCGCGTCGGGACCTGTGCCGAAATTCGGCAGGATCGGCTTGCGGGTCTTCACGCGCGTCGCGCAGCGCATGGCGATCTCGACGCTCGCCTGCAGCGCATCCGGGAGATCGGAAAACAGCTCCATCATCTGCTGCCGGGTCTTGAAATGATGCTCCGGCGAGAGACGGCGGCGATCAGGGTTCGAGACGATCTGTCCCTCCGCAATGGCGAGCAGCGCGTCGTGCGCCTCGTAGTCCTTTGCAGAGGAGAAGAAGGGTTCGTTGGCGGCAACGATCGGCAGGCCGTTGCGTTCCGCGAGCGTCAGCAATTCCCCTTCGATCAGGCGCTCGTCTTCCAATCCATGGCGTTGGATTTCCACATAGAGCTGATGGCCGAAAGCCCCTTTTAGTATGTCAAGCCGAGCCTGCGCCAGGTCCTGGCGTCCGCCGTTGCGCAGGGCGCTGTCGAGGGGACCCGTAAGGCCTCCGGTCAGCGCGATGATCCCTTCGCTGTGGGTCGACAGAACGGGAGCGGCAACGCGCGGGTTTTCGCCGAGCGGAACGCCGAAATAGGCGTGGCTCACCAGGCGCATGAGGTTGCGATAGCCCTCCTCATTCTGCGCCAGCAGCACGATGTTGGCGGGCTGTGGCACCACGCGGGCCACCGGGTCGGCCTCCTCGAAGCAGACCGAGAGCTGGACGCCGGCAATCGGCTGGATGCCGGAGCCCGCCATTTTCTCGGAGAATTCGAGGGCGCCGAAGAGATTGTTGGTATCGGTGAGGGCCAGCGCCGGCTGCTTGTCGGCGGCGGCGAGTTTCGCCAGTTGCGCGATCTTCAGGGCACCCTCGAGCAGCGAATACGAGGAATGCACGTGCAGGTGAACGAAGCCGATATCGTGGAGAATGCGCGCCATGAAACTCTACTCACTCAATGGCACGCATAGTGACACGATTCTTCCCTCAAAATCCTAACCCGGGACGTCGAGGACTATGTTCCTGTGAATCGCGGTGGGTTGTTGTGGATTCCCGGTATCAAGCGATGGGAGAAAGAACCAGAGCCCAGATTGCCACGGCCGAGCCGAACATGGCGAGAGAAGCGATCTCAGCAGTGGTCTCGAGGATGAAGCGAAGCATAGTGTAATCTCCGTGTTCCCAATATGTTCATATTTGTTCATTGGATGTTCTGTGTAAAGGCTGTGCAGAGGCTGCACTCGGGACGGAGTCAACAGAGTCTTAATGGCTGAAAACGCGAGGAGCCGGCCCTGTGGGACCGGCTCTTTGTCTGTGGTGGTCTGGTCGTGTGAGCGTCAGAGGGTGAAGAGCTGGAAGTGGGCTGTGGTGAGCGCCGCGTACTTCTCGGTCACGACATCCTTCTGGAATTGCGCAAACTGCACCTGCGCCTGGCTGCCGGAGCCGTCCGCATCGTAGTACAGGGCGCCTGTGCCCTGATCGTACACGATCCGGTGGCTCGAAGCCGTCGCTGCCCCGCCCACCAGCCAGTCCAGCCCCTCGCCGCCCTCCAGCAGGTCCGAGGCGTCGTCGCCATGCAGGTAGTCGTTGCCGGACAAGCCGAAGAGCTGGTCGTGCCCGCCCTAGCCGTACAGGGTGTTACCGACCCCGTCGCCCGAGAGCGTATCGCCATGGCTCGAGCCCTCCAACCCCTCGACGGAGCTATAGCGTTCACCGGCCGCATCGCCCTGGAGGCCGTAGCCCTGATCTATTCTCTCGTTTGCAATGAGAGATTGAGCTGGTTTTGAGAAGATCGCTTGATCGAGTTCGAGCTTCTGATTTCCCAAGTTGAGTCTATGGCAACTGCACGATCAGCCCATCGCGGATGGTCACGCGCCTGTCCATGCGTGCAGCGAGTTCCATGTTGTGGGTGGCGATGAGGGCAGCCAACTTTGAGGCGCGCACGATGGCGACCAAAGTCTGAAAAACCCGGTCGGCGGTGTGCGGGTCGAGGTTGCCGGTGGGCTCGTCGGCCAGCAGCAGGCGCGGGGCGTTGGCAACCGCGCGGGCGATGGCGACGCGCTGCTGCTCGCCGCCGGAGAGTTCGCCGGGGCGGTGATCGAGGCGCTTGCCCAACCCTAAGAAGGTGAGGAGCTGCCTGCCGCGATCCTGCGCTTCCGGTTTCGGAAGTCCGCGGATGAGCTGCGGGATCACGACGTTCTCGAGGGCAGAGAACTCGGGCAGGAGATGATGGAACTGGTAGACGAAGCCGAGTTCCTCGCGTCGGATGCGGGTGCGCTCCTGATCGTTCATGGCAGCCGTCTGCTTCGAGCCGACGAAGACCTCGCCGCCATCAGGCTTCTCGAGCAGTCCCGCCACATGGAGCAGGGTCGACTTGCCCGTGCCGGAGGGCGCGACGAGCGCCACGATCTCGCCCGGCCAGATCGCCAAGTCGGCGCCGCGCAGCACCTCAAGGAAGCTCTCCCCCTGTGGGTAGCGGCGCTCGACTTTCGACAGATGCAGGGTGGGCTGGGACTGGGCTGGCGGCATGCTTATCCGTAACGCAACGCTTCGACAGGATCGAGCTTTGCGGCCCGCCAAGACGGATAGAGGGTCGCTAGCAATGAGAGCACCATCGCCATGATGAGAATGGTCGCCACTTCGGTGGGGTTCACATCAGCTGGCAGGCGACTCAGGAAGTAGAGCTCCGCCGGAAAGAGGTTGGTGCTCGTGAGCCGGGAGATGACATCGCGGATGGTTTCCACGTTGAGTGCGAGCAACAGCCCTAGACCGAATCCTGCGATCGTACCGACGATACCGATGGAGGCGCCGGTGATCAGGAACACACGCATGATGGCCCCGCGCGTGGCCCCCATGGTGCGCAGGATGGCGATATCCTCCGACTTGTCCTTCACGAGCATGATGAGGCCGGAGATGATGTTGAGCGCCGCCACCAGCACGATGAGCGTGAGGATGAGGAACATCACGTTGCGTTCCACCTCGAGCGCTCCGAAGAAGGTTCGGTTGCGCTGGCGCCAGTCGGTCATCAGGATCGGCCGGCCCGCCGCCTCGTCGATGGCCGCGCGGGCCTCGTCCACCCGGTCGGCATTGTCGAGATAGACCTCGATCAGCTGCACGTCGCCCTGGCGATTGAAGTAGTTCTGCGCTTCTGTGAGCGGCATGAACACGAAGGTGGAGTCGAATTCCGACATGCCGATCTCGAAGATCGCCTTCACCGGATATCCCTTCACCCGAGGCGCCGTGCCGAAGGGCGTGGAGGCGCCCCGCGGCGTGATCAGCGTGAAGGTATCGCCCGCCTGGAGCGATAGGGCATCGGCGAGACGCCGGCCGATCGCGACCCCCTCGCCTTCCTCGAAATTCTCGAGCGTGCCCTGACGTATGTTGCCGGAGATATGCTCGATCTTCTGCAGGTCCTCGGGGCGGATGCCGCGGACGAGAACACCGCTGCCGTTGTACTGCGAGGAGCCGAAGGCCTGCCCCTCCACCAGCGGAATGGCGCGCCGGACACCCGGCACCGCGGCGATGCGCGCGGCCACCTCCGGGTAGTCGGTCAACGGGCTTTCCAGCGGCGCCACGAAGATATGGCCGTTGATGCCCACGATCTTGTCGAGCAGCTCCTTGCGGAAGCCGTTCATGACCGAGAGCACCACGATCAGCGTGGCTACGCCGAGCATGATGCCAAGGAACGAGAAGCCTGCGATGACTGAAACGAAACCTTCCCGCCGCCGCGTGCGTAGGTAGCGCCCGGCGAGCATCCACTCGAAAAGCGAGAAGGGTTTTGTCCCTGACGGTGCCGCTTTGGTTTCCGGTGCCTTGGCCATGGGAGCTTATTTATGGCCAGCCAGGCGGGCGGCCACATCCTCAAGGGAAAGTGTTTCGCGCTCGCCGGTGGCACGTCGCTTCAGCTCCACCTTGCCTTCGGCGAGCCCCTTCGGCCCGATCACCACCTGCCACGGCACGCCGATGAGGTCGGCGGTCGCAAACTTTCCGCCCGGGCGCTCGTCGCGATCGTCGTAAAGCACGTCGCGGCCGGCGGCGGAGAGCTCGCGGTAGAGACGCTCACAGGCACTATCCGTGGCGGAGTCGCCGGCCTTCAGGTTGAGGATCGCGATATCGAACGGCGCCACATCCTCAGGCCAGATGATCCCGTTCTCGTCATGGCTAGCCTCGATGATTGCGGCGATCAGGCGGCTCGGGCCGATGCCGTAAGAGCCCATGTGGACAGGCCTCTCCTGCCCGTCCGGCCCCATGACCTTGGCGCCCATGGGCTCGGAGTACTTGGTGCCGAAATAAAAGATGTGGCCGACCTCGATGCCGCGGGCGGACATCTTCTTGTCGGTGGGCACCGCGTCGAAGGCGCCCGCATCGTGCATCTCGGATGTGGCGGCATAGAGCGACGTCCACTTGTCGACGGTGCTCTGGAGACCGGGAATGTCGTCGAAGTTCGTGTCGGCTGCCGGAATGTCGAAGCTCAGATAATCCGCGTGGCAGAACACCTCGCTCTCGCCAGTCGAGGCCAGGATAATGAACTCGTGGCTCAGGTTGCCGCCGATCGGGCCCGTATCCGCCCGCATGGGGATCGCCTTCAGGCCCATCCGGGCGAAGGTGCGTAAGTAGGCCACGAACATCTTGTTGTAGGAGTGGACGGCGCCGGCTTGGTCGAGATCGAAGGAATAGGCGTCCTTCATCAGGAACTCGCGGGAGCGCATGACGCCGAAGCGCGGGCGCACCTCGTCACGGAACTTCCACTGGATGTGATAAAGGTTCAGCGGCAGGTCCTTGTAGGAGCGCACATAGCCCCGGAAGATTTCCGTCACCATCTCCTCGTTGGTGGGGCCGAACAGCATGTCGCGTTCGTGGCGGTCCTGGATGCGAAGCATCTCCTTGCCGTATGCATCGTAGCGCCCCGACTCGCGCCAGAGGTCCGCCGACTGGATCGTCGGCATCAGGAGCTCGATGGCGCCGGAGCGGTTCTGCTCTTCGCGGACGATGGCGTTGATCTTGTTCAGGACCCTCAGACCCAAAGGCAGCCAGGCGTAAATGCCGGCCGCTTCCTGGCGGATCATGCCCGCGCGCAGCATCAGGCGGTGGGAGACGATCTCCGCCTCCTTCGGCGTCTCGCGAAGGATGGGGAGGAAGTAACGGCTCAAACGCATTGGACGCCTTTTAAGGTCTCGATCTGAACAGAAGCTGAGTAGCGACTCATTTCCAGCACACAACACAGGCCCCGGGTAAAAGACAAGCTGTCATCGGTTCGCAGGAGCTGCGGCGAGGTGAATTAGACCAAAGATGAATACATGAAACGCCGAAATTTGCATCATCGGCTGCCTAAGAAAGGTGACACCCCAACGGAAGGTGACTATAAACAAAATCCTAACGTCTTAAGACCTTCAAAGGTCAAAGGCTGCGGTCCGAGTTTCGGGAGGAACAAGATCCCCAAGCGCCAGACAGGCGCTGGCCTAAGAAAGCCAGGGATTAAAATCGCCATAAGGCAGTTCAGGCAAGGCGAAAGCCTTGCTTTTTCTTTTGGTACGCACTCGGAAGCTCTCTAAAGCCCCGCCAGTGGGAAGACTGCCGCGACGATCACCAGCACCACCGAAGCGACCAGTGTGGTCCAGATCGCCTTTTCGCGCAGGGCGGGAAGCGCCGGTGCTCCTGGCTCGCTCCCCCGGACCACCTCCCCGGTTTCTGCCTGACTGCGAACGCCGAAGGGCAGAACAGCGAAGAGGAGGATCCACCAGATCACGAAATAGAGGGCCAAGCCGCCGCTGACCCGCAGGCCAAAAGCGTTGACGGCCACAGTAACGGCGATCACAGAAATGACGGCGACCACGGCCAGGGTCGACCAGACTGCTCCAGAGAGGGCTTTGACTAAGTTTATCAACAGCTTGTCCTCAGGCTTGTTCAAGTTCGATCAGGGTACCGCTGAAGTCCTTGGGATGCAGGAAAAGGACGGGTTTCCCGTGAGCTCCGATCTTCGGCTCACCTGAGCCCAGGACCCTGGCCCCTGATTTCACAAGCTGTTCCCGGGCTTCGTTGATGTCGTCCACCTCGTAGCAGATGTGGTGCATGCCGCCGTCCGGATTCTTCTCCAGGAACCGGGCGATAGGGGATTCCGCACCGAGAGGTTCCAAGAGTTCGATCTTCGTATTGGGCAGGGTGATGAAAACAACCGTGACGCCGTGCTCCTCGAGCGGCTCGGGTAGGGAGACCTGAGCGCCGAGGCTATTCCGGTAGAGCTCGGAAGCCGCCGCGAGATCACGCACGGCAATGGCCACATGGTTGAGACGTCCGATCATTGCGGTTCCCTCTTAGCCTGTACCGTTTTAGGCCTCGATCACAAGCACGTGGCAGGCCGGTTTCTTGCCCCATTCCTGGTTCACGGCAGCGCGCACAGTCCGGTGAACGGCGTTCTCGACTGCCTCCGGATCCCGGCGCTTGGCTTTCGGCAACCCGTCGAGCAGGTCCGCCACGGCGTCGGCAATGATATCGGTCAAATCCCGCCCCTGCCGGTTCTTATCCGGCAGTCCCATGGCATCGATCACGGGATCGCCGACGAGCTCGCCCCGGTCGTCGATGGCAAGGGCAACAGTCACGATACCGGCAAAAGCAAGCTTGCGGCGCTCCGGCAGCGCCCGGTCACCGGCTCCGGTTACAAGATTGCCGTCGCGATAAATGCGTCCTGCCGGAACGGTGTCGACGATTTCGGCCGGGCCGGGAGCGAGGCGAACCAGGGTCCCGTTCTTCGCGCGGACCACTTCCGGCACGCCCTGCTGTCGGGCGAACTTCGCGTGCTCGCTCAGGTGCAGGGGCTCGCCGTGAGCCGGAATCGCGATGCGAGGGCGGGTCCACTGGTACATCTGGGCGAGTTCGCCCCGGCGCGGATGGCCTGAGACGTGAACCAGTTCCGTCCGATCCGTGATGATCTCGATCCCCTGCTCGATCAGGCTATTGATGATGGAGCCGACCGCCTTCTCGTTGCCTGGGATGGCGCGGGAGGAAAAGATCACCCGGTCGCCGGCGGAGAGCGCGATATCCGGGTGCTCGTCCTGAGCGATGCGGGCCAGAGCTGCACGTGGCTCTCCTTGAGAACCCGTGAGAATGGCGACAACCTTGTCGCGGGGCATGTAGCCGAAGTTCTCCGCCGATCGGAACTCCGGCAGATCTTCGAGATACCCGCACTCCTTCGCCACGTCGACAACCCTGTCCATAGCGCGGCCGACGACGATCACTTCGCGTCCGCATTCCCGTGCGGCCTCCGCGACGGAGCGGATGCGGGCGACGTTGGACGCGAAGGTGGTGACTGCCACCCGGTGCGGCGCATCCTTGATCAATGCGGCCAGGTTCTTAGAGACATCGGCCTCGCTCGGACTCGTGCCCTCACGCACCACGTTCGTCGAGTCGCAGACGAGGGCGAGAACACCTTCGTCGCCCAGGGCGCGGAATGTCTCCTCCGAGGTCAGGCTACCAAGATAAGGGGTGCTGTCGAGCTTCCAGTCACCGGTATGGACCACGAGTCCGTGCGGCGTCCGGATGGCGAGGGCATTCGATTCGGGAATCGAGTGAGCAACGGGCACGTACTCGACGTCGAAGGGGCCGAGCTTCAGGCGCTGGCCCGGCACGATCTCGTTGAGGTTGACCTTCGGCGCGTTGACCTCCGACAGGCGGCGCGTCTCAAGCAGGCCAATGGCAAACTTCGTGGCGTAGACAGGCGCGCCAAGACGAGGCCACATCTCGACGAGGGCTCCGATATGGTCCTCGTGGGCATGGGTGATGAAGATGCCCAGAAGGTTGTGGCGCTCCTCCTCGACGAAGCGCAGGTCCGGATAGACGACGTCGATGCCAGGCAGGTTCTCCTCCCCGCCAAAACCCATGCCGCAATCGACCAGAATCCACTGCCGGTCGTTCTCCGGCCCGAAGCCGTAGAGTGCAGCGTTCATGCCGATCTCACCGAGCCCGCCAAGGGGGAGGAAGACCAATTCGTCCTGGTGGGAAGCCATTAATGTTGAGACCTTTTTGTGCCAGCGCTGGGCTTGGCTATATCGTGCAGCGAATTGGGAAAATAAAGGTCGCCCGCGTCGATGAGTTCCACGCCAGCGGCGCCCTTGAGTTGCAGACGCCCAAACTGGTCCAGCCCTTCGAAGACGCCACGCCTCTCGCCTGAGGGCAGCCGAAGCCTCACCTCCTGCCCCACCCCGGCGGCGCGCTCGAGCCAGAGCCTGCGAACGGCGCCGAACGGATCCGACGCATTCATGCGGGACGACGCCCGCCATGCCGAGAACGTCCGGGCAAAGGCGGATGAAAGAGCACGAAAAACCTCTTCGCGGGTCAGGCTCGCCCTCACCTGCTGCAGATACGCTGCCGGATACGGCGTACCGGTCGGAGCGAAGGATACGTTCACACCGAAGCCGATCACGATGGCGAGCGCCCCGTGGGGCTGAAGTCTGTGCCCTTCGAGGAGAAGGCCAGATACCTTGGCTCCGTCGAGCAGAAGGTCGTTCGGCCATTTGAGGGCGAGACGCGGAGCAGCAAGACCCGTGACTGCCTCGACCGCCTCATGCAGGGCAAGACCAGCCACGAAGCCGAGTTGCGGCGCGGAGGCCACATCGCAGGGATCGATCAGCAGAAGGCTCGCATAGAGGTTGCCTTGAGGCGAAGACCATTGGCGGCCGTGCCGCCCTCTGCCCGCAAGCTGCTCGGCGGATGTGATCCAGAGCTGACCCGGATCGCCGGAGCGTGCAGCCTCAAGAGCGTCATCATTGGTGGAGCCCGTCGCCTCAAGGGAGAGCAGCCTGTATCCGGCAGACTCGGTCTCGGGCGACAGGTACACGGTTAGAACAACGAGCTCGCGGCAGTGCGCGCGGCCGCCACCAGCGGCGCCGGAACGATGCCGAAGAGGACAACGAAGATGCTGCAGAGGGCAAGCACCAGCTTCACGCCCGCCGGCATGGCATCGTAGCGCTCGGCCGGCTCATCGAAGTACATCACCTTCACGATGCGCAGGTAGTAGTAGGCACCGATGACGCTGGTCACGACGCCGATGATGGCGAGGGCCACCAGGTCGGCCTCGATGGCGGCGTTGAACACCGCGAACTTGGCAAAGAAGCCGGCGAGCGGCGGGATGCCAGCGAGCGAGAACATCATCATGCCGAGGCAGAAGGCGAGCACCGGATGCGTTCGCGCCATCCCGGAGAGATCGTCCACCGTCTCATACATCACGTTGCCGCGGCGCATGCCAAGAATGACCGCGAAGGTACCGAGCGTCATGGCCAGGTAGATGGCCATGTAGACAATGACGCCCTGGATGCCCTCGGCCGTACCGGCCGCAAGTCCGATCAGGGCATAGCCCACGTTTCCGATGGAGGAATAGGCCATCAGGCGCTTGATGTTGCGCTGGCCGATCGCCGCAAAGGAGCCGAGCACCATGGAGGCAATCGAGATGAAGACGATGATCTGCTGCCACTGCACCAGGATGCCCGGAAAGGCATCGATGAACACGCGGGTGGCCATGGCCATGCCGGCCATCTTGGGAGCGGCGGCGAAGAAGGCGGTCACCGGAGTCGGCGAGCCCTCGTAAACGTCGGGCGTCCACATGTGGAATGGAACGGCGGAGATCTTGAATGCGATGCCAGCGGCTACGAAGACGAGGCCGACGATGGCGCCGATGCCCACATCGCCCTGCAGGATCGTGGCGATGGCCGGGAACGAGATGCTGCCGGAGAAGCCGTAAACCAGTGACGAGCCATAGAGCAGCATACCTGACGAGAGCGAACCAAGCACGAAGTACTTCAGGCCGGCCTCGGTCGAGCGGACGTTGTCCCGGTCGAAGGCGGCGATCACGTAGGACGACAGGCTCAGCAGCTCGAGACCGATATAGAGGGCGATCAGGTCGTTGGCCGAGATCACCATCATCATGCCGATGGTCGAGAGCACGATCAGGATCGGATACTCGAACCGGCTGATGCCCTCGCGGCGCATGTAGTCCAGCGAGAGGATGACGCCGCCGGCAGATGCGATGAGCGTCAGGGCTTTCATGAACTTGGCGAAGCCGTCGATCACGAAGGATCCGCCCATGGTCTCGACGCGCTCGCCAGGCAGCATCAGCACCGCCACGAACGTGACGGCGAGAAGCGCCAGGGCGATGATGTTCATGCCGTAGCCCGGCCGCTCGCCGCGGATGGCGCCGAACAGGACCATGACGAGGGCTCCCGCCGCCATGAGGATCTCTGGCAGCATGGGACCGAAATCAGGAATGGTGAGGGCGGGGTTCATCGTGACCTCAGTGTGCGGCGACAGCTGCCGTTTTCACGGTGGCGAGCGCGGCCTGAACGTTGTTGAGAAGCGACTCGGTCGGCACAGCGAAGGCGTCGAGGATGGGACCGGGCTGCACGCCGTAGTAGATGATGAGCAGGATGAGCGGCGCGAAGGTGATGATTTCGCGGCGGTTCAGGTCGGTGATCGTCTGGAGCGCCGGCTTGTCGAGTTCTCCGTAGACAACACGACGGTAGAGCCACAGAGCGTAGCCCGCCGAGAGAATAACGCCGGTGGTGGCGAAGAAGGCCACCCAGGTGTTCGATCGGAAGGCTCCCATCAGGGTCAGGAACTCGCCGATGAAGCCCGAGGTGCCCGGCAGGGCCACGTTGGCCATGGTCAGGATCAGGAACACCACCGCATACATGGGCATCCGGTTGACGAGGCCGCCATAGGCCTTGATCTCGCGGGTGTGCATTCGGTCATAGATCACGCCTACGCAAAGGAAGAGCGCGCCGGAGATGAGCCCGTGGGAGATCATGGTGAACATGGCGCCCTGAATGCCCTGCTCGTTCATGCTGAACAGGCCCATGGTCACGAAGCCCATATGCGCCACCGATGAATAGGCGATGAGCTTCTTGATGTCTTCCTGCATCAGGGCGACCAGCGAGGTGTAGATGATCGCGATGACCGAGAGGGCGAAGACCAGCGGTGCGAAATACTCCGAAGCCTCAGGGAACATCGGCAGCGACACGCGGATGAAGCCGTAGCCGCCCATCTTGAGGAGTACGCCCGCCAGGATCACGGAGCCTGCCGTCGGGGCCTCTACGTGCGCATCCGGAAGCCAGGTATGGACCGGCCACATGGGCATCTTCACCGCGAAAGACGCGAAGAACGCCAGCCACAGCCAGGTCTGCAGGTTCGGCGGGAACTTGAACGCCAGGAGGGTCGGGATATCCGTCGTGCCCGCCTGCCAGTACATGGCCATGATGGCCAGCAGCATCAGCACCGAGCCGAGCAGAGTGTAGAGGAAGAACTTGAAGCTGGCGTAGATGCGCCGCTTGCCGCCCCAGATGCCGATGATGAGGAACATCGGGATCAGGCCTGCCTCGAAGAACAGGTAGAACAGCACAAGGTCGAGGGCGCAGAACACGCCGATCATCGTGGTCTCGAGGACCAGGAAGGCGACGAAATATTCCTTCACCCGGTGCCCGATCGACTCCCAAGAGGCCAAGATGCAGAGCGGCATCAGGAAGGTGGTGAGCAGGATCAGCGGCATGGAGAAGCCGTCGACGCCGAGCTTGAACCGGATTGTCTCGGTCAGCCAGACATGGCTTTCCACGAGCTGGAACGAGGCCGTTGCCGTGTCGAAGCGCCCCCAGGCCACCAGCGACAGCAGGAAGGTCGCGATTGTCGTGGCAAGCGCAGCCCAACGGGCGTTGGAGCGAACGGCCTCGCTGTCGCCGCGCAGGGTCAGGATGAAGGCCGCCCCGACGAGGGGGAGGACGAGAAGGCCTGAGAGGATGCCGAAGCCGAGCATTAACGGGCTCCCCTGAAGAGATAGAAGGTCACGAGAGCCGCAACGCCGATCAGCATTGCGAAGGCGTAATGATACACGTAGCCGGTCTGCACCCGCACAACGCCGCGCGTAACGTCGAGGACGCGGGCCGAGATGCCGTCAGGGCCAAGCCCATCGATGATGCGCTGATCGCCCGTGCGCCAGAAGAACCGGCCTATGGCCATGGAGGGACGAACGAAGATCGCGTCATAGATCTCATCGAAGTACCACTTGTTGACCAGGAAGCGGTACAGGATCGGGTGATCGGCCGCGAGCTTCGCCGGCTGCTTGGCGTCGATGATGTACATGTAGACGGCCAGCAGGAAGCCAAGGATCATCATGATCGTCGGCAGCAGCGGCACCCAGCCCGGAAGATGATGCATCTCTTCCAGGATGTGGTTTTCGGGTCGGGTGAACAGGGCACCCTTCCAGAACTCCTGATAACCCTCGCCAATGAATGCATCGTGGAAGACGACGCCGGCTATGACGGCCCCGATGGCGAGCACGATGAGCGGCAACAGCATCACGAGCGGGCTCTCATGGGGCGAGTGGTCCCCATGGTGGCCATGCTCGTGCTGAGCGTGACTTGCCGGCTCCACGTCCCGGTTATGGTCGTCATGCTCCACGCCCTCATGGGAATGCGCGGCATGGGCATGGTGACCGTGCTGGCCATGGCCCCAGCGCGCGGTGCCTTCGAAGGTCAGGAAGAACAGGCGCCAGGAGTAGAACGAGGTCATGAACGCAGCCACGACCGTTGCCAGGAAGGCGAAGGAGCCGGCGGTCGAGCGAGCCGCATAGGCTGCCTCGATGATGGCATCCTTCGAATAGTAGCCCGCCGTGAACGGGAAGCCTGTAAGGGCCAGCGTGCCGATCGCCATCATTGCCGTGGTGATGGGGATGTAGCGGCGGAGCGCTCCCATGTGGCGCATGTCCTGCTCATGGTGCATGGCATGGATCACCGAGCCGGCGCCAAGGAATAGCAGAGCCTTGAAGAAGGCGTGCGTGAACAGGTGGAACACGCCCGCGCTGTAGGCGCCAACGCCCAGGGCGACGAACATGTAGCCCAGCTGCGAGCAGGTCGAATAGGCGATGACGCGCTTGATGTCGTTCTGGACCAGACCCACGGTCGCCGCGAAGAAGGCCGTGATGCCGCCGACGACGGTGACGACCGTCAGGGCGGCCGGAGCGTACTCGAAGATCGGCGAAAGGCGCGCGACCATGAACACACCAGCGGTCACCATGGTGGCGGCGTGAATGAGGGCCGAGACCGGGGTCGGACCTTCCATGGCGTCCGGCAGCCAGGTGTGGAGCAGGAACTGCGCCGACTTGCCCATGGCGCCCATGAAGAGCAGCAGGCAGGCGATGGTCAGGGCATGCCACTCGATACCCAGGAAGGTGAAGTTGGCATTCGCCAGTTCAGCGACGCGCGGGAAGATCGCGTCGAAGGTGACGCCGTTGAACAGGACGAAGACCGTGAAGATGCCGAGCAGGAAGCCGAAATCACCGACGCGGTTGACGATGAAGGCCTTCATGGCGGCCGCGTTGGCGGAATCCTTCTGATACCAGAAGCCGATGAGCAGGTAGCTCGCGAGGCCCACGCCTTCCCAGCCGAAGAACATCTGAACGAGGTTGTCGGCTGTCACCAGCATGAGCATGGTGAAGGTGAAGAGCGACAGGTAGGCGAAGAAGCGCGGACGGTGCGGATCCTCATGCATGTAGCCGATGGAATAGAGGTGCACGAGCGCCGAAACGGTGTTGACGACCACCAGCATCATGGCCGTCAGGGTGTCGACCCGGAAGGCCCAGTCCACCTGGAGATCGCCCACCGCCATCCACTGGGCCACCTGGACCCGGGTGGCACCGTCGCCGAAGCCGACCTGGATGAAGGACACCCAGGACAGGACGGCCGCCACGAAGAGCAGCGCGGTGGTGACAATCTCGCTCGGCCGGGCGCCGAGCACACGGCCGAACAGGCCTGCGATGAGGAAGCCGACGAGCGGCAGGAAGACGATTGCGTGATACATGTGCGTTTACTTCGCCGATCGTGCGGGCCTTAGCCCCTCATCATGTTGACGTCTTCAACCGCGATGGAGCCGCGGTTGCGGAAGAAGACCACCAGAATGGCCAGCCCGATGGCCGCCTCCGCCGCCGCGACCGTGAGGATCAGCATGGCGAAGACCTGGCCGACGATGTCGTTCAGGTGGGTCGAGAAGGCCACCATGTTGATGTTTACGGCGAGCAGGATCAGCTCGATGGACATCAGGATGACGATCACGTTCTTCCGGTTGATGAAGATGCCGAACACCCCGAGGGTGAAGAGGACGGCGGCGACGGTGAGGTAGTGACCCAGTCCGATAACCATGGCGTGCCTCCTTAGATACCCTGACGGAAGGGAACCTTCCGCACCTCGACGGCGGTTTCCTGCGTCCGGGCATTCTGTTTGGAAATGTCCTGACGCCTCACGCCTACCCGCTCGCGCAGGGTGAGCACGATGGCTCCGATCATGGCCACGAGCAGGATGAGGCCGGCGGCCTGGAAGAAGTAGAAGTAGCGGGTATAGAGCACCTGGCCGATGGCCTCGGTGTTGGTCATGACGTCGGCAGACGGGATCGGCACCGCCGGCGACCGGACCAGACCGGGATCGATGGTATAGGTGCCGACCACGAGGATCAGTTCCAGCAGGAGGATCAGCCCGATGAGGCCGCCGATGGGCAGGTACTGCAGGAAACCCTGGCGGAGCGCCGCGAAGTCCACGTCGAGCATCATGACGACGAAGAGGAAGAGCACCGCGACCGCGCCCACATAGACGATCACCAGGATCATGGCCAGGAACTCGGCTCCCATGAGCAGGAACAGGCCCGCCGCATTCACGAAAGCCAGGATGAGGAACAGCACCGACTGCACGGGATTGCGCGAGGCAATCACCATGAAGCCGGAGGCGATCGTGATCGTCGCGAACAGGTAGAAGAAGGCGGCGGTAACCGTCATGCTCAGTTCAAGCCGCCAAAGAGCGGCCCCTTCCGACGTGGCCCCGGATAACCCGGCGGCCTGTCTATAGATTCCGAATCCGACGGGGACAACCCGCCGGAGCTGCTTGCCCCCTGCCCTCATTCGGCACGGGACGCCCTTAGCGGTAGGGAGCGTTCTTCGCGAGGTTCTTCGCGATCTCGCGCTCCCAGCGCTCCCCGTTCTCGAGAAGCTTGGCCTTGTCGTAGTAGAGCTCCTCGCGGGTCTCCACGGAGAACTCGAAGTTCGGCCCCTCTACGATAGCGTCCACCGGGCAGGCTTCCTGGCACATCCCGCAATAGATGCACTTCACCATGTCGATGTCGTAGCGGGTCGTGCGACGGGTGCCGTCGTTGCGGCGCGGGCCAGCCTCGATAGTGATGGCCTGGGCCGGGCAGATGGCCTCGCAGAGCTTGCAGGCGATGCAGCGCTCTTCCCCGTTGGGATAGCGCCGCAGGGCGTGCTCGCCGCGGAAGCGGGGCCCACGGTGACCCATCTCGAACGGGTAGTTGAGGGTCGCCTTCGGCTTGAAGAAGTACTTCACCGTCAGGATGAAGCCTGAGATGAACTCCTTCAGCAGGAGGGATTGGGCGATGCGGTCGAGCTGCATGGCCGATCTCCGTTAGCGGACGCCCGGCGCATTGCCGGTCGCCATCAGGACTGTCGCCACGATCACGACCATCGCGAGCGACAGCGGCAGGAACACCTTCCAGCCGAGGCGCATGAGCTGATCATAGCGATAGCGGGGCACCAGGGCTTTCACCATGGCGATGAGGATGAAGAGGAAGCTCGCCTTGAGAACGAACCAGATCACGCCCGGCACCCAGGTGAAAGGTGCGAACGGGATCGGAGAGAGCCAGCCGCCGAGGAAGAGGATCGTCCCGAGAGCGCACATGGTCATGATGGCCACGTACTCGCCGAGCATGAAGAGCAGGTAGGGCGTGGAGGAATACTCCACCATATAACCGGCCACAAGCTCGGACTCGGCCTCCGGCAGGTCGAACGGCGGACGGTTGGTCTCTGCCATGGCGGAGATGAAGAACACCACGAACATCGGGAAAAGCGGCAGCCAGTACCAGCCCAGGATGCCGAGGCTGCTGTTCTGAGCCTCCACGATGGCCGACAGGTTCAGGGTGCCGGCGCACATGAGCACCGTCACGATCACGAAGCCGATCGACACCTCGTAGGACACCATCTGGGCGGCTGAACGGAGGGCGCCGAGGAACGGGTACTTCGAGTTCGAGGCCCAGCCGCCCATGATGACGCCGTATACGCCGAGGGACGAGATCGCGAAGATGTAGAGGATGCCCACATTGATGTCGGCAATGGCCCAGCCGGCATTGAGCGGAATGACCGCCCAGGCCGCGAGCGACAGGGTGCACATCAGGAGCGGCGCCAGCAGAAACATGCCCTTGTTGGCAGGCGCCGGGATGATCGGCTCCTTCAGCACGAACTTGAGAAGGTCGGCAAAGGACTGGAGCAGACCCCAGGGACCGACCACGTTCGGGCCGCGCCGCAGCTGAACCGCCGCCCACACCTTGCGGTCGGCATAGAGCGCGTAGGCGATGAAGATGAGAAGTGCGACCAGCATGAGCAGGCTCTTGCCCAGCATGATCGCGACGGCGAGGAGGATGTCCCCAAATTCCATGATCCGTTCCTCTTACTCAGCCGCCTCGAGCTTCAGCTCACGGGCGAGCGCAGAGCACTCGGCCATGACGCCGGAGGCGCGGGCAATGGGGTTCGTCAGATAGAAGTCCTTCACCGGGCTCACGAAAGGCTCGCGTCCCAGGGTGCCGCCGACATTGGCGAGCGCCTGGATCGCGGCGAAACCGTCCGCCGGCTGAACCGTCTCGACCGCTGCGAAATGCGGATAGGCCGCATAAAGCTTTGCCCGCAGGGCGTTCAGCGAGTCGAACGGCAGGCGGTGGCCCAGCACGTCGGAGAGCGCCCGCAGGATCGCCCAGTCCTCGCGCGCCTCGCCCGGCGCGAAGGCGGCGCGGTTGGCGAGCTGCACACGGCCTTCCGTATTCACATAGGTACCGGACTTCTCGGTATAGGTCGCAGCCGGCAGGATCACGTCGGCCCGGTGGGCGCCACGATCACCGTGGGTGCCCTGGTAGATCACGAAGGTACCGGGAGCGATGTCGATCTCGTCAGCGCCGAGATTGAACAGCACGTCCACTTCGCCCTGCGCCATGGTCTGGGCGTTCAGACCCCACTCGCCCGGCACGAGGCCAAGGTCGAGGGCGCCGACGCGGGACGCAGCGGTGTGCAGAACCGAGAAGCCGTTCCAGCCGTCCTTCACCGCGCCGACGTCACGGGCGAGCTGAGCCACGGCGGAGAGAACCGCCAGACCATCCGGACGGGAAAGAGCCCCCTGCCCCACGATCACCAGCGGACGCTCGGCGCCGCGGAGCTTCTCGATGAAGCTGTGACGACCACCGGCAAGCTCGGAGAGTGTCTCGGGGCCAGCCCCCAGATACTCGTAAGGGTATGTGAGGTCCGCATGCTCGCCGATGAGAGCGATCGGCGGAGGAGCCGCACGCCAGCGCTTGCGGATGCGAACATTCACCAGAGAGGCCTCGATGCGTGGGTTTGAACCCACGATCAGGATCGCGTCCGCATCCTCGATGCCGGTGATGGTGGTGTTGAACAGGTAGGATCCGCGGCCATAGACCGGAGTCAGCACGCTGCCGTCCTGACGGGCGTCGACGTTGGTGACGCCGAGGCTCTCCATGAGGAGCTTCAGGGCGTACATCTCCTCTACCGCGGCGAGATCGCCCACGATGGCGCCGATGCGCTTGGGGTCCGTGCCCTTCACGCGGCTTGCGATTGTGGCGAAGGCCTCCTGCCAGGAGGCCGGACGCAGGCGGCCGCTCTCCCGCACGAAGGGGCGGTCGAGGCGCTGGAGGCGCAGGCCGTCCACGATCTGGCGGGTCTTGTCGGTGATCCACTCCTCGTTCACCGCCTCATTCACGCGCGGCAGGATGCGCATGACCTCACGGCCGCGGGAATCGACGCGGATCGAGGAGCCGACCGCATCCATCACGTCGACCGAGTCGGTCTTGGTGAGCTCCCAGGGACGGTAGTGGTAGGCTTCGGGCTTGTGGGTCAGAGCGCCCACGGGGCAGAGATCCGCCACGTTGGCCTGCAGCTCGGAGCCGAGGGCTTTCTCGAGATAGCTCGTGATCTCCATGTCCTCGCCGCGCCACAGGGCGCCGAGATCGGACACGCCGGCCACTTCCGCCGAGAAGCGGATGCAGCGGGTGCAGTGAATGCACCGGTTCATGGAGGTGCGCACGAGCGGGCCGAGATACTTGTCGGTCACCGCGCGCTTGTTCTCGTGGAAGCGGCTGCTGTCGACCCCGTAGGCCATGGCCTGGTCCTGCAGGTCGCACTGTCCGCCCTGGTCGCAGATCGGGCAGTCGAGCGGATGGTTGATGAGGAGGAACTCCATCACCCCTTCCCGCGCCTTCTTCACCGTAGGCGACTTGGTGGAGACCTCCGGCGGCTCGCCGTTCGGACCTGGACGGCAGTCGCGCACGCCCCAGGCGCAGGAGGCGACCGGCTTGGGCGCGCCCTTCACCTCGACAAGGCACATGCGGCAATTGCCGGCGATCGAGAGCCGCTCGTGGTAGCAGAAGCGCGGAATTTCCGCCCCGGCTGCCTCGGCGGCCTGGAGCAGGGTGTATTCCGCAGGAACGTCGACTTCGACGCCATCAACGATGATTTTGGTCATCTTCAATCTCACTCCGCCGCGATCATGACGGATTCGGAATGCGGGTTCGCCGCGTAGTCGTCGATCCGCTTCTCGATCTCGTGACGGAAGTGGCGGATCAGACCCTGAACCGGCCATGCCGCTGCGTCGCCGAGCGCGCAGATGGTGTGGCCTTCGATCTGGGTCGAGACTTCGAGGAGCATGTCGATCTCGCGCTTCTGGGCGCGGCCCTCGGCCATGCGGTTGAGCACGCGCCACATCCAACCCGTACCTTCACGGCATGGGGTGCACTGGCCGCAGCTCTCATGCTTGTAGAAATACGCGAGACGGGCGATGGCACGCACGATGTCGGTGGACTTGTCCATGACGATCACGGCGGCGGTGCCGAGACCGGACTTCAGGTTCCGCAGCGTATCGAAATCCATGTAGGCGTCGGCGATCTGCTCGGCCGGAACGATCGGCACGGAGGATCCGCCTGGAATGACACCGAGCAGGTTGTCCCAGCCGCCGCGGATGCCGCCGCAGTGCCGGTCGATCAGTTCGCGGAAGGTGAGGCCCATGGCCTCTTCCACGTTGCAGGGCTTGTTCACGTGGCCCGACACGCAGAAGAGCTTGGTGCCCACATTATTCGGGCGACCAATGCCGGAGAACCAGGAGGCGCCTCGGCGCAGGATCGTGCCCGCCACGGCGATGGACTCGACGTTGTTGACCGTGGTGGGGCAGCCGTAGAGGCCCATATTGGCCGGGAACGGCGGCTTCAGGCGCGGCATGCCCTTCTTGCCCTCCATGCTCTCGATGAGCGCCGTCTCCTCGCCGCAGATGTAAGCGCCTGCGCCGTGGTGGACATAGAGGTCGAAGGGGTAGCCGTGGATGTTGTCCTTGCCGATGAGCTTGGCCTCGTAGGCCTCATCCACCGCCCGCTGGAGCGCGAAACGCTCGGCTACGTACTCGCCGCGGATGTAGATGTAGGCGGCATGCGCCCCCATGGCGAAGGACGCGAGGAGGCAGCCCTCGACGAGAAGGTGCGGGTCGTTCCGCATGATCTCGCGATCCTTGCAGGTGCCCGGCTCCGACTCGTCGGCGTTCACAACCAGGTAATGCGGACGGCCGTCCGACTGCTTGGGCATGAAGGACCATTTCAGGCCCGTGGGGAAGCCTGCGCCGCCGCGGCCGCGCAGGCCCGACGCCTTCATCTCGTTGACAATCCAGTCGCGGCCCTGCTCCAGGAGGAACTTGGTTCCGTCCCAGGCGCCGCGCATCTTCGCGGCCTTGAGATCCGGCGAGTGGAAGCCGTAGAGATTGGTGAAGATACGATCTTTGTCCTGAAGCATTCCCGATTACTCCATCAGGACGTCATGTTGTCTTTGTCGACGGTCACGCCCGGCTTGCTCTCGCTGCCGTCGCGGCGTGTCTCGGCTTGGGCGGGCGGCGTACCGGCTTCCGGCGTCGTCGGGCTGTTGGGCACAGCCTCGCCGTCCTTCGTCGGGGAGGCCACGTAGGACTTGCTGCTCTGCGGGGCAGGCCGTGCGCCCTCTTCCGTATGAGACTTGCCCTTGGTCGCCGTCGACGGATCGGCCGCTTCCTTGCGGTCGACCGGATTGATCGGCGTCTCGCCTTCCTTAGCCCTCTCGGCAGGGGTATCCGCGACAGGGCTTTCGATGGCGCGGCCCGCAGTCGGCTTGGCGGCTTTGACCTGCTCCGGGACGCTCGCCAAGGCAGCGGCGGCTTCACCGGTCTCGGCAGCTTTCGCCTGCTCATCGAAGCGCTTGCGCCAGGCCCCGACGAGAGAGCCATCATACAGAGTCGGGTCCTGCAGGGTGTTCACGGCCTCGAAAGGCTCCGAGCGGTTCCGGCCAATCTGCGAGCCCTTCCGCACCGGGCGACCGGCCTCGAGATCGTCGAGAAGCTTCTCGAAGTTCTCGACCGTCAGATCCTCGTAATAATCGTCGTTGATCTGCACCATTGGTGCGTTGGAGCAGGCGCCCAGGCACTCGACCTCAAGCCAGGAGAAGGTGCCATCGGATGGGATGTGATTTGCATCCCCAATGCGGCGCTCAAGAACCTTCTTGATATCAGCGGCCCCGCGTAGCATGCAGGGCGTCGTGCCGCAGAACTGGATGAAATACTTTCCAACAGGTTCCAGATTGAACATCGTATAGAAGGTTGCCACCTCCATCACCCGGATGACCGGCATGTCGAGCCTGGCCGCAACAGCCTCGATGGCCTTGCGCGGCAACCAGCCGCCCGCCTGCTCCTGGGCCTTCCCGAGCACGGCGATGATGGCCGAGGCCTGACGGCCAGGCGGATACTTGGCGATCTGCTGATCTACGAAAGCCTCGTTCTCGGGAGAGAACACAAAGCTTTCCGGCTGCAATTCATCAGGCGCGAGCTTACGAACGGCCATACACTCTTCTCCTCATCGTCATGACCGGGTAAAAACCCGGCCACACGACTTGAACCAATTCAGCACGCTTCAAAGGGCGTGGCTTTCTACTCCGGCTGCGGAGCAGGTATTCCTCAGCGGTCGACCTCGCCAAATACGATGTCCAGGGATCCCAGAACACCCGCGACGTCGGCCAGCATGTGCCCGCGGCACATGAAATCCATGCCCTGGAGATGGGCGAAGCCCGGTGCTCGGATCCTGCAGCGATAGGCCTTGTTGGTGCCGTCCGATACGAGATAGACGCCAAACTCGCCCTTCGGAGCCTCCACCGGGACATAAACCTCGCCCGCAGGGACGTGGAAGCCTTCCGTATAGAGCTTGAAGTGATGGATCAGCGCCTCCATGGAGCGCTTCATGTCCTTGCGCGAAGGCGGCGCGACCTTACCGTCGAGGGTCGTCACGGGCCCCTGCCCGTCCGGCGCCCGGAGCTTATCCAGGCACTGGCGCATGATGCGCACGCTCTGGCGCATCTCTTCCATCCGGATGACCTGACGGTCGTAGTTGTCACCGTTCTTGCCCACGGGGATGTCGAATTCCATCTCCTCGTAGCACTCGTAAGGCTGGGACTTGCGCAGGTCCCATGCGACGCCGCAGCTGCGGACGATCGGGCCCGAGAAGCCCCACTTCCAGCAGTCCTCCAGCGTGATGGTCCCAATGTCGACGTTGCGCTGCTTGAAGATGCGGTTGCCGATGACCAGGGTGTCGAGATCGTCGAGAACCTGAAGGAACGGGTCGCAGAAAGCCTCGATATCGTCGATCAGCTCCGGCTGGATGTCCATGTTCACGCCGCCGGGGCGGAAATAATTGGCATGCATCCGCGAGCCGGAGATGCGCTCATAGAAGATCATCAGCTTCTCGCGCTCCTCGAAGCCCCAGAGGGGTGGCGTGAGCGCGCCGACGTCCATGGCCTGCGTGGTCACGTTGAGGAGGTGAGAAAGAAGCCGGCTGATTTCAGAGAACAGGACGCGGATCAGCTGGGCGCGCCGGGGCACCTGAATGCCGAGGAGCTTCTCGATGGAAAGGCAGAAGGCGTGCTCCTGGTTCATGGGAGCGACGTAGTCGAGCCGGTCGAAATAAGGATTGGCCTGAACGTAGGTCTTGTACTCGATCAGCTTCTCAGTGCCGCGATGGAGGAGGCCGATATGCGGGTCGACACGCTCGACCACCTCGCCGTCCAGCTCCAGCACGAGGCGCAAAACGCCGTGTGCCGCCGGGTGCTGCGGGCCAAAATTGATGGTGAAGTTGCGGATGTTATGCTCGCCCATGGGTCGCCCTTTCCGCTCCGTTAAGCCTTGGCCTTCTCGTCGCCCGGCAGCACGTAATCCGTGCCTTCCCAGGGCGAGAGGAAGTCGAAGTTGCGGAATTCCTGGCTGAGCTTGACGGGCTCGTAGACCACGCGGCCCTGCCCGTCGTCGTAGCGAACCTCGACATAGCCGGTCATCGGGAAGTCCTTGCGCAGGGGATGCCCCTCGAAGCCGTAATCGGTGAGGATGCGGCGCAGATCCGGGTGTCCCGAGAACAGGATTCCGTAGAGATCGTAAGCCTCGCGCTCGTACCAGTTTGCCGCCGGGAACAGGCCCACGAGCGAGGGAACCGGCGTTGCCTCATCGGTCATGACCTTTACCCGGATACGGCGGTTATGGTGTGGTGCCAGGAAGTGGTACACCACATCGAAGCGCTCTTCGCGCGCCGGGTAATCCGCGCCGCAGATATCGATGAAGCAGACGAACCGGCACTGCGGGTCGTCCCGCAGGAAGGTCGCCACCCCCACGATATCCTCACGACGGGCGACGATGGTCAGCTCGTCATAGGCAATGGCCCGATCCACGACAGCCGCGCCGAGGGACGAGGCGATGTGATCGCTCAGGGCTTGGAGCTCAGCACTCATGCAATGACCTTTGCTCAGCGCTCGATGGTACCGGTGCGGCGGATCTTCTTCTGAAGAAGCAGAACGCCGTAGAGGAGTGCCTCAGCCGTGGGCGGGCAGCCCGGCACGTAGATGTCGACCGGCACGATGCGGTCGCAGCCACGAACCACGGAGTAGGAGTAATGATAGTAGCCTCCGCCATTGGCGCAGGAGCCCATGGAGATGACGTAACGCGGCTCCGGCATCTGGTCATAGACCTTGCGAAGCGCGGGAGCCATCTTGTTGGTGAGCGTTCCGGCCACGATCATCACGTCGGACTGGCGTGGCGAAGCGCGCGGCGCGAAACCGAAGCGCTCAGCATCGTACCGAGGCATGGACATCTGCATCATCTCGACGGCGCAGCAGGCCAGGCCGAAGGTCATCCACATGAGCGAACCGGTGCGCGCCCAGGTGATCAGATCCTCGGTCGAGGTGACGAGGAAGCCCTTGTCGGACAATTCCTCGTTGATGGAGACGAAGTACGGGTCCGTCGAACCGGCAGGCTTGCCGGTGTTCGGGTCGATGATGCCGCGGGGGGCAGGAGCGACCAGGGTCGACTGATTGTCTGAGATCAATCCCATTCGAGGGCACCCTTCTTCCACTCGTAGATGAAGCCGACCGTCAGGACTCCAAGGAAGATCATCATGGAGATGAAGCCGAACCAGCCTAGATTCCCGAACGTAATGGCCCAGGGGAACAGGAACGCCACTTCGAGGTCGAAAATGATGAAGAGAATGGCCACGAGATAGAACCGCACGTCGAACTTCATCCGGGCGTCATCGAACGCGTTGAAGCCGCACTCGTAGGCGGACAGCTTCTCCTGGTCCGGACGGCTGTAGGCGACGATGAACGGCGCCACGAGCAGCGCCACCCCGATCAGGAGCGAGACGCCGATAAAGATGACAAGAGGCAGGTAGTCGGCGAGGAGATTCGTCATACGACACCTAGAAGGACAGGAATCCGGCCCTGGCCGGCAGTCTGCAACGCATTTAAGCCTCAGAAAGGCCCAAAACACCCCCCTGCGACATCACGCTGATTGCGCCGGAGCCTTAGCCGAGATCCCCTTCCGTGACAAGTGTTTGCACTGCCGCAAAAAGAACCATTCCAAACTAGGATGCAGCCCCCGGCCGTCCGGCGCCAGCCCATCAGCTGGCTCCGAGCCTCAGGCAGGCACACGAACCCTGAGGGTCCGTATCGGATCGATTTTAGGAGGAAGAGTGGCGCGGGCGACGGGGCTCGAACCCGCGACCTCCGGCGTGACAGGCCGGCACTCTAACCGACTGAGCTACGCCCGCGCAATCGACCGCCGAAGCGGTGTGGGTGCGGTTTAAGAGCCCCCTATCCCCCTGTCAAGGGTGCAACGCACTCATTTTCCATTGCTGCATCAAAACCTCGTACGAGGAGGTGAGGTCGAAAAAGAAGCTCAGGCTGCGACCGTCCCGCCTGAATGGCTATTCCACGGCTGCAACATCTCCGTGGCTCCTCAAGGACGCGAGAACCCGATCGCATTCATAGAGCTCTTGCAGGGCTCCTTGGAGTTCCCGGAGCGCCTCCTTGGGCAGTTCGCGGCGGGTTGGCGCTGGAGGGAGATCATCCACTTCCGGCAATGAACTCTCGGCGGCCGAACCCTCCTCATCGGGATGTACCACGTCGCGGTCGGGACGAAGCTCGGCTAGGGACTGCTCTCCCCGGCCGATCCCCTGGACGAAGCGAACACCCTCCTCCTTCAGGATTCGCTGAACCCCCTTGATCGTATAACCTTCGCTATAGAGGAGGTGGCGAATTCCTTTGAGCAGGTCGACGTCGTCCGGGCGATAGTAGCGGCGCCCGCCTCCACGTTTGAGAGGCTTGATATGGTTGAAACGGGTTTCCCAGAAGCGCAGCACATGCTGGGGCATATCGAGGTCGTCGGCGACCTCGCTGATCGTGCGGAATGCGTCGGGGCTCTTGTCCATGACGCCGCTTGCCATCCGGATCAATCCTCGCCTTCGAAGGTCTCACCGTTGATGTGCGCCTTCAAGACATTCGAAGGCTTGAAAAGCATGACCCGGCGCGGATCGATCGGAACCTCGACTCCCGTCTTGGGATTGCGGCCCACGCGCTCGCCCTTGCTGCGCACGATGAACGAGCCGAAGGAGGAGAGCTTGACCGTCTCGCCGGCGGCCAGGGAATCGCAGATTTCAGCCAGCACCCGCTCCACCAGCTCCGCTGACTCCGTCCGCGACAGGCCCACCTTCTGATAAACCGCCTCGCTTAGATCCGCTCTCGTTATCGTTTTGCCAGCCATTGAGCTCCCCGGCGCACTTGAGTTCGTTAGTCTTGCGTCGTGTGATGACGCTATGCAGATGGCACCCTACGGTCAACCGCCAAGGTACGAGTGACCGATACCACCAGAGTTCAATTGCCTTGATCCTACCAGCGGATCAAGGCGCTTCCCCAGGTGAAGCCACCCCCGATCGCCTCGATCATCACGAGGTCTCCGTCCTTGATCCGGCCGTCCTTTCGGGCAGCGTCCAGAGCCAACGGTATCGAAGCGGCCGAGGTGTTGCCGTGCTTGTTGACGGTTATGACAACCTTCTCCTGCGCGATCCCCAGCTTGTCTGCGCTTGCCGTGATGATGCGCCTGTTCGCCTGGTGCGGCACGAACCAGTCCAGCTCCTCTGAACTGGTCCCCGTGGCTTTGAAGGCGTCCTGCACCACGTCCGCCACCATGCCGACGGCAAACTTGAAGACCTCGCGACCTTCCATCTTCAGGACGCCGGTGGTCTTCGTAGAGCCCGGACCGCCATCCACGTAGAGCTTGTCCCGGTAGCGCCCATCGGATCTGAGGTGAGACGTCAGAACCCCGCGATCGGCGGAGGTGCCCTCTCCCTCCTGGGCCTCGAGCACGAGGGCGCCTGCGCCGTCGCCGAAGAGCACGCAGGTGGTCCGGTCGTTCCAGTCGAGGATCCGGGAGAAGGTCTCGGCCCCCACCACAAGGGCGCGCTTGTGCGAGCCGGATTGCAGGAACTTATCGGCCGTGGCCACCGCATAGACGAAGCCCGTACACACCGCCTGCAGATCGAAGGCCGCGCCATGGGTCATGCCGAGACCGGTCTGGATCATGGTCGCGGTCGACGGAAAGGTGTAGTCGGGCGTCGAGGTCGCGCAGATCACCAGATCGATGTCATCAGCGGTCAGTCTGGCATCGGCCAAGGCGGCCTCCGCCGCCTTGATGCCGAGCACCGAGGTGGTCTCGTCGTCCTCCGCGATATGACGCTCCTCGATGCCGGTCCGCTGCACGATCCAGTCGTGCGAGGTATCCACCAGCTTCTCGAGGTCCTGGTTCGTCAGCTTGCGCCTCGGCAGATAGGAGCCGATGCCGCGTACGATGGAACGGGTGCGTTTCAAGATGCGCCTTCCTACAGCATGATCCGGACAATTGGAAACCGTTTGTCCGAAAAGTTCATGCCATTCCAAAAGCTTAAGAGCATGGACATGCTCTAAGCAGTCTGCCCGACCGGATCATGCTCCAGCATGCTCCGGATTGTGTTCATCAGTTCAAAGTGCGCCATGTCATAGGCGACGTCGATGGCGCTGGCGAAGCCGAGATCGTCGGTTCCGCCGTGGCTTTTCACCACAACCCCCTCGAGCCCCAGGAACACGCCGCCATTGACCTTGCGCGGGTCCATCTTGTCCCGAAGAGCGTTAAAAGCCTGTTTCGCGAAGAGATAGCCGATCTTGGCCATCAGGGTCCGGCTCATGGCCGAACGGAGATATTGGCCGATCTGCTTCGCGGTGCCTTCGGCGGTCTTCAGGGCAATATTGCCCGTGAACCCCTCGATTACGACCACATCGACGGTTCCCTTGCCGATGTCGTCTCCCTCGACGAAGCCGCGATAGTCGAGGTTCGGAAGGCTTGTCTCCTTGAGGATCCGGCCAGCCTCCTTGACCGCCTCAATCCCTTTGATCTCTTCGGTTCCGACATTGAGGAGCCCGACGGTCGGGCGCTCCAGATCAAAGACGATCCGGGCCATGGCAGCGCCCATGATGGCCATATCGACGAGATGTCCCGCGTCAGCCCCGATCGTCGCGCCGACATCGAGCACGATGCTCTCGCCCCGCATGGTCGGCCACATGGCGGCGATGGCCGGACGCTCGATGTGCGCCATCGTCTTCAGGCAGACCTTGGCGGTAGCCATGAGGGCACCGGTGTTACCGGCCGAGACCGTGGCATCAGCCTCCCCGTCGCGAACCGCCTGCACGGCCCGCCACATGGAGGACTTGCCCCGCCCCATCCGGATCGCCTGGCTCGGCTTCTCGTCCATGGAGATTGCCATCTCAGTGTGACGCAGCTCCGTGGCGGCCTTCAGGCGGGGGTGTGCATCCAACAGGGGGGCTATCACCGCCTCGTTGCCGAACATCAGGAAGCGCAAGTCGGGGTGACGCTCCAAGGCCAAGGCAGCGCCTGGGATAACAACGGATGGGCCATGGTCGCCCCCCATCGCATCAAGCGAAATACGCACCGGCTTCGGCATGAACGGTTGTTCTTTCTTTTAAGTCATTCAACAGGGGGCGGAAAATAGCGGTTTGCGGGGGCTCCGCAACTGAATTCTGAGCCCTGGGGAAGGTCAGCGGGAGGCGAAGAATCGTGACGCACGGAGCTTCGGCCCGCCCTCTATTTGCCTTCCCGGAGCTTGTTCAGGGCTGCAAAGGGCGAATCCTTTTCGTCGGAAGGATCCCGATAGGTGAAGTCGACACCCGGCTTTCGCGGGTAAGGGTCGAGCCCGAGGGCCAGGAACTCGGCCGTGAGAGCGCCCAGGTCGATCTGGCCATTAACGATCTCATCCGGGGGTTCATACTCATGGATGTCGGTCGGCGGCTCTGCCGGCATTCCTGAGGGCTCGGCGAAGTCCACCTCCACCTCTTCCTCGATGGCGGAGTCGAACGGCTCCAGGGTCGTGACGCAGATCTGGGTGATCGAGGCCTTGATCATCCCTGTCACGTTGATCCCCTTGGCCGAGGTCTTCAGGTGATAATCGCCGCTGAGCGACTGGATTGCCGGAAGCCCGAAGTCCTGAGCGAGCGCGGCACATTCTTCGGCGGTTGCTTCCACATGCACGTCCTGCCCCCGAGGCGGGATCTTCATGACGTCGATGAGCCGCGACAACGGGCCCACGGTTTCAGGTGTCATTAGCTTCCCTCCTTATGCGAAGGTTTCGGGCTTGGGGAAGACGGGCCCCGTTTCCAAAATCACGTCGAAAGCGACCGTCTTGAATTCCCGATCAGCCGCAAGAGCATAACGCGCGAGGGCATTAGCCGGTGCCTCGCTGCCATAGGCGTTCCGGCCGAGAGCCGATGCGAGATCCGCCTCGTCGGAAGCGCTGAGCGGCCCGTCATAGGCCTGGGCCCTCCCGTAGAAGGATTCGGCGATTTTCTTCATCCGCTTGGGAACGACCGTATCGCCTACTCCCATCTCCCTCAGGGAAGCATCCATGTCCCGGAAAAAAGCGTCGGTCAGGTCCTTGGCCACTTCATCGGCTGGCGGCGGCAATTCGCGCAGGGCCCGGAGCACCAGGATCATGTGGAGCGAGAGTGCCTCGAACCGTCCCTCGAGAGTGTCCGGCACAGCAAGTGACGCGTAGAGCCCCGGCTCACGGGATGCCGTCGCAATCCTCTTATAGAGAGTTGCGATGGTCGTGCGCCGGGGATCCTTGCGGAAGAGACTGAAGATCAAAGCCCTGCCCTTCCAAAGCTTGTCAAAATCATAGCCTCGGGTTACGCCATCACGGTCCATAGGCGCAAGCTTATCCGCGCCGCATTTCTGGAAGAACCGTACGATGCGTCGATATCATCCTCTTTTGGTGCGCCTGGCTACAGCAACCTTTCTCGCTTCGTCCGTCGCCGCCTGCACGGTGGGCGAGGAATTCCAACGCGGCTACGTGGTGGATGAGCGCGCCATTTCACAGGTAAGGAAGGGAATGAGCGCCGAGCAGGTTCTGCAGACCCTCGGAACCCCCTCGACCGTATCCACCGTCGGCAACCGGAACTGGTACTACATCAGCCAGAAGTCCCGTCGCTCCCTTCAGTTCATGGGCGAGCAGGTCGTCGATCAGCAGGTGACGGCAGTCTATTTCGACAGTGGACTCCGGGTCGAGCGCGTGGCGCTCTACGGCCTGCAGGATGGCAGGGTCTTCGACTTCATCAGCCGCACCACTCCTGCCGGCGGCGAGGAATCGAGCTTCCTCGGACAGATCTTCCGCGGCGTGGGCAGCTTCAACCCGTTCGGGACCTGAGCCGGAAATTCCGGAAACCTCGGTGGCCGGGCTTATCCCGGCCATTTTCATATCGAACGTCTCACGAAAAAACCCGCGGCTCGCGCCGCAGGTTTCTTGCATTCAGAACTGCCGCTTCTAGGAGTGGGCCAGGATGGCCAGGAGCAGCAGGGCGATGATGTTGGTGATCTTGATCGCCGGGTTCACGGCAGGGCCAGCCGTGTCCTTGTAGGGGTCGCCGACGGTGTCGCCGGTGACGGACGCCTTGTGGGCCTCCGAGCCCTTGTGGTGGGTGGTGCCGGAGGCATCCGTGAACCCATCCTCGAAGGACTTCTTGGCATTGTCCCAGGCACCGCCGCCCGAGGTCATCGAGATGGCGACGAACAGGCCCGTCACGATCACGCCCAGCAGCATGGCGCCGACGGCCGAGAACGCCTCGGACTTGCCCGCCACCCAGTAGACCACGAAGTAGGTCACGATCGGCGCCAGCACCGGCAGGAGCGACGGCACGATCATTTCCTTGATCGCCGCCCGGGTCAGCATGTCGACGGCGCGTCCGTAGTCGGGACGATCCGTTCCGGCCATGATGCCCGGCTTCTCGCGGAACTGACGGCGCACTTCCTCGACCACCGCACCGGCTGCCCGGCCCACCGCCGTCATGGCGATGCCGCCGAACAGGAAGGGGATGAGACCGCCGAACAGGAGACCGACCACCACGTAGGGATTGGTCAGAGAGAAGTTCGGCGCTACGCCCTGGAAGTAGGGATACTGCGCCGCATTCTGGGTGAAGTAGTTCAGATCCGAGGTGTAGGCCGCGAAGAGCACCAGGGCACCAAGGCCCGCGGAACCGATGGCGTAGCCCTTGGTCACCGCCTTCGTGGTGTTGCCGACCGCGTCCAGGGCATCCGTCGACTTGCGGACCTCCTTCGGCAGACCGGCCATCTCGGCGATACCGCCCGCATTGTCCGTCACAGGACCGAAGGCGTCGAGAGCCACGATCATGCCTGCAACGCCCAACATCGCCGTCACCGCAATGGCGATTCCGAACAGACCGGCCAGCTTGAAGGCAACAATGATGCCCGCAATGATGACGATGGTCGGCAGCGCGGTGGATTCGAGCGAGACCGCGAGGCCCTGGATCACGTTCGTGCCGTGGCCGGTGACCGAGGACTGGGCGATGGACCGCACGGGGCGGAACCCGACGCCGGTATAGTACTCGGTGATGACGACAATGAGAGCCGTCACGGCAAGGCCGATGATGGCGCACCAGAACAGGTCTTGGCCGGTGAACTCCGATCCCGGGATGGTTCCGAAGCCGATCATCTGCCAGGTCACGAGGCCGATGGCGACGGCGGAGAGGACGCCGGTGACGATCAGCCCCTTGTAGAGCGCGCCCATGATGGACTCGTTCTGACCGAGCTTCACGAAGAAGGTGCCGATGATCGAGGTGACGATGCAGGCGGCGCCGATGCCGAGCGGATACATCAGCATGGTGTCGAGATTCGCCTGTCCGGCAAAGAAGATCGCTGCCAGAACCATGGTAGCGACCACGGTCACCGCATAGGTTTCGAACAGGTCGGCCGCCATGCCGGCGCAGTCTCCGACATTGTCGCCCACGTTGTCGGCAATGGTGGCAGGATTACGCGGATCGTCCTCCGGAATGCCGGCTTCGACCTTGCCCACGAGATCGCCGCCCACGTCGGCGCCCTTGGTGAAGATGCCTCCGCCAAGACGGGCGAAGATGGAGATCAGCGAGGCGCCGAAGCCCAACGCCACGAGGCTGTCGATGACAACGCGGTCGGACGGGGCCAGACCGTCGACCCGGGTGAGATAGCCGTAGTAGAGCGCCACGCCAAGGAGGGCGAGACCGGCCACGAGCATTCCGGTCACGGCACCCGCCTTGAAGGCCACATCGAGGCCGCCCCCAAGGGACTGAGTGGCTGCCTGGGCTGTGCGAACGTTGGCCCGTACGGACACGTTCATGCCGATGAAGCCCGCAACGCCCGACAGGATGGCACCGATGGCAAAACCGATGGCGACGCGAATACCGAGGAAATAGGCAATCACTGCGAACAGGACGACGCCCACGATTGAAATGGTGAGGTATTGCCGGCGGAGGTAAGCCTTTGCGCCCTCGGCAATCGCCCCGGCGATTTCCTGCATGCGCTGAGAACCGGCGTCACGCTTCATCACGTCGCTGATGGCCCAGAAGCCATACGCGATCGAAAGAAGCCCGCCCAAGATAATTAGGGTGAGTGCCATCATGCCATCCTTGTTATGGGAAAGCAGAAAGCCGCTCCTCAAGGCTCGTTTTCTGGCCTTGAGCGGCCCCTACCCCCAGCGAACTTCATATTTGGTGGCAAAAAACTAGGCAGTTCGCAACAATCCTGCGGAAAGAACCCACAGGAAGCCCTTTATACTTTAGCGGGTGCGCCCACCTTCGTTCTCTGCTGCCAAGCCAGAAGAGCTAGGGCAATCACGACCGGCGGGAAGACCAGCCAGTTCACGCTCTCCCACCCGCTGGCGCTCAAAAGCTTTCCTGACGAGAACGAAGCAAGCGCGACCGAACCGAAGATCAGGAAGTCGTTGGTCGCCTGAACCTTGGCGCGCTCCTCCGGACGGTAGCAATCGGTCACGAGGGCCGTGGCTCCGATGAAGCCGAAATTCCAGCCGAGGCCGAGGAGAATCAGCGTGACCCAGAAATGGGCGATGGTGATGCCGGACAGGCCGATCACGGCCGAGAGGGCGATCAGCACCAGCCCGGCCGCCGTCACGGGGCCCTTGCCGAAGCGCGCGATCAGGCCGCCGGTGAAGAAGCTCGGGCCGAACATGGCCAGGATATGCCACTGGATGCCGAGAGCGGCGGCTCCGACCGAATGGCCGCAATCGATCATCGCCAAGGGGGCGGCCGTCATCATGAAAGTCATGAGGCTGTACGACACCAGACCCGTGACTGCCGCAACGACGAAGCGAGGCTGCCGCACGATTTCGAGCAGGGGCCTGCCGCCGCCAGCCTTGGTGGACGCAATGCTCACCGGCGCAGGCCGCAGGAACCACACGACGATCATCGAGAGAAAGGCCAGGGTCGCCTGCCCCAGGAAGGCTCCGGCAAAGGGAGCCCCCTCGACCGCATCCCGGGTCCAGATGACGGTCTGGGGTCCGACCACGCCGGCGACAAGTCCGCCGGTCATGACCCAGGAGATTGCCTTGGGCTTGAAGATGTCCGAAGCCGCATCCGTTGCAGCAAAGCGGTAGCTCTGGTTGAAGGAGCCGTAGCTGCCGATGATCAGGGTGCCGAGGCAGAAGAGCACGAAGCTGTAGGAGGCGATGCCGAAAGCCGCCAGGCAGCCGCCAACGAGGCCGATCCCCGCGCCGACGACATAGCCGATCCGGCGTCCCGCCTTGCGCATGAGCATGGCGGCCGGGATCGTGCCGAGCGCCAAGCCGAGATTGAGCAGGCTCACGGGAAGGGTCGCCAGCTCCTTGTTAGAGGCGAGCGCCTGACCGACAAGGCCGCCGAGCGACACCACGATCGCAGGGCTCGACCCGCCCAGCGCCATAGCGACGGCAAGCACCACGGCATTGTGCTTGGCGACGGCATCGTTGTTGGCAGGCGGATGGAACGAAGTGTCAGAAATGCTGGTAGGAGCCGACATCGTAGCGTCTTTCGAGACCGTTCATCCGAAAGACCGGCCGGTCGTGCCCTGGGACGACTCGGCCGATGACGGACAGGGGGATCCCGATGCTATCGGCCTGTTGGAGAAAGCTGTCGAGGGTCTTTTCCGGAACGGTACAGAGAATCTCGTAATCGTCGCCGCCGGTGAGGGCCAAGTGGAGCAGTTCCGGCGACGCCTGAATGGCCTTGGCCGCCGCAGGCGAGAGCGGCACCTGATCCGCTTCGACGATGGCCGAGACGCCGCTGGCCTTCATCATCTTGGCGAGATCGCCCGCAAGCCCGTCCGAGACGTCCATGGCGGCACTGGCGTGGTTGCGCAGGGCACCCGCCAACGGGTGTCTTGGCTGGGGGTGGAGGTAGCGGTCGGCGAGATGCGCCTTCTCGTCCGGCGCGAGGCCATCGCTCCAGGCTGGGGTGAAGCGGAGCTTGAGTCCCAAGGCCGCGTCACCGATGGTGCCCGTGACGCAGATGAGATCGCCAGCCTGCGCCGTTGTGCGCAGGACCATCCGGCCCGTCGGAACCTGCCCGACCGCCGTGACGGAGAGGGTCAGCGGCCCCCTCGCCTTAACGGTATCGCCTCCGAGGAGCGGGCAGGCGAAATCGCGGGAGGCTTCTCCGAGACCGGCGGCGAAGTCGGCGAGCCAGCTCTCCGTCCAGCCGTCAGGCAGGGCGAGGCTGAGGAGGAAGCCAGCCGGTTCCGCCCCTTTCGCGGCGAGGTCCGAGACGTTGACGCCAAGCGCCTTGCGGGCGATGGAGCCGGGGGCGTCCTCGGGCAGGAAATGGACGCGCTCGACAAGGGCATCCGTGGTGAGGACGAGGTCATGGCCGGGCTTGGGCGTCAGGCGGGCAGCATCGTCCTTGAGGCCTAAGGCGCCATCTCCGGCGATGGGAGCGAAGAATCGCGCGATGAGGCTGTCTTCCGAAGGTCGTTGAACACTCATAATTAGACCCGGCTCCTTCCCTCCCCCTTGTGGGGAGGGATCAAGGGTGGGGGTGTTGGCGCCTGACCTTCATAGGCACTCGCTCACACCCCCACCTCCAACTCCTCCCCACAAGGGGGAGGAGGGCCTTCATCACGAATACCAGTGGGTTTTGGCGCTTATCGCCCGCCCTGGCCGGCGGCCTTCTTCTCCAGTTCGCCGGGGCGAACCTCGCGGGCGACCTTGTCGAGCACCGCATTGACGAGACCCGGCTCATCGTCGCCGTAGAAGCCGTGGGTCACGTCCACGTACTCGGTGATGACCACGCGGGCCGGCACGTCCTTGCGGAACATCAGCTCGTAGCCACCGGCGCGCAGGATGGCGCGCAGCACCGCCTCGACGCGCTTGAGGGGCCAGTCGGTGGCCAGCGCGTTGTCGATCCTGACGTCGATGTCGCGCTGGTTCTTGACCACGCCCGACAGGATGTCGCGGAAGAAGGTGGTGTCCGACGGCTTGAACTCGATGCCCTCGACCTCGCGGCCGATCCAGAAGGCCTCGAACTCGGCGAGCGCGTCGATGACGGTCTTGCCGGAAATGTCCATCTGGTAGAGGGCCTGGACCGCAGCGAGGCGAGCGGCCGAGCGCTCTGCTGGCTTCGTCATGATCAGGCCTCCAGTTTCTGTTTGATGCGCAGGACGGCGAGCGCTGCTTCGACTGCGCCCCCGCCCTTATTCAATTCATTCACGCTCGCGCGGGTCCAGGCCTGCTGATCATTCTCGACCGTCAGGATGCCGTTTGCGAGCGGAATGCGGCGCTCGACCGACAGGTCCATGAGGGCACGGGCGCTCTCGCCGGCCACGATGTCGTAGTGGCCGGTCTCGCCGCGGATCACGCATCCCAGGGCCACGACGGCGTCATAGGGCTTGCCCGCCTTCTCGGCCGCGTCGAGCGCAATGGCGATCGTGGCCGGGATCTCGAGAGCCCCGTCCAGGGTCAGCACGTCCATGGTGGCCTGCGCGGCCTCGACGGCCCCTTGGGCGCCGCGCAGCAACTCGTCGGCGATGTCGTCGTAGAAGCGGGCTTCGACGACCAGGATGCGGGCACCGGGAACCGGCGGACGGGGGCCTTGCGGCTTGGCGAAATGGGCGACCATGAGAAATCCGTTCAGAACTCTGACAGCCTCTCTGCCCTCATCCTGAGGAGCCTGCGGAGCAGGCGTCTCGAAGGAGGATCCAGAGAGAACTGGAAACGCCCTGATCCTTCGAGACGGCCTGGCGGCCTCCTCAGGATGAGGGCTGAGTATGGAATGCGGGAAACGTTAAGCGTTCCCCTACCCCGCCCGGCGCGCGTCCGCAAGCCGCGCCGCGTAGCGGGCCATGAGGTCGACCTCCAGGTTGAGCTTGTCGCCCACCTGCCGGTCGCCCCAGGTGGTCACGCTGAGCGTGTGCGGGATGATGAGCACGGAGAACATGTCCTCATTGACGGAGTTCACGGTGAGCGACGTGCCGTCGAGGCAGACCGAGCCCTTCTCGGCGATGAACGGGGCGAGCGCCGGCGGCACCTTGAGGGTGAAGCGGGCTGTCGGCCCCCACGGATCGTCGCCGGCGGTGATCGCCTCCTTGGCCACGATGGTGGCCACACCGTCCACATGCCCGGTGACGATATGGCCGCCGAGTTCGTCGCCGATCTTCAGGGAGCGCTCCAGGTTGACCTTCGTGCCCGCCTGCCAATCGCCGACGGTGGTGCGCTCCAGGGTCTCGGCGGCGGCATCCACGTCGAACCAGCAGCCCTCCTCGCGGGGGCCGACCGCCACCACCGTGAGGCAGGGCCCGCCGCAGGCGATGGAGGCGCCGAGCGCAATGGTGGCGGGGTCGTAGGACGCATGGATGCGCAGGCGCTTGAGGGTGCCTTGAGAGCCCTCCGCCGTCGCTACTTCACCGACATCGGTGACGATACCCGTAAACATCAGGGTCTCTCCCAAAACATGAAAAGATCGGGGCCGATCTGCTCCTCGGCCCATAAGCTAAGATGATCCATTCGGTCCTGCAGCGACGCGCCGAGCGCCGGAATGTCGCCCCGTCCCCGCGCGGAGCGGCCCGTGATCAGGACCAGATCGTCGATGAGATCGTCTTTCGCCAAGGCGTCCGCCAGATCCGGGCCGCCCTCGCAGAACACCTGCGTGATGCCACGTGTGCCGAGAAGCTGTAGGGCCTCGGGTACGAAAACGCGGCCGAGTTCATCCCTTGAGACCCGCAGGACCTCGACTCCCTGCCCCGTGAGCGCCCTTTCGGCGTCGGCGGGGGCATCCCCCGTCGTCACGATCCAGGTTGGAATCTCGCGCGCACCGGCTGCGACCTTCGACGTCGTCGGCGTCCTCAGCTGAGAATCAACGATAATACGGACGGGCGAACGGCTCTCCAGGCCGGCCAAGCGCACGTTCAGGAGCGGATCGTCCGCCAGCACCGTCCCGACGCCGACCATGATGGCGTCCGCATGGGCGCGCATCAGGTGGACCTTCGCCTGTGCTGTCTCTCCCGTGAGGATCAGACGAGGGCCATGCCGTGCCCCGGCGAACCCTTCCGTGCTCCGGGCGAGCTTCACGGTCACAGCAGGGCGCCCCTTTGTGATGCGCGTGGTGTGCCCGCGATGGAGTCTCGCGCCGTCCTGGGCCAAACAGCCAGCAATCATCGGTATGCCAGCAAGGCCGAACCGCTCCGACCCCTGCCCGGCAGCATGGGGGCTGGGATCGGGCACGCTCACCACCAGCCGGCCGATGCCGGCCTCCACGATGAGGTCGGTGCAGGAGGGACCGTGGCTCCGACTGCTGCGGGTGGCGCAGGGCTCGAGGGTGACGTAGAGCGTCGCGCCTCTGGCGTGCTCTCCGGCGGACTCCAACGCCACGCGTTCCGCATGGGGCCGACCTCCCGCCTGGGTGATGCCCTGCGCGACGATGACGGGTACCTCGCCGCTCTCGTCGACCAGCACAGCCCCGACGGACGGGTTGGGCCAGGTCAGGCCGAGATGGCGGGACCCGAGCGCAACCGCGAGGCGCATGAAGCGCTCGTGTTGACGGTCTGACGAAGAAAGCCCCATTAGCCCTCCTCCCCCTTGTGGGGAGGAGTTGGAGGTGGGGGTGTGAGCGAGTGCCTATGAAGGTCAGGCGCCAACACCCCCACCCTTGATCCCTCCCCACAAGGGGGAGGGAAACCTGCGCTCCATTCTTTTTCGGCCAAATCCTCAGAAATCCTATCAGATTGCCGCCCGTTGGCGCCGGGGTGGTTCATGACTCGCTCGCGGCGCGCTTTTTCTTCGGCGGCGGAGGGAGGTCGTCCTCGGTCTCGCCTTCGGCCAGCTTGCCAAGAATCTCTTCGAAGTCCCTGGCTTCGCGGAAGTTCTTGTAGACGGAGGCGAAGCGTACATAGGCCACGTCGTCGAGGCCTTTCAGCCCCTCCATGACGAGCTCGCCCACCTGCTCGCTCGACACCTCACCGTCGCTCATGCTCTCGAGCTGGCGCACGATGCCGTTGATCATGCGCTCCACGCGCTCCGGTTCCACCGGCCGCTTGCGCAGGGCGACGTCCACCGATTGCTGGAGCTTGTCCCGGTCGAACGGAACGCGCCGTCCGGAGCGCTTCACCACCGTGAGTTCGCGCAGCTGCACACGCTCGAAGGTCGTGAACCGACCGCCGCAATCCGGGCAGATGCGGCGGCGGCGGATGGACGAGGAATCGTCCGTGGGGCGGGAATCCTTCACCTGGGTGTCCAGGCTCCCGCAATAGGGGCAACGCATTAGCCTTCCACTCGAAGTTCGAAGTCGTGATTGTTTCGCACAACCCGCTTCGTCATCACCGACCTCGTGCCGGTGATGACGTAGGAGGTGAATGTCCGGCTACACACTACAGCCTCTCGTTCAGCCATAGATCGGGAAGCGGCGGGTCAGCTCGTGAACGCGGGTCTTGACCAATTCCTCGACCGATGTGTTGCCCTCGTCGCCGTTCTTCGCCAAGCCGTCCAGGGTCTCGACGATCAGCTCGCCCACCCGCTTAAACTCGGCCACGCCGAAGCCGCGGCTGGTGGCGGCCGGGGTGCCCAGGCGGACGCCGGAGGTGACCATCGGCTTTTCTGGATCGAAGGGCACGCCGTTCTTGTTGCAGGTGATGTGGGCGCGGCCCATGGCTGCTTCCGCTGCCTTGCCGGTGAGCTTCTTCGGACGCAGATCCACCAGCATGAGATGGTTGTCCGTGCCCCCGGCCACGATGGCATAGCCGCCGGCCAGCATGGTGTCGGCCAGCACCTTGGCGTTCTCCACCACGGATCGGGCATAGAGCTTGAACTCAGGGCGCAGGGCCTCACCGAAAGCGACAGCTTTCGCCGCGATCACATGCATGAGCGGGCCGCCCTGAAGGCCGGGGAAGATGGCCGAATTGAACTTCTTCGCCAGGTCTTCCTCGTTGGTGAGGATCATGCCGCCGCGGGGGCCGCGCAGGGTCTTGTGCGTGGTCGTGGTGACCACATGAGCATGCGGGAACGGCGACGGGTGGGCGCCACCGGCCACGAGGCCGGCGAAATGCGCGATGTCCACCATGAAGTAGGCACCGACCTCGTCGGCAATCTCGCGGAAGCGGGCGAAATCCCAGAAGCGCGAATAGGCCGAGCCGCCGGCGACGATCACCTTCGGCTTGTGCTCGCGGGCCAGCTGCACGACCTCGTCCATGTCGATGATCTGGTCGCTTTCGCGCACCTTGTAGCTCACCACGTTGAACCACTTGCCGGACATGTTCACGGGCGAGCCGTGGGTCAGGTGACCGCCGCAGGCGAGGTCGAGACCCATGAAGGTATCGCCCGGCTTCATCAGCGCCATGAAAACGGCCTGGTTGGCCTGGGAGCCGGAATTGGGCTGGACGTTGGCGAACCGGCAGTCGAACAGGCGCTTGGCGCGCTCGATGGCGAGCTCCTCGGCCATGTCGACAAACTGGCAGCCGCCATAGTAGCGGCGGCCCGGATAGCCCTCCGCGTATTTGTTGGTCATCACCGAGCCCTGTGCTTCGAGGACGGCGCGGGAGACGATGTTCTCGGAGGCGATCAGTTCGATCTCGTCGCGCTGGCGGCCGAGCTCGAGCCCGATGGCGCGGGCGATCTCGGGATCGCTGTCGGCGAGGCTTGCCGAGAAAAAGCTGTTGGAGAGATGGCTGTGTGCCGCTTCACTCGCGCTCATGAGTACCCTCGCCTTCCTGTGTGCCCGCCGGACACGGGCCGCTCGATCCTAACTGCCTTGGCCTTTAACATGGCGGGCTTTGCCGCGCCAACCCGCTCACAGGACATGCCTACTAGGCTTCAGGAATGCAACGGCCCGCCGAGTCGAGGCGCGGCCGGTTCCAGTGTCATTCCCGGCCGTAGCGTCAGCGGAGGGGAAGGGAATCCACCCCTACACTCCGCACTATGGATCCCCTTCCCGGCCTTATGGCCGCCGGGGATGACACCCACCACGTCATGGCCGGGCTCGTCCCGGCCATCCCGATCAGAAGGGCATTGCCTCTCAGAAACGAGATCACCGGCACGAGGCCGGTGATGACGTGTAGTTTGAAGCTGGCTCTACAGGATCAGTTCTGCAGGAACATCTCTTGGTCCGGCTCGGTCGGCACCCGGCTTGCGACCGGGATGGCGTTGCCGAGGCCGTCCTTGTTGTAGATGTCGTCGCGGAACTGCACGAGGCCGTCCGGTGTCGCCCAGGCGGTCACGTAGATCCAGTGGATCGGAACGGCTTGAGCCAGACGGGCGTCGATGCGCTCCCCGGACTTGAAGGTTGCGTCGATCTGCTCGCGGGTCCAGCCGGGGGTGTCCTTCAGGAGCCACTCGATGTAGTCGCGCACGTTCTGGATGCGGATGCAGCCGGAGGAGACGAAGCGGAAGTCGTCGCCGAAGATGCCCTTTGAGGGCGTATCGTGCATGTAGACGCCGTGCTGGTTCGGGATGTTGATGCGCACGAACCCCATGGAGTTCAGGTCCCCGCCCGGATCCTGACGGAAGCGGTAGCGGGTCGCCTCGTCCGAGAACCAGTTGATCTGGCTCGAGGGAATCTCCTGGCCGGCCGCATTGAAGATGCGGATCTTGTTCTCGGAGAGGTAGTTCGGCTCCTTCTGCATCTTGGGGATGAGGTCCTTCTTCACCACCGAGGCAGGAGCCGTCCAGAACGGGTTGAAGTTGACCTCGACCACCTTCGAGTTCAGCAGGGGCGACTGGCGGTCGATCTTGCCGACACCGGCCGCGTGCCGTGAGTGGACGACGCCGCCCTCCACCGCCTCGACGAGAGCGGCCGGGATGTTGGCAACCGCATAACGGCCGGGCAGCCCGGAGCCGACAAGGCTGCGAAGGCGGGCCACGTTGATCTCGAGCTGGCGGATGCGCACCTCGACCGGCACGTTCATGGCGGCGACTGTCGGGGGCGTCACGGTGCCCGTGGAGCTGATGCCGTGGCGGGCCTGGAAGCGGCGAACGGCTGCTTCGACGTAGGAATCGAAGATGGGTGATTCGCCGGCGGCCTGATCCAGGTCGCCCGTGACGATGAGGCGCTGGCGCAGGGCCATCACGGCCGGGCTCTTGGAGCCGACCCGCAGGCCCTGGACGCCCTGCACGGGCTGCCAGCCGCCGCGGGCGGCGATATTGCGGTAGTAGTCGATCATCTGCTCGGTGGCGGCGAGCGACTCTGCCGAGAGCATCGGGGTCGAAGTCCGCTGAACGCGGGTGCGGGAGACCGCCTCGTAATTCTGCGACCACTCGGCCTGGTTCTGGGCAAACTGCTGCGCCAGGGCTCCGGTGGCCGGCGTGAAGATCAGGGCGAGCGATCCAGTCAGTAGGGTACGGCGAGACAACATGAGCGCAGGCTCTTCCCGGTTAGAAGTGGTCATGGCGGGAGTGGCGGACAGACGCCCGGCTCCCCCCTCTCCCAGCGATAAGTGCCGGGATTGGATTAAAGAACGGTATCGAAAACGAGGAACATCGGGGCCGTTTTATGGCAAAGGGGACAGCCGACCGCCCCTCGCCCCTCCGAACCGCTCCTGAGGACGATGTAACCTTGAACTGTTGTCCTGCGGATACACTTCTGCGTGAGGAGCCTGGCCGTTGGGCCGGCCTCGGCCGGATCAGTGCTCTTCCCGGGCTGCGAGCCAGGATATGGCCAGATAGACGGCCATGAGCGTGAGGAAGAAGGCCACGGTCGTCACCCCGCTGGAGACGATGCCCGGAAAGAAGGCCGCCAGGATCAGGTGGCTCATGAGGGCGAGAAGCCACATGATTCCCCCCCAGGTGCTCGCCATCCACAGGCCCACGGCGGCGATCAGGTCGATCAGGGCGAAGTAGATGATCGTTGCCTGATAGCCCGTGGAGCGGGCCTCGAACTGGCCGACAGGGGTCCATATTCCGAGAATGACGGCCCAGGCGCTCAGGCCCTTCATGATCCAGAGAATCGCCAGGATGCGCATGAAGCAGGTGAGCACGAAGCTCCAGCGCATGAAGCCCTGGGGGGCCGGCCGCTCCTCGATCCTGTCGGAGAGATATTCCCGGGCCGCGTGGCCGGACGACTGGCTGCCGCCGCGGGGCATCAGGCGACCTCCAGCTCATGCGGCCCAAGGCTCGCGAAGTGACGCTCGATGGCGACCCTGTCCACCTGATCGAGGGAGGCGGGCAGCCAGCGGGGCTGGTTGTCCTTGTCGATGATGACCGCCCGGACCCCTTCGTAGAAGTCGTGGCCGTCGCCGATGCGGGAGACGATGCGGAACTCCACCTTCATGGCCTCCTCGAAATCGAGGGATGCGCCCCGGCGCACCTGCTCGAAGGCGAGGTTCATGCTGGTCGGCGATTTGGTGCGCATGCCGGCGGCGGTCTTGCCGGCGAAGTCAGAGCCGTTCACGGCAGCCTCGTCGAGGCGCTCCAGGATCGAGGCGACGGTCTCGCCCGAGAAGCAGGAATCGATCACGGCCCGATGAGCCTCGACCGGCGCCGGGCCCGGGTCGGCCGCGGCCCGGTCCAGGGCCCCGTCCACCGGTTCGCCGGCGATGAGCGCGTCCCGTAAGGTGGGAATGCTCGCGCTCGCCACCGAGTGCGTCGCCAGCCCCAGCATGACGGCATCGGCCCGCTTCACCCGCTCACCGGTGAGCGCGAGGTACATGCCGGTCTGGCCTGGCAGGCGCGGCAGGGCGTAGGTGCCGCCCACGTCGGGGAAGAAGCCGATCCCGACCTCCGGCATGGCGAAGAGGTAGCGCTCGCCCGCCACCCGGTGGGAGCCGTGCAGGGACACCCCGACTCCGCCGCCCATGACGATCCCGTCGATGAGAGCGACGTAGGGCTTGGGGTAGCGCTTGATGCGGATGTTGAGTTGGTATTCCTCGCGCCAGAAGGCGAGCGCCTCCTCACGCCTGCCGGCCTTCAGGTCCTCGGTGAGCTGCCGAATGTCGCCGCCGGCGCAGAAGGCCTTCTCGCCGGCTCCCTGCACGACGATTCGGGTGACGGCCGGATCCTGCTCCCAGGCGTCGAGTGCCCGGCGCATCTCGCGGACCATGGTGAGGTTGAGGGCATTGAGCGCCTTGGGACGGTTGAGGGTGATGAGCCCGGCCTCCCCCTGCTTCTCGCAGACGACTTCGACGCTCTCGTCCATGGACCACTCCTTCATCTCGATGAGGCTTAAAACAAGGCCGGGGCCGGCCGTCAATGCGCTCATGTCATTCCCGGCCGAAGCGCAGCGGAACGTGACACCCACCTCGTCATCACCGGCCTTGTGCCGGTGATCCCGATGCAGAAGCGTAGCGCCTTTCCGATCGGGATGGCCGGGACAGGCCCGGCCATCACGTGGAGGGCATGACAGAGCAGCGCGGCCCTGATTGCAGAGCTGGATCGTGCCCAATCTCCCACGGATCCTGCCGAACTGCGACCTCGAACCCTTTTTTAGAGCGATTTAAATGTGCTACCCCTCTCGAAAGCCGCCGGCGCAGCGAAGCCGGCACTGGGATGAGGATCATGTCGAAGCTGTCGCCGTTCCCCCGCCCCTCCTCGGAGGAAGCCCTTTCGCCCTCTCTGACCCTGTCTCACCGCCCGCGGCGCAACCGCAAGGCCGAGTGGGCGCGGCGGCTGGTGCGCGAGAACGTGCTGACGGCCAACGACCTGATCTGGCCGGTCTTCATCGTCGAGGGCGCGAGCGGCCGCACCCCGGTCGGCTCGATGCCGGGCGTCGAGCGGCTCACCATCGGCGAGGCCGTGCGCGAGGCCGAGCGGGCCGCATCGCTCAACATCCCGGCCATCGCGCTCTTTCCCTATACCGACCCGAGCTTGCGCGATCCGACCGGATCCGAGTCGCTGAACAGCCGCAATCTGGTCTGCCGGGCGGTGCGCGAGATCAAGAAGGCTGTGCCGAATATCGGCATCATCTGCGACGTGGCCCTCGATCCCTATACAAGCCACGGCCATGACGGGGTGCTGGAAGGCGAGCAGATCCTCAACGACGAGACGGTTGCCCTGCTGGTGCGCCAGGCCCTGCTCCAGGCCGAGGCCGGCGCCGACATCATCGCACCCTCCGACATGATGGACGGCCGCGTCGCGGCGATCCGCGAAGGCCTCGATGGGGCAGGCTTCCAGGACGTGCAGATCATGGCCTATGCGGCGAAATACGCCTCGGCCTTCTACGGTCCGTTCCGGGACGCCATTGGCACCAGCGCCTGCCTCGTGGGCGACAAGCGCACCTACCAGATGGATCCGGCCAATTCCGACGAGGCTCTGCGCGAGATCGCCCTCGACCTCGAGGAAGGCGCGGACATGATCATGGTGAAGCCCGGCCTGCCCTATCTCGACATCGTGCGCCGGGCGAAGGACACCTTCGCCGTGCCGACCTTCGCCTACCAGGTCTCCGGCGAGTATGCCATGATCCAGGCCGCGGCCCACAATGGCTGGATCGACGGGGAGCGGGCGATGATGGAAAGCCTTCTGGCCTTCAAGCGTGCAGGCGCGGACGGCATCCTCACCTACTTTGCTCCCCGGGTCGCAGAGAAGCTGAAGAGCCAGGGCTGACGAACAACCCTGCATAGACTTCGCCCCGTGTCAGGCTCACCGCTTTTCAGAGGCTGGTTCATGGGCATTTCACGCAGCCCGAAAACTTCGCCCATGAAGTGGGCTATGGGTGTTTCCCTCCCCACCCAGCTCGGGCCTGCCCGAGATGGGCTTGCTCTTGCACAATTCGGGAACACCCGACTTGTGACGGGGAGGGGCAGCCGCGTAGCGGCCGGGTGGGAGTCGGACAGTCGGAGTGATACGCTCGATGGAGATCGGCGAGGCCTTTCACACCTCGTCATCACCGGCCTTGTGCCGGTGATCCCGATCCGAAAAGCGCTGCTCGCTTCCGATTGTGATGGCCGGGACAAGCCCGGCCATGACGGGAAGGTTTCACCCGGTCGCACCACCCCCACCCCTGCCCCTCCCCGCAAGGGGGAGGGGAAAAGCGGCGCATATATTCGATGAGCCAGCCTCTGAGGATCGCTCTGTACGCCTTTCTCCTGCTGGTCCTCAGCCTCCTCGCCGCCTGTGGAATCGCCATCGATGCGGAGCAGACGCGGGTCTGCCGCTCGACCCTGCCGGCTCTGAATCCCGGTGCGGTGATCACCGTCGAACGGGTGCGCGCGGGGCCGGTCGCGCGAAGCCTGCGGATCGACTACGTCGCGCAATATCCCGACCGCCCGGTGCTGGAGCGGTTCGCCATCTGCCAGTTCGCCGCCGAGGGACTCTCGCCCAACAAGGCGGAGCTCACGGGCCTCGGCACCGAGGAGGGTCCGCTCTCCGGCGCCAGCCTCTACATGCTCAAACGGTATTATCTCGACACACCGGAGGGCGCGGCCGGAGATCCCGGCGGCCGGCCGGATGCGGATGTGGCCGAGATCCCCATGGCGGCCGCCTATTGGCTGCAGCAGATCCTCGTGAGCCTGCCGCGAACCGCCATCTACGCCCTGCTCTCCGTCTCCTTCGCCCTGGTGTTCGGTCTGAGCGGCCGCATCAATCTCGCGTTCGGAGAACTCGCGGCCATCGGATCGGCCGCCACCATTGCCGGCGCGTCGATCGTGCTGGCCTCGGGCACCAGCGCGCCCGTGCTCGGGCTTGCAGCGGGTCTTGCCGCCGCGCTCTTCGCCGGGGCTATCCACAGCGCGGTGGGAGGGTACTTTACCATCGGCCGCATCACTGCCGAGAGTCCGCAGCCCAGCCTGATCGCCACGGTCGGCCTCTCCCTGTTCCTCATGGAGTACCTGCGGCTCGTGCAGAGTCCCGTAACCGTCTGGCTGCCGCCGATCTGGTCCGAGGCCTGGCCTCTCGCCCGTGCACAGGATTTTCTCGTGAGCCTGACACCGATCACCGCCATCACCAGCAGCATCGGGCTCATCGTGGCCTTGGGCCTCCTCTGGCTCGTCCAGGCGACCGGATTCGGACGGGCCTGGCGGGCCTATGCGGACGACGCGAAGGCGGCGGCGCTCATGGGCGTGAACGGCCCTCGCCTTCTCGTCCAGACTCTGGCCTTGGCCGGAGCCATGGCAGGGCTCTCCGGCATGCTGATCGTGGCGCAATACGGCGGCCTCGGCTTCGCCGGCGGCTTCCAGTACGGGCTCAAGGCGCTGATCGCCGCCATCATCGGCGGGATTGGCTCCATCCCCGGTGCGATGTTAGGAGGTTTCGCCGTGGGCTTGTTCGAGACCCTGTGGTCGGCGTATCTGCCTATCGAGGTGCGCGACATGGCGCTGTATGCGGCGCTGGTCGTGTTCCTCATATTCCGGCCCGGCGGCCTGCTGGGTTTCCAAGATCCAACCCCAAGACCCGTTTAAGGGCGTATAATAGCTCTCCGGAGGAGAATGTGGCCGATCACGCCATCACCATCGAGGATATCGAACGGGCCGCGCAGACCATTCAGGGGCAGGTTCTGAGAACGCCCCTCGTTCCGGCGCCCCGCCTGTCGCAGCTCACCGGCGCTACGGTCTGCGTCAAGCACGAGAACATGCAGCCGACCGGCTCCTTCAAGGAGCGCGGGGCGGTAACGAAGCTGGAAGGCCTGAAATCCGACGAGCGCGCCCGCGGGGTCATCGCCATGTCGGCCGGCAACCATGCCCAGGCTGTGGCCTACCATGCGCGGCGCCTTGGAATCCCGGCGACCATCGTGATGCCGGAGGGCACGCCTCTGGTGAAGGCAGAGAACACCCGCTCCTACGGGGCCAAGGTCATCCTCTTCGGCGAGACGCTCTATGAGGCGGCAGCCCGCGCCCGCGAGATCGCGGAAGCTGAGGGCCTCGTCTTTGTCCACCCCTATGACGACCCGAAGGTGATGGCCGGCCAGGGCACAATCGGCCTGGAGATGCTGGCCGACGCGCCGGATCTCGACCAGATCGTCGTGCCGATCGGCGGCGGGGGCCTGATCTCCGGAATCGCGGTCGCCGCGAAGGCGCTCAAGCCAGCGATCGAGATCATCGGCGTGGAGGCCGCCCTCTACCCTTCCTTCCGCAATGCTATCCTGGGCCAGAACCAGCCCATCGGCGGCGCGACGCTGGCCGAGGGCATCGCGGTGAAGACCGTCGGGCAGCTGCCGCTGCCCATCGTGCGCGATCTCGTGTCCGACATCATCGCCGTGGAGGAACCCGTGATAGAGCGCGCGGTCAACGCCTATGCCACCCTGCAGCGGACCATGGCGGAGGGCGCGGGTGCCGCGGGTCTCGCCGCCATGATGGCTCAGCCCGAACGCTTCGAGGGCAAGCGCGTGGGCCTCGTGCTCTGCGGTGGCAACATCGACGCCCGGATCCTGGCGTCCGTGATGGTGCGGGAGCTGGAGAGGGACGACCGCATCACCTCCTTCCGCATCACCTCCAACGACAGGCCGGGCCTGCTCGGGCGCGTGGCGAGCCTTCTTGGCCAGCTTGGGGCCAATATCCTTGAGGTGTCGCACGGCCGCCTGTTCCTGGACGTGCCGGCCAAGGGCGTTTCCATCGACATCACTATCGAAACGCGCGACAGACAACATACATTGGAGGTGTTCGAGGCTCTGGCCGCCGAGGGACTCGCTCCACAGCGTATCGTGTCCCGCAGCCTGCCCGCGACTGCCTTCTGATAGTCAGGATCAGGAAGGTAGTGGGGAGTTGATCGGGCACAAGCGAGCCCTCCTCCCCCTTGTGGGGAGGAGTTGGAGGTGGGGGTGTGAGCGCCACGCTGGTCTAGTCCAGCACCGGCACCCCCACCCCTGCCCCTCCCCACAAGGGGGAGGGAGAAGGGCCTGAGACACACGACGAATGATGAGTTGAACTTCAAGGAGACTATAATGGTCAACCGCCCCTACCCGCCGACCCTGAACTACCCGTCCTACGAGGTCGACCGGGTGACGGAGGGCGTCATCAGCCGGCGCTTCTGGGCCTATCTGATCGACCTTGTCGTGATCGCCCTCTGGGTCGTGCTGATTTCCATCGGGATCTTCTTCCTCGGCATCATCACCCTGGGCCTCGGCTGGGGGCTGTTCTTCGCGCTTCCGCTCACGGCGCTGATCTTCATCGTCTACAACGCGGTGACCATCGGCGGCGCCTCCCAGGCTACGGTCGGCATGCGCTACATGGGCCTGCGCGTGATCGATCCGCGCACCGGACGCGGCGCCTCCCCGCTCTCGGCTGCCGTGCATGCCCTGTTCTTCTACGTAGCGATCTCGACCTTCCTGCTCTGGGCCTGCGACGTGTTCGTCGGTTTCGTGCGCGACGACCGGCGCTTTCTGCGCGACCTGCTCACGGGAATGATGGTGGTGCGGGCTTGAGCCGTCGGAGTTGAAACCCGCCCCCGTCATCACCGGCCTTGTGCCGGTGATCTCGATCATGTGAGCCCTAGCGCAATTCTGATCGGGATGGCCGGGACAAGCCCGGCCATGACGGTGAGGGGTTACCATCAGCAGAGTGTCATTCCCGGCCGGAGCGCAGCGGAGGGGAGGAAAATCCACTCAGAGGCTCAGCGCCATGGATCCCCTTCCCGCGCTTCGTGCGCCGGGGATGACAACAGGGCCGGAACGTTCTGAAAACACACCCCTGTGACATACGCCCTCTTTTCCTGGACGTGCGGGACACCAATGTTATCCTTCAAGCGTTGACGAAGCGCTCAAGGTTTCTCCACAAGGCTTTCCCGATTGACGAGCCAGCCCCGCGACGCCCCGCAGTTCTATCTCACCTCCCCGTCCGCATGCCCCTACCTGCCGGGCAAGGAGGAGCGGAAAGTCTTCACGCATATCGTGGGACGGCGCGGGAGGGAGCTGAACGAGATCCTCACGCAAGGGGGCTTCCGCCGGTCGCAGACCATCGCCTACCGGCCCGCCTGCGACACCTGTCGGGCCTGCGTGTCGGTGCGGGTTCTGGTGGATGAATTCGAGCCGTCGGGAAATCTCAAGCGCGTCCTGAAGGATAATGCGGATCTCATCGGCTCACCGCTGCCCAACCGCCCGACCTCCGAGCAATATTCCCTGTTCCGCCGCTACGTGGACACACGCCATGCCGATGGCGGCATGGCCGACATGACGGTGCTCGACTATTCCATGATGATCGAGGACAGCCATGTGGACACGAAGCTCATCGAGTACCGCCGGCGCGGCATCGACAGCGGCATCACCGGCAAGGGCTCGGGCGATCTGATCGCCGTCTGCCTCACCGACGAGATGAGCGACGGCCTCTCCATGGTCTACTCGTTTTACGAGCCGGACCAGCACGACCGCAGCCTCGGCACCTTCATGATCCTCGACCACATCCGCCGCGCCAAGGCGATGGGCCTGCCCTACCTCTATCTCGGCTACTGGGTCGAAGGCTCGAAGAAGATGGGCTACAAGGCCCGCTTCAAGCCGCAGGAGCGGCTGCTGGCGCAGGGCTGGGCGCGGGTGGAGTGAACCTGAACGCTGCAGCACTCGATTTTGCACTCACAATGTTTATAGATGCCCGCCTTCGCGGGAATGACGGCGTCGGGGTTCTGACGCTTGATTATGACAGCGATGCAGGATCGTTCGGCGAAATCCAGATCGAGGACGATCAGGACAGGAGCGAATAGGGATGCGCCCATCCTGGTACGGCACGGATGCGGTCAAGCCAGGCGCTCACATGCGGCCAGCTCTTATAATCGAGCCCTGTCTGCTCCGGCCAGAACAGATAGCCGCAGCATGCGATATCCGCAATGGAGATCGATGAGCCGAGGAGAAATCCGTCGCTCTTCCTGAACTCCTTATTCAGTCGGTCGAGATCGGCCCGGGCGCGGTTCTCCAGCCATGCGATGACATCTGGAGCCGTGCCGGTCCTGAAGTGCCTTGCGAACCTCAGGTTGGAGATCGAGAAGCCGATCCGGTTCGCCTCCCAGAAGAGCCATTCGACCGTCCGATCCGGATCGCACTCGCCCCGCAGCCGCCCTGTCGTTCGGACCAGGTGCATGAGAATGCCGTTCGACTGGACGAGCGGTTCGCCATCCGCGACCAGCACCGGAACCTCGCCGAAGCGGCTGACCTCCCGAAAATCGGGAGGCCTGTCGCAGCGCTCGAGGCTGAGGTCCACAGGTCGATACTCGTGTTCGAGGCCCAGCAGGGTGAGCGCCAGCTTCACCTTGTATGAATGCCCCGATTCCCTGTTGCCGTAGAACACGAGCCTCGACATAGCGGCCGCCTATTCCCCGAACCTGTTTGACTTCGGGAAGCCCTTCGGCGGCAGGCGGCCGGCCTCGGTGCGATCGCCCATCCAGTCGCGCAGGTCCTCCTTGGCAACCGTCCAGGTGCGGCCGGAGGTGTCCTTCCAGGTGAGGCCCTCTTTCAGCTTGAAGACCTTGGCGTCGGAGACGCCGCCGTCCTTGTAGCGCTGGAGGCGCACGCCCTTGCCGCGGGTCATCTCCGGCACCTGCTTCATGGGGAAGATCAGGAGCTTACGGTTCTCGCCGATGATCGCCACGTGGTCGCCCTCGGCCTCGGTGCAGACCACCATCTTGGCGGGCGCGTCCAGGTTGAGGATCTGCTTGCCCTTGCGGGTGTTCGCCGTGATCTCCTCCGTCGGCACCACGAAGCCGCGGCCGTCCGTGCCGACGACCAGTAGCTTCGAGCCGGCCTTGTAGGGGAAGGCCGCGATGAAGTCGGCGCCCTCCTCCAGGTCGACCATGAGGCGGATCGGATCGCCGAAGCCCCGGCCGCCGGGAAGCTTGGAGGCCTCCAGGGTAAAGAAGCGGCCATTGTCCGCCACCACGACGATCTTGGACGTAGTCTCGGCGAAGAAGGCCGTCTTCAGCGCATCGTCACCCTTGAACTGCACGGCGGACAGATCGGCCTGGTGGCCCTTCATGGCGCGGATCCAGCCCTTCTCGGACACGATGACCGTGACCGGTTCGCGCTCGATCATGGCCTCGGCGAAATCGATGTCGGAGGTGTCCGGTGCCTCGGCGAAGGTGGTGCGGCGCTTGCCCAACGGTGTGTCGGGTCCGAAGGTCTTGCGGACCTCCTTGATCTCGGCGGAGATCGTCTTCCACTGCACCTTCTCGGAGCCCAGCAGCTCCTCGATCTTCGCCTTCTCGTCCTGCAGGTTCTTCTGCTCGCGCTTGAGCTCCATCTCCTCCAGCTTGCGCAAGGAGCGCAGGCGCGTGTCGAGGATGGCGTTGGCCTGGACCTCGGTGAGCTTGAAGACGCGCATCAGCTCCTGCTTCGGCTCGTCCTCCTCTCGGATGATTTTGATCACCCGTTCGAGGTCGAGATAGACGATGAGCAGGCCGCCGAGGATCTCCAAGCGCCGGTCGATGGCAGCCAGGCGGAAGCCCGAGCGGCGGATCAGCACCTCGCGGCGATGGTCGAGCCATTCGCGCAGGCACTCGGCAAGGCTTAGAACCTTCGGCACCTTGCCGCCGGCGAGCACGTTCACGTTCATCGGAACGCGGCTCTCGAGCTCCGTGAGCTTGAACAGCGATTCCATCAGGATGATCGGGTCGACGGTCTTGGCGCGGGGCTCGAGCACCACGCGAATGTCTTCCGCCGATTCATCGCGCACGTCGGCCAGAAGCGGCAGCTTCTTTTCCTGCAGCAGCTCGGCGATCTTCTCGATCAGGCGGGACTTGGGCACCGCATAAGGAATCTCGGTGACGACGATCTGCCAGTTGCCGCGCCCCAGATCCTCCTTCGCCCATCGTGCGCGCACGCGGAACGAGCCGCGGCCGGTGCGGTAGGTCTCGGCCATGGCGGACGGCGTGTCGACGATAATGCCGCCTGTGGGCAGGTCCGGCCCCGGCACATACTGCATCAGCTGTTCGGAGGTGGCGCCCGGCTTCGCGATCAGGTGCAGGGCCGCGTCGCAGAGTTCGGCGGCGTTGTGCGGCGGGATCGAGGTCGCCATGCCGACCGCGATGCCCTGCGAGCCGTTGGCCAGCAGGTTCGGGAAGGCGGCCGGCAGCACGATCGGCTCCTCGTTGGCCTGATCGTAGGTCTCGCGGAAGTCGACCGAGTCCTCGTCGATGCCCTCCAGCAACAGGCGCGCCACTTCCGTCATGCGCGCTTCGGTGTAGCGCATGGCGGCCGCGCCATCGCCGTCGATGTTGCCGAAATTGCCCTGCCCGTCCGCCAGCGGATAGCGCTGGGCGAAGTCCTGCGCCATGCGCACCAGCGCCTCATAGATGGACTGGTCGCCGTGCGGGTGGAACTGACCCATCACGTCGCCGACGATGCGGGCGCATTTCTTCGGCGCCGACTTCGGATCGAGCCGCAGGAGCCGCATGGCATGCAGGATGCGTCGGTGGACGGGCTTCAGACCGTCGCGCGCGTCCGGCAGCGCCCGGTGCATGATGGTCGAGAGCGCGTAGGCGAGATAGCGCTCCTCCAGGGCGTCCTTGAGATTGATGTTCTCGATCTCGCCCCCTGACGGCGGATTGACCGGCTTACCCATGACCCGAATTCCTTAATAGCGAATCGCTTCTTATCATCTGAAAAGAGAACATAACAGAAACAAACCTCATTCGTCCCCAGCCGTGGCCAGTGCGACGAAACGCGCCCGCTCCTCCGGCGCCCGCTGCCCCTGGGGGCCGAAGACGTTCTGATGCAGGAAGAAGTCGGTGAGCGCAAATCCGGCCCTGATGTCCTCCTCGCGCGGCCGGTTCTCTCTGGTCTGGCCGATCAGGAAGCCCGGCAGCTTGAGCAGCCGGTCCTTGTAAGGCTCCCCGGCCGCCGCCGAGACTGCCCGGCCGCTCCGGGGCGACACATAGGTCAGGTCCCGGTCCGTCCCGGTGGCGGCGCAGCTGGTCAGATCGAGGCCGAAGCCGAGCTCGGTGAGCATGGCGAGTTCGAAGCGCACGAACAGCGCCGGCGCGAGATCGGAGTCGTCCAAGTGATCGACCAGGACGGTGAGGGTCTCGAAGAGAGCGAAATGCGGGTCGCGCTCGGGGAAATAGCGCATGAGATGGGCTAGCGTCGACAGGCCATAGAGAGCCATGGACGATCCCATCAGCCGGGCGGCTCGCAGGTTCAGGCCTTCTACTTGATAGGTGCCCAGATGCTCGTCGAGCCGCGCACGCCAGGTCGCCTGCACGGTGTTCCCGGGCTGCAGCACGGCCTGGAGGGTCTTGGAACGCCCGCCATGGACGAGGCCGAGATGCCGGCCGTGCTCGCGCGTCATCAGCTCGAGAATGATGCTCGACTCCCCGTGCTTGCGGGCGCCGAGAACGACGCCTTCGTCAGTCCAATGCATCAGTCCCAACGGCCTTTGAATAGAGGTTCGCCCGAGTGCCTGATGTAAGCATTCAGCAGTCATTCAGCCATGTTTTTCAAGGATATCGGCGATCTTCTAAAATTCTGTTGCAGAAGCCGGAATGCCCGCCGGGGGGAACCAAACTGCCCCCTTCACATTGTCGAACACCTTAGTGTGTCTAGTGATGAATTGAGAGCCATGAAACTTTCCAGCCTGTTTCTTGCAAGCACCGCCCTTCCCCTGATGCTGCTGCCGGCGAACGTGTCGGCCATCCAGCCGGAAGCCGCGACGCCCCTTGTCGTAGCCCAGGCCGGACCGAGCGCCGAGGAGGAACTCCCGCCCGGCGCACGTCCAAGGCGGCAGGGACAGCAGGAAGGCGACTCGCCCCGTGGCGGCCGCCAGGGCCAGGAACGCAGGCAGGGCGGACAGGATGCCGGCGGCCCCGCTGGCGCCTCCGAAGAACGTGGTCAGCGTCCGCCGCGCGGCGCAGGCCCGGCGGAACGTGGCGGTCCCGATGCGCCACGCGGCTCCCGCGCAACCGAAACCGAGGATGCTCCGCCTCCGCGTCGTGGGGCGGCTCAACCGGCCGAGCGGCCCACGCCGCCCTCCGGCACCACACCGGCCACTCCCGCGCGCCCGGCGCAGCAGGCCCCTGCAGAACCTGTACGTCCGGCGCAGCAGGCTCCGGCCGAGCGCACGCGGCCTGCCGCGGAAACTCCCGCGACCCCTGCCACGCCTGCACGCCCGGCAGCCCAGGAACGTGAACGGGAGCGTGATCGTAACCGCGACCGTCCTGCGGCCGAGCGCGAGCGTCCCCGGCCGCAAGCGCCTGCGGCCGAAACCCCGTCGACCACGCCCGCACCGGCGGCTCAGCCGGCGACGCCTCCGGCTCCGGCCCAGCAGCGGCCCGCCGCCGGCGCTCCCCGCCCGGGCGACGCGGAGCGGCCCACCCGGCAGGGTGACACCGAGCGACCGGACCGCCAGCGCGGTCAGCGTCCGGGTCAGCAGGACACGCCCACCACGACCACGGCCCCGACGGCTCCGGCGCCTGCGGCCCCGACAGCCGCCCCTGCAGCACCCGCTGCTCCGACCACAGCACCAACGGCTGCACCGGCAGCTCCGACACCTGCTCCCGCCGCTCCGGCGACCGCTGCGCCCACAGCTCCCGCGGCCCCTGCGCCTGCGACGCGAGCCCAGCCAACGGCTCCTGCTGCACCGGCCCAGACTGTGCCTCAGCAGGCAGCTCCTGCCGCGGGCCAACCGCTGGATGCATCCCGCGTTCGCATCGAGGACCTGCGGCGCGAGCGCCGGGAGCGCCGCGAAGGTGGCCGAGTCATCATTGAGGAGCCGGGCAACCGCACGATCATCCGCCAAGGCGATGAGGTCATCATCCGCCACGATGAGACGCAGCGCTTCCGCCGGGCCTATCGGGATGCCGATGTCCGCGTGGAGCGGCGCGGCGGGAACGAGGAGGTCACCATCGTGCGCCGTCCCGACGGCTCCGAGATCCTGACCGTGCGCGACGAGGATGGGAACCTGATCCGCCGCGTGAGGCGCGAGCCTGCGGGACGCGAGGTCGTCCTGATCGAGAACCGGCGCAGCGGCGTCGAGCGGCGTCCGGGGTACGGCTATATGGAGGAGGAGGTCATCCGCCTGCCGCCTGCAAGGGTGACCATCCCGCGCGAGGAATACATCGTCGAGACCGAGCGGGCATCGCGGGCCGATATCGTCGAGGCCTTCACGGCTCCGCCGGTGGAGCGCGTCGAGCGGGCCTATACCCTCGACGAGGTTCGCCGCAGCCAGCCCCTGCGCGAGCGCATGCGCCGGGTGGATCTCAACGCGATCACCTTCGAGTTCGGCTCCTGGGAGCTGCCCCCTGACCAGATCGATGCCCTCAGCGCGATCGCAGAGGGCCTGCGCGAGGCGATCTCCCGCAACCCGAACGAGATCTTCCTGGTGGAGGGTCACACGGATGCGGTCGGCGCGGACGAGGACAATCTGACCCTCTCCGACCGCCGTGCCGAGACCATCGCGACGATCCTGACGGAGCGCTTCCAGATTGCGGCAGAGAACCTGACGACACAGGGCTACGGCGAACAGTATCTGAAAGTGGCCACGCAGGCTCCCGAACGGGAGAACCGCCGCGTGACCCTGCGCCGGATCACCCCGCTTCTGCAGGGCCAGAACCAGCAGCAGTAACGCCAAATACCGGGAGGATGCCCATCCTCCCGGTTTCCGTTCGTGAACCTTCTATTCCGGCAGGCCCGCCTGCCGCAGCCCCTCGGCGAACCGGCTCATGGCTTCCTTGCTGAAGGCCATCGCCTGGAGAATGTCGAGAAGCCGGATCCCGGGATACCCCTTCACCAGTTCACCGACGCTTTCCCGCGCCTTGTCGAGTTCACCCGCCAAGGCATAGGCCGGCGCGAGCGTGCGATGGATCCAGGCGGTGTTCGGCTTGCTCATGAGCGCCTTTTCCTGCCATTGCGCGGCAAGATCGTAGCGCTTTGCGATGAAGTGCGCACAGCCTATGCCCATTTCACAGTTGAATGCCATCGGATCGAACGGGCTCAGACGCAGGGACCGTTCGAAATGCTGGATCGCGACCTCCGGATCGTCGTGGTAGTTGTGCAGCCAGCCGCTGCGGTTCCAGGCCCAGGCCGAGTTGGGGTCCAGCGACAGCGCCCGCTCCAGCATCGATGCCGCGCGCTGAAACTCCTGCGTGATCGTCAGGGCCGCGCCGAGCACCGTGAGGATGAATGGATCCTCGTGGGCTAGGCCTGCCGCCAGCTGGGCCTGCCGCAGGGTCTCGCGCTTGTCCTCCTGAAGGTTCTTCGACCAGTTGTAGACGATCCGCTGGCCGCGGCACCAGGCAGCTAGGGCTATGGCGAGAGGATAACCCGGATCGAGGAGAAGCGCCTTGTCCAGGAGCCGGGCCGCCTCCTTGTTGGCTTCGTACTCCAAAGCCCAGACATAAGGTAGCGCTCGCATCACGAGGTCATAGGCATCGAGGTTTTCCGGTCGCTTGCGCCTGGCCCGCTCGATCTCGGCCGACCTGATCGATGGCTGGATCGATCCCACGACACTGGCCGTGATCTGATCCTGGAGATCGAACACGTCCTCCGCGACACCGTCGTAATGCTCGGCCCAGAGATGCATCCCGGTGCTCGCATCGACAAGCTGCGCCGTAATCCGAATTCGCGAGCCGGAGCGCCTGACGCTGCCCTCCAGCACGTAGCGCACGCCAAGCTCCCGACCGATCTGCTGGACGCTGACGGCACGGCCTTTGTAGGCGAAGGTCGAGTTCCGGGCGATGACGAAGAACGACTTGAAGCGCGACAGGGCAGCGATGATGTCCTCGACGATGCCGTCGGCGAAGTATTCCTGTTCGGGATCCTTGCTGATGTTGACGAAGGGCAAGACCGCGATGGAGGGCCCCTCGCTATGGGAGCCCGAGGACCTCCGCCCGCCCGACCGCTGTGCCGTATCCATCCCTTCGAGCAGGCAGAAGACCCTGATCGCCCGACCGATGTTCTTGAACTGGTGTTCCCCCCGATCCTCGAATGCGTAGGAAAGCTTGCCCTTCACCTCGTCGTAGACTTTTCCCGAGAGACAGATGCCTCCGGGCAGCGCGAGTTTCTGCAGCCGGGACGCAATGTTCACTCCGTCGCCGAAGATGTCGCCATCCTCCTCCACCATGATGTCGCCGAGGTTGATGCCGACGCGAAGCTGAAGGGGACCGGCATCTGCCTTCCCTGAAGGCTTGGCGACGGCCTCCTGAAGTTCGACCGCGCAGCGCACCGCATCGACGGGACTTGCAAACTCGATCAGGAATCCATCCCCTATGGTTTTCACCAGCCGCCCATGATGAGAGCGAATCCGGGGCTCGATGACCTGCCGTCGAAGATCCCTGAGGCGGCTGAGCGTCCCCTCCTCGTCTTTGGACATGAGATCGGAATAGCCCACCACGTCAGCGGCAAGGACAGCAGCGAGACGTCTTTGCGCCGTGTGATCAGAAGGGCTGCTCATGGCCTCTCCAGGACGTCGACGCTGAAACAGCTGGAACGCAACGTCAGGAAGGCTGAGTCCGGGATCGAACCGGCTTTCCCTCACCTTCTATGATAAAGCCCCACGGCTCATCTGGTTTCGTCGCGAAAGTGCTTGAAACCCTGCAAATTCAAGGATTTTTCGCTCTCATCCGTCGATTCCTGATCAAAGCGGCGGTCAAGGCTCGAATGACCGGGTACGGGGCGCGGCCATCAGCGAAGGAATATCGTTCTGCATTGTCCCTTCATTAACGTTTCCGAGTGACGCTGGGTTAAGCACGATAAGAATGGAAGCCCGGCGATGTTTGGTATTCTGCGGCGCGCTCCACAAGCAGATGCTCTGGACGAGACGGTTCAGCCTGCATCGGAGGAAACGCCCCAGGTCTTGCGCGAGAGCCGCCTCGACACCGAGGTGGTGGACTCGCTCGAGGCCGACGTTCTGAAGGCCATTGCGGGCGTCACACGGGCGATCGCGGTCGCGGCGTCCGACGTGGCAGCGGTGGAGAAGGATCTGGCCGAGATCCGCAACCATGCCGGTGAGCTTGCCTCCTCGGGGAAAACGGCGTCGGCGGAAAGCCTCTCGCTGGCGTCATCGACCGAAGAGCTCTCCGTTACATCGGCCGAGATCGGCCGCTCCATGGAGCATGCCAGCACGCGGATCGACAACGCGATCGAGGCCGCCCAGAAGGCCAGCGGCCTGATCATGCAACTATCGGCCGCCACGGCGGAAATCGTCGGCATCGTGGATACGATCTCGGCCGTGGCCCGCCAGACGAACCTGCTGGCGCTGAACGCCACCATCGAGGCTGCGCGGGCCGGTGAGGCCGGCAAGGGCTTTGCCGTGGTGGCGAGCGAAGTGAAGGTGCTGTCCACCCAGACCGGCAAGGCCGCCGACGACATCCGCCAGCGCATCGACCGCCTGCGCGAAACGGCCCAGGCTTCGACGGGCGCCGTCACGGAGGTGGTGGAGACAGTCCAGGGCGTTCGCCCCGTCTTCGACACGGTGCGCAACGCCGTCGGGGAGCAGAACGCCGCTATCGGCGAGGCATCCCGCTTGGCCGGCGTGACCTCCTCCAGCGTCGCCAAGGTGAGCGACCGTGCGGGGGACGTGGATTTCATCTCTCTGAACGCAAGCAACAGGGCAAACGAGGCCGATCAGGCGACCCGGAAAGCGGACGGGCTGGCGAAGGCCCTCGGGCAGCGTTTCGTCACCGTCATCCGCCAGAGCGAAATCGGCGACAGGCGCCGGTCGGACCGGTTTCCCGTCGAACGCTCGGCGACGCTCTGGATCTCCCAGCGCAGCGTTTCCTCACGGCTGATCGACGTCGGCTCCGGTGGCCTTCTCATGGCGGCGGCTCCGGATGTCGATGCAAGGCCCGGTCAGCCGGTGGAGATCGATATCCAGCACCTGGGACGCGTCAGCGCCAAGATCGTCGCGCTCAGCTCCATGGGGATGCATTGCAGCTTCGACAGGCTCAACGATGAGGCGCGTGTCCGCATCGACGGTTTCGTCGCGCAGGTGGAGGCAAGCTACCGTCCCCGCATCCTGCTCGCTCAGGAGACCGCCCGTCAGGTGGAGATGCTGATCGAACAGGCCGTCGCCGACCACAGGGTCTCGCGGGACGACGTCTTCGACACGGATTACCGCCTGCTTCCCGGCACGGATCCGGTCCAGTACGGCACGGCCTACCTCCCGGTCTTCGAAAAGCTCCTGCCCCCGATCCTCGAGAAGGTCCTGACCGCGGATTCCACGATGGCTTTCTGTCTGGCCATCGACCGTAACGGCTATATCCCGGTTCACAACAGGATCTACTCGCAGTCGCAGCGGGTTGGCGATCCCGTGTGGAATGCGGCGAACGCTCGCAACAAGCGGATCTTCGACGACCGCGCCGGAATCACGGCCGCCCGCTCGACCCGTCCGTTCATCGTTCAGGCCTATGCCCGCGACATGGGCGGCGGCAAGATCGTGATGATGCAGGAGGTCGACGCCCCCATCCGCGTTCTCGGCCGTCACTGGGGCGGGCTGAGAACCGCGTACAGGGCTTAGCCCCCTCGCGGGAACTCCAGGCCCATCTCGCGGTAGCGCTCGGGATCGTCGCTCCAGTTCTCGCGCACCTTCACGAAGAGGAAGAGGTGAACGGGAGTCTCGGCGATCTCGGCGATCTCCCTGCGGGCCGCCTGGCCGATGGCCTTGATGGTCTGGCCGCCCTTGCCGAGCACGATCTTGCGCTGGCTGTCGCGCTCCACGAACACGGTCTGCTCGATCCGTACCGAACCGTCGGGACGTACCTGCCACTGATCCGTTTCGACCGTCGACTCGTAGGGTAGCTCCTCGTGCAGGCGCTCGTAGATCTTCTCGCGGGTGATCTCGGCCGCCAGCATGCGCAGGGGCGCGTCGGAAATCTGGTCCTCCGGATAGAGCCAGGGACCTTCCGGCATCATCTGCGCGAGCTGGCGCTTCATGGTCTCGATGCCGTCGCCCTTGAGCGCCGAGATCATGAAGGTGTGCATAAAGGGCACCTGCTCGTTCAGCTTGGACGCCATTTCCAGGAGCCTGGAGCGCTCGATCAGATCGATCTTGTTGAGGATCAGGACCTTCTGGCGTTTCAGGTCGGAAAGCTTGGCGAGGATGGCCTCGGCCTCCTCGTCGATTCCCTTGCGCACGTCGAGCAGGAGCGCGATCACGTCCGCGTCGCCCGCACCGCCCCAGGCCGAGGTGACCATGGCCCGGTCGAGGCGGCGCTTCGGCTTGAAGATGCCGGGAGTGTCCACGAACACGATCTGCGCCTCGCCCTCGATGGCGATGCCGCGCACCAGCGCCCGCGTGGTCTGCACCTTGCGGGACACGATAGAGACCTTGGAGCCGACGAGCGAATTCAGCAGCGTCGACTTGCCGGCGTTCGGGGCGCCGATGAGAGCGACGAAACCGGCCTTTGTCTTGGTTTGCTCAGGCTGTTCCATGCTCTTCCTCCGTCCAGACGCCCTCTCTCAAGAGAAGGCTTCGCGCCGCCGCCTGTTCCGCGATGCGCCTCGATGTTCCGAGACCGAACTCGGTCTCCGCTCCCTTGACCTTCACCATCACCCGGAACCTGGGCGCGTGGTCCGGCCCGGTCTGCTCGACGATTGAATAGGTCGGCGGCGGCAGGCCGCGCCCTTGCGCCCATTCCTGAAGGGCACTCTTGGGATCCCGGAGCGGACGCCGGGGCGCCTCCAGCAGCGGCTGGAACGCGCGCGCCACAAGATCGCGGGCAGCCTCGTAGCCGCCATCCATGAACACGGCGCCGATGATCGCCTCGCACACATCCGCCAGGATGGTCTGGTTGCGCCGCTCGCCCGAATGCACCTCGCCGGCGCCGAGCTTGAGATAAGGCCCGACATCCCACGCGATGGCGATCTCGGCGCAGCTCTCGCGCCGCACCAGCTCCGCCAGACGCCGGGAGAGCTCGCCCTCGGGAGCGCCTGGAAAGGTGCGGTAGAGCAGCTCGGCGATCGCCAGGCCGAGCACACGGTCCCCAAGGAATTCAAGCCGCTGATAGCTCTGGCCGGCTGCCTTTGGGGCGCTGACATGGGTCAGCGCTTCGTCCAGGAGTTCAGGTTTCTCAAAGCGGTAGCCGAGCTTGTTCAGAAGCTCATCGAGGTTCGGCTTGCGGCGCGGCACGGGTCAGCGGATCCCCTCGAAGAGACGGTTCCAGCGGATCTTCTGCGGCCATTCCCAGGGCCGCCAGAGGGATGCGGTCTCGTCGATCGAGAAGAAGATGATCTCTGCGCGACCCACCAGATTCTCGAAGGGCACCTGTCCGACGCTGGCCTCGTCGCGGGAATCGGTGGAGTTGTCCCGGTTGTCGCCCATCATGAGAAAGTGGCCGGGTTGCACCGTGTAGACATTGGTGTTGTCCCAATAGCCGCGGTCGCCGTCGCGCTCGATGACGTTATAGGTGACGCCGCCGGGCAGGGTCTCCCGGAACTGGGGAACGCTGATGGTGCGGCCGTAAAGGTCGGTGGTCTTGTAGTCTTCGACGCGCTCGCGCTGCACCGGCTGGCCGTTGATGTGCAGCACGCCGCTGATCACCTGGATCTTGTCGCCGGGAAGACCGATCACGCGCTTGATGTAATCCGTCGAGTTGTCCTTCGGCAGCTTGAACACCGCGATCTCGCCGCGCTTGGGCTCGGAGCCGAAGATGCGGCCGGAGAAGATGCCCGGGCTGAAGGGGATCGAGTGCTTGGAATAGCCGTAGGAATACTTCGAGACGAACAGGTAGTCGCCGATCAGCAGGGTCGGGATGAGAGAGCCCGACGGGATGTTGAAGGGCTGGAAGAGCACGGTGCGCACGACCACCGCGATCAAAAGGGCCTGGATGATGACCTTGATCGTTTCCCAGAGGCCGCCTTCTTCGTTCTTCACGGTGCTACCCACGTATTTGCTGGTTTTGTCGCTCACGTCGCTCGACCTATGCTCTTTGAACAGGGTAGCGGCTGCCGCCACCCTCTGCTGTGACAGTCGAGAGAGGTTTGCACTCAGCCCCGGGTGCAAACCTCTCTCGATATCGTCGTTGCGGCACCTGCTTGCGACCGGGAAGGCCGCTTTGCCGCGCCATGCTCTAACCTAAGCCGCGCCCTGCCGCAACGCAGCCCCCTTTCAGGCCGGCAGCGCCTCGATGATCACGAAGGCCTGGGCCATGGGTGGATCGTCCGTCAGGGACACATGGACGACCGCCTTGTGCCCCTCGGGCGTCATGGCCTGGAGGCGCTGCAGGGCTCCTCCGGTCAGGCGCATCGTCGGGCGCCCGCCAGGAAGGTTCACCACCTCCATGTCCCGCCAGAAGACGCCATGGCTCAGGCCTGTTCCCAGGGCCTTGGCGCAGGCCTCCTTGGCGGCGAAGCGCCGGGCGTAGGAGGGAGCCCGCGCGGCCCGCCGGTCGCTTCTCGCCCGCTCGCCCGCCGTATAGATGCGGTGGGTGAAGCGGTCGCCGAAGCGCTCGATGGACTTCTCGATCCGGCGGATGTCGCAGAGGTCGGACCCGATGCCAAGGATCATGCCGGCACCTGTGCCCGGCCCTCGTCCATGGCGGCGCGCATGGCCCGCACGGCCTCGTCGAGCCCCATGAAGATGGCATCCCCAATGAGGGAATGGCCGATATTGAGCTCCACGATCTGCGGAATGGCCGCGACAGACCGGACCGACCTGAGGTCGAGCCCATGGCCGGCATGGATCTCAAGGCCGATCCTTGCCCCATGCGCGGCCGCCCGGCGCAGGCGCTCCAGCTCGTGCGCGACCCTCGCCTCGTCACCCTCGACCACGGCCTCGCAATAGGTGCCGGTATGGAGCTCGACCACGGGAGCCTGCAGTTCACAGGCGGCATCCATGACGTCCACATCAGGCTCGACGAACAGGGACACGCGGATGCCCTCGCCTTTCAGTTCCTTGATCACCGGACGCAGATGGGCATGGGAGCCGATGATGTCGAGCCCCCCTTCGGTGGTGCGTTCCTCGCGCTTTTCCGGCACGAGGCAGGCCGCGTGGGGATGGAGCCGGGTGGCAATCCCCACCATCTCGGAGGTCGCCGCCATTTCGAAGTTGAGCGGCACGAAGAGCTGGCGCTTGAGACGCTCCATGTCCTGGTCGCGGATATGCCGCCGGTCCTCCCGCAGATGGGCCGTAATCCCGTCTGCGCCGGCGAGAACCGCCAGATGGGCGGCCCGGATCGGATCGGGATGGGCGCCGCCGCGGGCGTTCCGGACGGTGGCGACGTGATCGATGTTGACGCCGAGGCGTAGGGGAGGAGCGTTCATAAAGGTGTTTTAGCTTAAGGCCGCCCTTTGACCAGAGTCATCCGGTCAGCCGGGGAGGCTATCAACGGCAAAACACGGCGCAGTGTCATTCCCGGCCGGAGCGTAACGGAGGGAAAGGGAATCCATAGCGCCAAGCGTGCAAGTGGATCCCCTTCCCTCGCCTGCGGCTCGCCGGGGATGACACCCTCTCACGTCATGGCCGTCCCCGGACTTGATCCGAGGACCAGTCCGGGCCATCCCGATGTGATGAACGCTGCGCCTCACAGACCGGGATCACCGGCACAAGGCCGGTGATGACGACTGTGCCAATCCATTTGCATTTGCATTCAGAAAGCAAATCGACTATAGCCCCCGCTTCGCGTTCGCTCCGGCCGGGGGCTGAACGGACGGTATGGCTTGGCCATGCAGGGTTTTTACGAAACCGTCGTCCCGTGTCTCCGCCTTCGACAATCGCTCGGGCCTTGCAGGCTCGAAGGGCTTGGCGCCGATCGGATGCGCGAAACGGCCGAGACACTCGTCAAAACAGTGCCAGGCTTGTCCTCAAACCCTGAGAAAGGCCCATTATGCCTCTCTATGAGCATATCTTCATGGCTCGCCAGGATGTCACCCCGCAGCAGGTCGAGGCTATGGTCGACCAGTACAAGGGCGTCATCGAGCAGAACGGCGGCAGCGTCGACAAGACCGAGATGTGGGGCGTGAAGTCCCTCGCCTACCGCATCAAGAAGAACCGCAAGGCGCATTTCACGATGTTCAACCTCAACGCTCCGGCTCCGGCCGTGGCCGAGATGGAGCGACAGATGCGCATCAACGAAGACATCCTTCGCTTCATGACCATCAAGGTGGAAGAGCTCGAGACCGAGCCGTCCGTGATGATGCAGAAGCGTGACCGCGACGAGCGCAAGGACCGTGAGCGCCGCGAGCGCGACACCGGCTTTGACGGCGCCGGCGAAGGCGAGGAGGCTTAATCATGGCATTTGGTGCAACCGGTGGCGCCGCTGGCGGCGGCCGTCGTCCGTTCTTCCGTCGTCGCAAGACCTGCCCGTTCTCGGGTCCCAACGCGCCGAAGATCGACTACAAGGACACGAAGCTCCTGTCCCGCTACATCTCCGAGCGCGGCAAGATCGTTCCGTCCCGCATCACGGCCGTGTCGGCCAAGAAGCAGCGTGAGCTCGCCCAGGCGATCAAGCGCGCCCGCTTCCTAGGCCTGCTGCCCTACGTGATCCGCTAAAAATTCTCCGGCTGCCCGATCCGTCGGGCAGCCATTCTCCAACCAGATCGCCCAGCGGTGAAACCCCGCCGGGTCAGTTGAGGCGGATGCCTCTAACCCTGCCGGTGAGCAGCGGGACAGCGAGACGATGAATTTTATTGCTACAGGCATAGGCGCGGGCCTCGTATCGGCCCTTCTGACCGCGGTGATCGTCAAGGCGACCCCGCTGGCGGCCATGCTGTATCTGCTTGCCCCCATTCCCGTCCTGATCGTGTCCCTCGGCTGGGACCACCGCTCCGGCCTCGTGGCGGCCCTCGTGGGCGGCCTCGCGATCGCGCTGATCCTGTCGCCGCTGAGCGGTCTCGGCTTTGCGCTTATCACAGCCCTGCCCGCCTGGTGGCTGTCCTACCTGGCCCTTCTCGGGCGCCCCGGGCCGGACGGCACCATGGAATGGTATCCGGTCGGGCGCCTGCTGGCCTGGGCCGCGGCGACGGCCGCGCTCACCATCATTGCCGCGGGCGTGATCTCCACGGGCGGAGACTATGGCGCCTTCGCTCAGAATACCCGCGACGTGGCCGAGGCCTTCGTGAACGCCCAGTTCGCAGCCGCGGGCGAAGGAGCTCTCGAAGCCGAGACCCGGGAGCAGCTGATTTCCCTTTTCGCCCGCCTCACGCCTTTCCTGTCGGCCCAGGGCTTCGTCACGGTGCTGGCCCTCTATCTCTGGGCCGCCGCCCGGATCGTCCTGGCGTCCAAGCGCCTGCCGCGCCCCTGGCCGCCGGTGCCGGAGCTGGTGATGCCCCGCTCCGCCGGGCTGATCCTGATCGGCGCCCTCATCATGGCGAATTTCGGCGGCTTCATCGGCGCGCTGGGCATGGCTCTGTCGGGTGCCTTCCTGATGGCCTTCGCCCTGCAGGGGCTGGCCGCCATCCATGACCGCACGCGGGGCCGGTCCGGCCGCTCGTTCCTGCTGTCGGCCCTCTACGTCCTGATCTTCGTCACCCAGGGCATCCTGATGGTCGCCTTGGCCCTGTTCGGCCTTGCCGATTCCACCTTCGGCCTGCGTCGCCGCTTCGGCACGCGGCCGAATCCACCACCAACCCTTTCCACCTGATCACGAACCTAAAGGAGACAACCATGGATGTGATTCTTCTCGAGCGCGTCGCAAAGCTCGGCCAGATGGGCGAGACCGTGAAGGTCCGCTCGGGCTACGCCCGCAACTTCCTCCTGCCGCGCGGCAAGGCTCTGCGCGCCACCGAGGGCAACAAGAAGCATTTCGACGCTCAGCGCGCCCAGCTCGAGGCCCGCAACCTCGAGCGCCGCAAGGAAGCGGAAGCCGTCGGCGAGAAGCTGAACGGCCAGAGCTTCATCATCCTGCGCCAGTCCGGTGAGACCGGCGTGCTCTACGGCTCGGTCTCCACCCGCGACCTCGCCGAGATCATGACCCAGAACGGCTTCACGGTCGACCGCAACCAGATCGCCATCAACCAGCCGATCAAGACCATCGGCCTGCACAATGTGCCGGTCGCCCTCCATCCGGAGGTCGAGGTGAAGGTGACCATCAACGTCGCCCGCAGCCCCGAGGAAGCCGAGCGTCAGGCGCGCGGCGAAGCGGTCACGACCCGCGAGGAGACCAACCTCGACGACCTCGGCCTCGAGGTCGGCGCGGCCCTGGCCGAAGCTGGCGGCGACGACGAGCTCTAAGACCTCCACGTCATGGCCGTCCCCGGACTTGATCCGGGGATCAGTCCCGGCCATCTCGATTGGAGGAGCGATGAGCCACGGTTCGGGATCACCGGCACAAGGCCGGTGATGACGGGCAGGTACCATCGCAGCTGCCGTTCGCCAGGATGCGTTGGCGCAGCAACCAAGCTCGAGCGGTTGCTCTAGTTCTTGTTTTGTTCTAAAATGGCGCTCTCCGTCGATTCGACGGGGAGCGTTTTTTCTTTGGGTTTCAGGCTTGCGGGAGAGTCAAGCCAGGACGCCTGCGAAAAGATGGATGGTGTGAGAATCGAGGACAGCGAGGACAGTTCGGATGCTTGTCCCACTTCGTGTCCGCAAGGCAACGTTTAGGACACCAATTGCAGTCTAAGAGACTCTAACCCTTCTCCTGTTTCCCGGAGCGCCGGATGGCCACCGCCAACGCCCTGATCGCCCGTCTCGAAACCGCCGAGCCGCAGTTTCGGACGCCTCCCAGCAACATCGAGGCCGAACAGGCACTGCTGGGCGCGATCCTGGTCAACAACGATGCCTATTACCGTGTCTCCGATTTCCTCGAAGCCGTTCATTTCATCGAGGATCTGCACCGGCGGATCTATGAGGTCGCCACGAGCCTGATCAAGGCCGGCAAGGTCGCGACACCGATCACCATGAAGACCTTCCTGGGGGACCAGGATCTCGGCGGCATCACCGTGTCGCAATATCTCGCGCGCCTCGCGGCCGAAGCGACCACCGTCATCAATGCCGAGGATTACGGCCGCGCCATCTACGACCTCGCGATCCGCCGCAACCTGATCAACATCGGCGAGGAGATGGTCAACGCCGCCTTCGACGCCCCTGTGGACTCCTCGCCTCGGGACCAGATCGAGGAGGCGGAGCGGCGGCTCTATGCGATTGCTGAAACCGGCCGATACGACGGCGGCTTCCAGCGCTTCTCCGATGCGCTCACCGCCGCCATCGACATGGCGGCTGCAGCCTACAAGAGAGAGGGTGCCCTGTCGGGCATATCCACGGGCCTGAAGGACCTCGACAAGGCCCTAGGCGGGCTGCAGCCCTCGGACCTCGTGATCCTGGCCGGGCGCCCGGCCATGGGCAAGACCTCGCTGGTGACGAACATCGCCTTCAACATCGCCAAGGCCTACCGGGCCGAGAAGCAGCAGGACGGGAACCTGAAGACCGTCAACGGCGGCATCGTGGGCTTCTTCTCCCTCGAAATGTCGGCGGAGCAGCTTGCCACCCGTATCATCGCCGAGCAGTCGGGCGTGCCCTCCTACAAGATCCGCCGCGGCGACATGCGCGAGGACGACTTCTACAAGATCACCGAGGCTGCCCGCGAGATGCAGTCGATCCCCTTCTACATCGACCAGACCGGCGGCATCTCCATCGCCCAGCTCGCCGCCCGTGCGCGGCGCCTCAAGCGCCAGCGCGGCCTCGACGTGCTGATCGTCGACTACCTTCAGCTCCTCTCCGGCTCCTCCAAGAAAGGCGAGAACCGCGTGCAGGAGCTCACCGAGATCACCACCGGCCTCAAGGCCCTCGCCAAGGAGCTGTCGGTTCCGCTGGTCGCCCTGTCCCAGCTCTCCCGTCAGGTGGAATCCCGCGACGACAAGCGGCCGCAGCTCTCCGACCTGCGTGAATCGGGCTCGATCGAGCAGGACGCCGACGTGGTCATGTTCGTTTACCGCGACGAGTACTATCTGAAGAACAAGGAGCCGAAGCCCGGCACCGAGGAATATTTCAAGTGGCAGTCGGAAATGGATCAGGTTCACGGCAAGGCCGAGGTCATTGTCGGCAAGCAGCGTCACGGACCCACCGGCACCGTGCAGTTGGCCTTCCAGGCCGACATCACCCGCTTCACCGACCTTGCGGATGAAGACAAACTTCCCGAACGGATTGGCGATTGACCAGGCATACCTCTCAGAACAGCAGCACCGGCGGCATTCCCGAGCAGGCCGCCGGCGGTGTTCTCCACATCGACCTCGACGCCCTCGCGGCAAACTGGCGTACCCTGCGCGACCATGCGGGCGGCGCGGAGACGGCCGCCGTCGTCAAGGCAAATGCCTATGGCACCGGGATCGAGAAGGCCGTGCCGGCTCTCACACACACCGACTGCCGCACCTTCTTCGTGGCGCATCTGAGCGAGGCGATCCGCGCGCGAGCGGTTGCTCCTGAGGCGACGATCTATGTGCTCAACGGGCTTTTCGCCGGCACCTGCCCCACTTACGCGCAATTCGATCTGCGTCCGGTTCTCGGCTCCTTCGAGGAGATCGAGGAATGGGCCGGGTTCTGCCGGGCACAATCGCAGAAGCTGAAGGCCGCCATCCATGTCGACACCGGCATGAACCGCCTCGGGCTCACGGTACCGCAGGGCATGACACTGAAGGATCGCCAGGAACTAAAGAGCTTCGAGACAGCCCTGCTCATGAGCCACTTCGTGAGCGCCGAGGAGAGCGACAACCCGCTCAACCGCCAGCAGATCGAAGCGTTCGAAGCCATCCGCTCGACCCTTCCCGGGATCCCGGCTTCGCTGCCCAATTCCTCGGGCATCTTTCTGCGCGACAAGCCCAGCTACGATCTGGTGCGCCCCGGCTATGCCCTCTATGGCGGCAATCCAACTCCTGATAAGGACAACCCAATGCGTCCGGTGGTGGGCCTCGAAGGCCGCATCGTGCAGCTGCGCTGGGTCGAGGCGGAGCACACAGTGGGCTATAACGGCCGCTGGCTTGCACTAACGAGGCGCCGCATCGCCACGCTTTCCGTGGGCTATGCGGACGGCTATCCGCGCTCGGCGAGCGCTCGGGGCAGCAGCGGCGAAGAGTTGCTCGCCGGCATGGCACGGGTCGCCGGACACCCCTGCCCCTTCGCCGGCAACGTCTCCATGGACCTGATCACCATCGACGTCACGGATGTGCCGGAGGCAGAAGTGAAACGCGGTGACACGGTCACGCTGATCGGCGGCGATCTCACCATCGACGAGGTCGGCCGCCGCGCCGGCACCATCGGCTACGAGATCCTGACCAATCTCGGTGTGCGCTACGCCCGTGCCTATCGCGGGGGAGAAGCCTGATGGCCAAGCAGCGTCACCCCGCCTTCACGTGCCAGGAATGCGGCGCGGTCTACAACCGCTGGAAAGGCAAGTGTGAGGCCTGCGGCGGCTGGAACACCATCGTCGAGGAAGCAGGCGCCGCAAGCCCGATGGCAGGACCGGCCGCCACGCGCCCCTCCCGTGCCAAGGGGCGGATTTTTCCGCTCGAAGGCCTTCAGGGCGAGACCAAAGAGGCGCCGCGCACTCCCTCCGGCATCGCCGAACTCGACCGGGTCACCGGCGGGGGCTTCGTGCATGGGTCGATCATCCTGCTCGGCGGCGATCCGGGCATCGGCAAGTCCACGCTCCTCATGCAGGCCTCCGCCGCACTGGCGATGCGCGGCGAGCGCGTAGCCTATATCTCGGGCGAGGAGGCGGTGGCCCAGGTGCGCCTGCGGGCCGAGCGCCTCGGCCTCGGCCAGGCGCCCGTCGAGCTCGCCTCCGAAACCAACGTCGAGGACATCATCGCAACCCTGAGCCAGGGCCGCCCGCCGGCGCTGGCCATCATCGACTCGATCCAGACCATGTGGACCGAGACGGTGGAATCCGCGCCCGGTACCGTCACCCAGGTGCGCGGCTCTGCCCAGGCGCTGATCCGCTTCGCCAAGACCACCGGCACGGCCGTCATTCTCGTGGGTCACGTCACCAAGGACGGTCAGATCGCCGGCCCCCGCGTGGTCGAGCACATGGTCGATGCCGTGGTCTCGTTCGAGGGCGATACTGGCCACCATTTCCGCATCATGCGCGCCGTGAAGAACCGTTTCGGACCGACCGACGAGATCGGCGTGTTCGAGATGTCCGACCAAGGCCTACGCGAGGTGCCCAACCCCTCCGAACTGTTTCTCGCCGGCCGCGACATGGCGACGGCCGGCACGGCCGTGTTCGCCGGCATGGAGGGCACGCGCCCGCTGCTCGTCGAGATCCAGGCCCTTGTCGCCCCCTCGTCCCTCGGCACGCCCCGCCGCGCCGTGGTCGGTTGGGACCAGAGCCGCCTCTCGATGGTGCTCGCGGTGCTGGAGGCCCATGGCGGGCTGAAGCTCGGCATGCACGACGTCTACCTCAACGTCGCCGGCGGTCTGCGCATCACCGAGCCTGCGGCAGACCTGGCGGCAGCCGCCGCCCTGGTCTCCTCTCTCTCGGGCAATCCCCTGCCGCCGGATACGGTCTATTTCGGTGAGATGGGCCTGTCCGGGGCGATCAGGCCGGTGGCCCAGGAGCAGGCGCGGCTGAAGGAGGCGGCCAAGCTCGGCTTCTCGAGCGCCGTCTCTCCGCAGCCGAGACTGGACAAGGCCAAAGGCTCGAAGGGCGAACGGCTCCCCTTGGCCACCTCGGCCATCGGCCACATCACCGATCTCGTGGCCAATATCGCGGCGCGGCGGCGGAAGGCATCGTAGGCTGACTTGCATACATGCAAGCGTCTAGGCCGTTCAGGTAGATTGACACCTTAGAGCCATTCTACAACAGTGCGTCTCTGACTGCTCCTTCAAGGCACCCTCAACGAGGTATTAAGCAGTCAATGGATTTAGTAAGGGGCATTTATGGCTACGATTAATACTTTATCCGTCATCACGATTGCAGAGAACCCAAAACCCAGCGACGTCGTTGCAGCCCTCTCAGTTACTGGCGGAGCAAATAGTGAAACTTTCACCTACAAGCTCACTAATGATTTTGACGGCCGTTTTGAGATCGACGGCGACAAAATCCGTGTGAAGACGGCTTGCCTCTTCAATTTTGAAAGCAGTCTCACATCGTTCAACTTGAACATCATCGCGATAGGAACCCAAGACACCGAAGTTACGCCTGCCAATGTCAGAGTTGATGTTACGGATATGAACGAGGCTCCGACTGGGATTTTGGTAACGGGCGGAACTGTTTCCGAAGATGACCACGTAGGAGCGGAAGTTGCCACCTTGGCGGCTGTCGACGAAGATGCAGGTGATGTCTACACCTACAGCTTCGTGACTGGTCTGGATGGTGCAACTCCGACGACTCACGCCTTTTTCGATGTTGTTGGCGACAAAATTATGCTGAAGGCCTCTCTCGATGATGAGGATATCGGCAGCTACAAGGTCTTCATTAAAGCGACTGCAACGGTCGATGGACAGCTGCAATCGATAGTGAGGGAAGTCACGTTGACCGTCACCGACGAGGTCGAGACGGAGGATGACTCGGACCGCGGCAACAAGGTCACCGGAACGACCGGGGCTGATGTCATCAGCGGCAACGGCGGCAACGATAAGATCTATGGTTTAGCGGGCAACGACGCGCTGAACGGTGGAACCGGCAACGACACTCTTTGGGGTGATGCGGGCAACGACGTTCTGAACGGCGGGCTCGGAAAAGACAAGCTCTACGGTGGAATCGGTGCGGATACCTTCGTGTTCAACACCCCCGTGAAGAAGGGTCATTTCGACAAGATCGAGGACTTCAAGTCCGAGGACACGATCCAGATCAGCCTGGCGGCTCTCAAAGCCTTCAAGGTGAAGGGTCCGAAGACGAGCGATGTGCAGTCGAAGAGAGGCGCAGACGACGACAAGGGCAAGCCGGACGACAAGGGTGGCGGTCGGCCCGACAAGGGTTCGACGAAATCCGTCGGCCTCGACAAGATCTTCAAGAAGGGTCAGAAGCTCGAGAAGAAGTTCTTCAACGTCGGCACCAAGATCAACGACACCCCGGACGGGTCGAACGACTACGTGTTCTACAACAAGAAGAACGGCTTCGTTTACTTGGACGTGGACGGATCCGGCAAGGGCAAGGGCATCGAGATCCTCAAGGTGAAGCCCGGCACCACGCTCACCGCCGACGACTTCCTGTTCATGTAAGACGCTTTCTTATGAGAATCCGAGAGGCTCCGGCGGGAACGCCGGAGCCTTTCTTGTTGTATGGCCCTTCGGAATGAAGCTCTGAGACTTGACGGAGCAGGGCGGCGCATCGACCTAATGAAACGACACGAGCACGCCCAAAGAAGAAAAGAAGAGCGGCGTGCGAGCCCCAACCCCAGGAGTTCCGACTTTGTCCGAACAGAACCTCCAGATCCTCCTTGCCTCACGGCCCACCGGCCGCCCTTCCCAGGATAATTTCAAGCTTGTGCGGACGCCCATTCCCGCTCCCGGCGAGGGTCAGGTGCTGCTGAAAGTTCGCTACCTCTCGCTCGACCCCTACATGCGGGGTCGCATGAGCGCCGCGAGATCCTACGCGGCGGCGGTTGAAATCGGTCAGGTGATGGAGGGCGGCACGGTCGGCGAGGTTCTGGAGAGCCGGCATCCCGACTACAAGCCGGGCGATATCGTCCTCTCCCATTCCGGCTGGCAGTCCCATGCCGTCGCCGACGGAAAGGCCCTGCGCAAGCTCGATCCCGACCAGGCGCCGGTGACCACCGCGCTGGGCGTGCTCGGCATGCCGGGCTTCACGGCCTATGCGGGTCTGCTGACCCTCGGACAGCCCAAGCCGGGCGAGACCGTGGTCGTGGCTGCAGCGAGCGGACCTGTCGGCTCGGCGGTCGGGCAGATCGCGAAGATCAAGGGCGCCCGGGCGGTCGGCATCGCCGGCGGGCCTGAGAAATGCGCATTCATCCAAAATGAGTTCGGCTTCGACGCCGCGCTGGACCACCGCTCGCCCACCCTCGCCGAGGAACTGCGAGCGGCATGCCCGGACGGGATCGACGTCTATTTCGAGAACGTCGGCGGCACGGTCTGGGATGCGGTCTTTCCCCTGCTCAACACCTTCGCCCGCATCCCGGTCTGCGGCCTCGTCGCGCAATATAACGCCACGGGCCCCTTCGAAGGGCCGGATCGCCTGCCGGTCCTCATGCGCGATGTCCTCACCAAGAGCCTCACCATCCGCGGCTTCATCCAGCGCGAATTCAGCGACCAGCGTCCCGCCTTCCTCCGGGACATGGGGCAATGGATCGCCGAGGGGCGCGTCAGGCACAGGGAGGATATCGTCCGGGGGCTCGAGAGCGCTCCTGATGCCTTCATCGGCCTGCTCGAGGGCCGGAATTTCGGCAAGCTGATCGTGCAGGTGGCCTGAGCCCGAAGGCCTGCCGGAGGCGGCAACCCGCCACCTTCCCGTGCAGGCTCAACTTCCCTGGGGTGACGAAAGCCTTTCTTAACGCTATAGAGCCAGGCTTCGAACCCGCAAAGGCGGCTCCACTCCTGTTCATCTGCGTAGGCCCGGCTCATGCCCTTTTCCGTTCTGGACCTCGTCGTGATCGGTATCGTCCTGATCTCGGCTCTTCTTGCTGCCGTGCGCGGCTTCACCCGCGAGGTTCTCGCCATCGTGGCGTGGGTGGTTGCAGCCGCAGCCGCCTGGTACCTGCATCCGACCGCCCTGCCGATTGCCCAGCAATACATCAGCAGCAACACGGTCGCGCTCGTTGCCTCCATCGGGGCCATCTTCGTCATCACCCTGATCATCGTCTCCATCATCACGGTGCAGATCTCGGACCTGATCCTCGATTCCCGGATCGGCGCCCTTGACCGGACCCTGGGGCTGTTCTTCGGTGCGGCGCGGGGCTTCCTGATCTGCGTGATCGGCTGGGCTTTCCTGAGCTGGCTGCTCCAGGGCAAGGAGCCCCCGTGGGCCACGGAGTCCAAGACCCGTCCGGCCATGGAGAACGCCCGCGACAATATCATCGCCATGCTGCCGGAGAATGCCGAGGCTCTGATCCAGCGCCTGCGCAACAAGGACGCTGCCCCGGAAGCGGCCGAGCCGGCCGAGCCCGATCCTCAGCGCCCTGCGGCACCCGCCGCTCCGGCCGCGCCGCAGGCACCCCAGCGGCGCAGCTAAGCATCGAAACCACACGTTAAATGCGCTGTTGGGACCCATCCGATGGGCTTGGCACCACGTTTCCGGCAGCGTCAGAAAAGCCGTTGGCGTTTGGCGCGAGGGCGACTACATAAGGGCAGCGCCGGTGCAGGCGCGAATCCCAAAGGTATGATCGATGTCTGCTTTGTCTGAGACGTGGCAGGTCACCCCGAAGCAGGTGAACCTCGACCTCGACGGCGATACCCTGCGCGAAGAATGCGGCGTCTTCGGCATCTACGGGCACCCGGACGCAGCGGCCATCACGGCGCTTGGCCTCCATGCCCTGCAGCACCGCGGGCAGGAAGCAGCCGGCATCGTCACCTTCAACGGATCGGTCTTCAATTCCGAGCGCAGGCTCGGCCTCGTGGGAGACAACTTCTCCGACCGGGCGACCATCGAGCGCCTGGAAGGCATCTCGGCCATCGGCCACACCCGCTACTCGACCACCGGCGAGACGGTGCTGCGCAACGTGCAGCCGCTTTTCGCCGAGCTTGACGGCGGCGGCTTCGCGGTGGCCCACAACGGCAACCTGACCAACGGCCTGACCCTGCGCCGCAACCTGATCCGCGACGGCGCCATCTGCCAGTCCACCACGGATACGGAGGTGATCGTCCACCTCGTGGCCCGCAGCCGCAAGGACCGGGTCATCGACCGCTTCGTCGAGGCGATCCAGAAGATCGAGGGCGCCTTCGCCCTGGTGGCGCTCACCAACAAGAAGCTGATCGGCGCCCGTGACCCCTTGGGGATCCGCCCGCTGGTGCTGGGCGAGCTCGACGGCCGCTACATCCTCGCCTCCGAGACCTGCGCCCTCGACATCATCGGCGCCCGCTTCGTCCGCGACATCGAGAACGGCGAATGCGTGGTGATCTCGGATGAAGGCATCGAGTCCTTCCGCTACGCGCCGGAGGTGCCCCCCCGCCCCGACATCTTCGAGTACATCTACTTCGCCCGGCCCGATTCCGTCGTGAACGGCCGCAGCGTCTATGAAATCCGCAAGGGCATGGGCCGGGAGCTGGCCCTCGAATCCCCTGCCGATGCGGACGTGGTGATCCCGGTGCCGGATTCCGGCGTGCCGGCTGCGCTCGGCTATGCCCAGACCTGCGGGCTGCCCTACGAGCTCGGCATCATCCGCAACCATTATGTCGGCCGCACCTTCATCCAGCCGACCCAGTCGGTGCGCGAGCTCGGCGTTCGCATGAAGCACTCGGCCAATCGCGCGGCCATCGCCGGCAAGCGCATCGTGCTCGTGGACGACAGCCTCGTGCGCGGCACCACCTCGGTGAAGATCGTCCGCATGATGCGCGAGGCCGGGGCCAAGGAGGTCCACTTCCGCATTTCCAGCCCGCCGATCACGCACCCGGACTTCTACGGCATCGACACGCCGGAGAAGGAGAAGCTGCTCGCCGCCACCCATGACCTGGAGCAGATGCGCCAGTACATCGGGGCGGATACGCTCGCCTTCCTGTCCATCGAGGGCGTCTACCGGGCCATGGGCGAGACGGGCCGCAACGCCGCACAGCCCCAGTTCACCGACCATTGCTTCACGGGCGATTACCCGACGCCGCTGACGGACCTCACCGTCGCCACCCCGCGCCGTCTCGCGGTTCTCGCCGAAGCCGACTGAGGAACCATGGACAAGCCTCTCCAGAACCGCGTCGCGGTCGTCACCGGCGCTTCGCGCGGCATCGGCCGCGCGGCGGCGCTCGCCCTGGCCGAGGCCGGCGCGCATGTGATCGCGCTGGCCCGCACCCAGGGCGCGCTCGAATCCCTCGACGACGAGATCCGGGCCAAGGGCGGCTCGGCCACCCTGGTGCCGGTGAACCTGAAGGACCTCGAGGCACTCGACCGCTTGGGTGCTGCGATCCACGAGCGCTGGGGCAAGCTCGACATCCTGCTCGGCAATGCGGGCCAGCTCGGCGAGCTGGCGCCGATCGCCCATATCGACCAGCCGGTCTGGGACGAGGTGATGGCGGTGAACGTCACGGCCAATTACCGCCTGATCCGCTCCCTCGACCCGCTGCTGCGCGCCTCCGACGCCGGCCGTGCGATCTTCATCACGTCTGGCGCCGCCCACAAGCACAAGGCCTATTGGGGCGTGTATGCGGTCTCGAAGGCAGCGCTCGAGGCCCTGGTGCGCACCTACGCGGCCGAGACGGTGACGACGCCGGTCAAGGTCATGCTCCTCAACCCCGGCCCCTTGCGCACCAACATGCGCCGCGCCGCCATGCCGGGAGAGGATCCGCTGACCCTCAAGACGCCGGAAGAGCTCGCGCCGCACATCGTGAAGCTCGCCCTGCCCGCCTGGGCCGAGACAGGCAGGATCTACGACTTCACACAGGACGGCAAAGTCATCGAGCCGCAGCCGCCGGCCTGATCACCCGAAGCGGCCGACCATCTCCCGGCGCACCCGGACGGCAAGCCTCTCCGCATCCAAGGCCACGTCGCCCTCCGTCACCACCGCGCCCGCGGCCACGTCGCGGGTGAGGCGCACCCCATGGGCGAGGCCGATGGGCAGCATGCGCGCCGACTTGCTGCGGGAGGCTGCTGCAAGGCGGCCATAGACCGTGTAGCCACCCTCCCCGTCCAGCATCTCGCCCGCCTTGAGGTCCCGCTTGGCCACCGCCACCGCGTCGCCGCGCCAGGATCGGGTCGAGCCCGTCGGCTCCCCGCGCAGGGCCGCGCTGAGCACGGAGATCGACAGCTCCAGGCCGATCAGGTGAAAGGGCTTGTACATGGCCGCATAGCGGCCGGTTGAATCCGTCGGCAGGCCGTACTGCCTGAAGCAGGCCGCTGCGTAGTCGTTCGGCGCCTTGAGCACGACATAGACGCCCCAGCGCAGATCCCGGAACACCGGCCGCCCGTCCCGCTCAAGGGAGGACACCACCTCCACCATGCCGTCGCGGTCGAGCTGCCCGCCGATGCCGCGGGGGCGCAGGGTCTGGGCGAGATCGTCGACCCCGCAGGGCGGAAAGCGCAGGCCCTCCTCCGGCACGTCAAGGTCGCAGGCATTGGCGATGGCCGCCATCTCGATGGCGGACTTGGTGCCGTCCAGAAACGAGTTGAACATCTGCGGGTTCATGCCCCCGGCCTTGGCCTGTTCAGGGGTGAGGCCGTAATGGGTCCAGACATCGTCCGGCGTGACCTGATGGTAGTGCGGCAGGTACTTGGTGCCCTTGCCGGCCGCCGCCACGGTGAAGCCGGCAGCCCTGGCCCAGTCGACCATCTCGGCCACCAGCGCCGGCTGGTCGCCATAGGCCATGGAGTAGACCACGCCCCGCTCCCGCGCCTTCTCGGCCAGCAGCGGCCCCGCCAGCACATCCGCCTCAACGTTGACCATGACGATGTGCCGGCCCGCCTCGATGGCGCTGAGCGCATGGCGGATGCCGGCCTCCGGATGTCCCGTGGCCTCGATCACAACCTCGACGTCATCCGCCCCGCAGGCCTCGAGCCCTTCGGCCACGAAGCGCGTGCCGGCCATCCGCGCCTCGTCCCAGCCGACGGTGCGACAGGCCTGCCTGGCCCGGTCCGGGTCGAGATCGGCGATCACCGCGACCTCCAGCCCCGCAATGGTCGGCACCTGGGCGAGGAACATGGAGCCGAACTTGCCCGCGCCGATCAGGGCCACGCGAACGGGTCTGCCGGTGTCGGAGCGCTGGCGAAGCAATGCGGACAGGTTCATGGGGCGTGGCCTCTCGTCTCGGGCTTTCCTCGGTCGTCAAGGCTCGAAGCTGCCGCCCCCTCTGTCAACAGGCTAACCCTAACGCGCATGGCTTCGCCGCTTTCGTTAGGTAATAGCATTATGTTAATCACCATCCGCTCTTATTCGATGCTGATTCGACCAAGGGGCAGAATCCATTTGAGGACGACCACATGAGCACCAAGATGATTTCCCGGACCGGCTGGACACTCCCGAGCGCCGGCGCAGGACAAGATGCCCTCTGGGGTGCAGCCGCAGCGGCTCTCCCTCCCTTCGGAACGCCCGGAAACGACATCCTCAAGGGCACCAGCCGCATGGACGGGTTCTACGGCCAAGGAGGCAACGACGTGATCTACGGCCGAGGCGGCAGGGACGCCCTTGCGGGCGGTGCCGGCAACGACAAGCTCTATGGCGGCACCGGCCCGGACGGCTTCTTTTTCGACACCAAGCTGAACGCCAGGACCAATGTCGACAAGATCATGGATTTCAAGGCGGCGGACGATACGATCAGCCTGTCCCGTGCAGTCTTTTCCAAGATCGCCCGTGGCGCGCTGAAGGAGACCGCGTTCCATCTCGGCGCGAAGGCTCACGACAAGGATGACCGGATCATCTACGACAAAAAAACCGGCTCCCTTTACTACGACAAGGACGGCATCGGCGGCGCTTCGCAGGTCAAGTTCGCTATCCTGGCCAACAAAACCACCATCGCACACGACGACTTCTCCATCGTCTGACGCGTCCGAAAGGATATGGGACAAGCCCCTCCGGTGCCGGAGGGGCTTTTTTGTTGGACGCTCGCAGCGAAGGACGCACGACAGCCGGCCCAAATCCTTGCCTCACCGCCTCAGGATCGCCTCGAAGCTGGTGCGCTGGGCGATCCAGAACTCCCGGTGCTGGTGCATGTCCTCGAGCACCGCGTCCGCAAAGCGCTTGCGGTCCTCGAAATAGCACGGCGGGCCATAGCCGCCCTGGCAGCGGCCCTGGTCGCGGCACCGGCGCCGGCGGCAGGTGGACGGCACCTGGATGACGTCGGCGAGGCGCCTTAAGGCATCGTCGGCATCGGGCATGCGCTCAAGGATGGTGCGAACACGGCTCATGATGAAACCTCGTGCAGAAATGGCTTATCTGAAATGTTTGGGAAAAGGCATGACCTTTCGGGCCCAGGAGCCGTTTCGGCTCCGAGCCTTTGAGGCAATCGAGGGTGGCGCGATGGGCAGCCCGGCTCGATGTGTGATGGTGAAGGGAAGAGCCAGGATGCCTCTTCGCGCACGGCTTGTTTAGGCGTTCAGGCGAGACCAGCCCGGTAACCGCTCCAGGCGGGGTCCGTCTGCTCGACCGGGGCCTGGAGCCGATTCCGACTACCGGCCCACAGCCTGGGCCTCCTGTCGGTGCCGCTTGCGAGGCTGCACCACAGGACCGTGCCTGCCTCCACACTGCGACGCCTCGCGAGCGCGCCCCTCGATAGAGGCAGGTCTAGGGCAATGATATAGCTGGGGTTAGGAGGATTGTCAAGAACAAAATAAGAACAGCACTCCTGAAGGGCACCAGCATTGGCAATTAGTGAAAGGTCGAAGGTGGCGTAAAACCGCTTGCATACAACCTTAACGCGCATGCAAATGATATTACGTTTAAAACGTGATATAATAAAATGTCCTTAGCTCTTCCGCCTGATCCTTCTCTAATAAACGTAGACCAGTTCATCGCCTATTGGCAGGGACGCGAAGGCGGGCAGGAGCGTGCCAATTACCAGCTCTTTCTGATCAGACTCTGCCGCCTGCTGAATCTGCCGGAGCCCGAGGCTGCCGACGCGACACACGAGAACAACGACTACGTGTTCGAGCGCGTGGTGCGAAAGCAGTGCGATGACGAGAAAAGCCTTGGACGCATCGATCTCTACAGGCGCGGCTCCTTCGTGCTGGAGGCCAAGCAGAGCCGCCTGAAGGGTGGCAAGAAGGAAGTGGCCGGAACTGCGGATCTGTTCGGCTTCGAACTGCCGGACGGTGAGCGCGGCAAGCGCGGCGCAGACCGCGCTTGGGACGCGTTGATGAAGAATGCCAAGCGCCAGGCGGAGGATTACGCCCGGGCGCTACCTACGTCCCACGGATGGCCGCCCTTCATCCTCGTCTGCGACGTCGGCCACTGCATCGAGGTGTTTGCGGATTTCTCGGGCCAGGGCAAGAACTACACGCAGTTCCCCGACCGCCAGGGCTTTCGCATTTATCTGGAGGATCTGCGCAAGGCCGAGGTGCGCGAGCGGTTGCAGCGCATCTGGCTCGACCCGCACTCACTCGACCCCACCCGCATCGCCGCCAAGGCCACGCGCGAAATCGCCGAGCGGCTGGCCGCCGTATCAAAGGCGCTTGAAGCGAAGAGCTATCCGGCGGAGGACGTGGCGCTGTTCCTCATGCGCTGCCTCTTCACGATGTTTGCAGAGGATGTGGGTCTCCTGCCGGAGGACTCATTCAAGGGGCTGCTGGAGGAATGCCGCAAGGATCCCAAGAAATTTGTGCCCTGGTGGAGGATCTCTCGCGCAGCATGAATGCAGGTGTGTTTGCCGCCTCGATCCGCGAGCGGGTGCTGCGCTTCAACGGCAATCTCTTTGCCGATGCACGCGCCCTGCCCCTGGCGGTCGAAGAAATTGGCGAACTCGCCGTCGCTGCCGGCAAGAACTGGCGCGAGGTGGAGCCCGCGATCTTCGGCACGCTCCTCGAACAGGCCCTCGACAAGAACGAGCGCAGGCGCCTCGGCGCCCATTACACGCCCCGCACCTATGTGGAGCGTCTCGTCGTCGCCACCGTCATCGAGCCCCTGCGGGAGGATTGGCGACAGGTGCAATCCATCGCCGAAGCCAAGCGCGAGGCCGGTGACCTCAAGGGCGCAGCGGAGGAGGTGCGCGCCTTCCACGCCAGGCTCTGCAAGATCGAAGTGCTCGACCCTGCCTGCGGCACTGGCAACTTCCTTTATGTCTCGCTTGAGCTGATGAAGCGGTTGGAAGGCGAAGTGCTGGAAGCCCTCGTCGATCTCGGCGGGCAGGAGGTGCTCACAGGCCTTGAGGCGCACAATGTCGACCCGCACCAGTTCCTCGGCCTGGAGTTGAACCCGCGCGCTGCGGCGATTGCTGAACTCGTGCTCTGGATCGGCTATCTGCAATGGCATTTCCGCACGAAAGGTGGTGTGCCGTCAGAGCCGATCCTGAAGGCGTTCAAAAATATCGAGGTCAAGAACGCTGTGCTCACCTGGGATGGCTACCCGCTGCCCGTCGTGCGCGACGGGATGGAGAGCTATCCGAACCCGCGCCGTCCCATCTGGCCAGAGGCGGATTTCATTGTCGGTAATCCGCCGTTTATTGGTGGCAAGTTTCTTCGGGCTCGACTAGGCGATCCATATATTGAAGCGCTCTGGGCAGCACACAAGCATGTCAACGAGAGTGCGGATTTTGTGATGTACTGGTGGGACCGTGCAGCGGAAATCCTCATTTCCAAGAGCACGCGATTGCGCCGCTTCGGATTCATTACCACGAACTCAATCACACAAGAATTTTCGTTTCGTATCGTGTCATCAAGAAGCGCATGGAGGCTAAGGTGCCCCTTTCGCTCTTGATGGCGGTTCCGGATCACCCCTGGACTAAGGCAACTAAAGATGCGGCGTCTGTCCGTATTGCTATGACAGTAGCGGCAAGAGGGAAGCACGATGGCGCCTTGCGCAAAGTGGTACGGGAGGAGGGGCTCGATACAGATACACCATTGGTGGAATTCACGGAGCGCATAGGCCGCGTAAATGCTGATTTATCGATTGGAACAGATCTCACCTTATCAGTGCCACTACGTGCTAATGAGGGGTTGAGCTCTCCTGGGGTGAAGCTCCATGGCGCAGGTTTCATTATCACGCCACATGAAGCTGAGCATCTTGGACGTGGCAAACGCCCCGATCTACACAAATATATTCGACCTTATCGCAACGGTCGCGATCTGATGGCGGCCCCGCGTGGCATGATGGTGATCGATCTTCTCGGCCTCGAGGCCGATGAGGTGCGCAGATTATATCCCGAAGTCTACCAGCATGTGCTCGCATCGGTGAAGCCTGAGCGGGATTTGAACAATCGCGAAGCCTACCGCACTAATTGGTGGCTCTTCGGCGAACCTCGTCGTGAAATGCGTCCAGCCCTTGCTGAGCTTTCCCGCTTTCTTGCCACACCGGTTACTTCTAAGCACCGCCTATTTCAGTTTTTGGAACAAGAGATTTTATCGGACGACGCTCTGATATGTATCGCTACTGCTGATGCATATCATCTCGGGATTTTATCATCGAGCATTCATGCACTGTGGGCGTTAGCACAAGGTGCGGACCTTGGGCCGACACCACGCTATCTCAAATCCCGTTGCTTCGATCCCTTTCCCTTCCCAATCTGCGAAAATGCGTTGAAGATACGCGTCCGCACAGTCGCTGAAGAGCTAGACGCATTCCGTAAAGCTCGCCAGGAAGAGCAACCTAAGCTCACGCTGACACAGATGTACAATGTGCTGGAAAAGCTGAAAGCCGGCGCAGCTCTGGATGCGGACGAGGAGCGCATCAAGAACGACGGGTTCATCCTGATCCTAAAGGAGTTGCACGAGAAGCTCGATGCCCTCGTGTTCCAAGCCTATGGCTGGCCGCAGGACCTCTCGGACGAAGAGATCCTGTCCCGCCTCGTGGCGTTGAACGCCGAGCGCGCGGCGGAGGAGAGGCGCGGGATCGTTCATTGGCTGCGGCCCGACTACCAGATCCCCCGCTTCGGACGCGGCGCGGACAAGCAGGCGGCTGCCGAAGCCGGTGCACAGACCACTGTCGAGTTGGTCGTGCCGGAGAAGGGGCAGAAGCGCTCCTTCCCTGCCAGCGCCATCGAACAGGCCGCGGAGGTCTTCGCGGCGCTTGCCGCCGCGCGCGGCCCGGTGGACGCTGCGACGATCGCCGCCACCTACAAGCAGGGCAAGAAGGCGGAGCCGAAGATCGCCGCCATCCTCACCGCCGCCGCTCGCATCGGCGAAGTCTCAACCCTGGACGGGGGCAGGACCTTCCAGTTCAGGCGTGTGGCTTAAGCCCTCCTGGCCCGGAGGGGCGTTCTCGCGAACGGATGATCCCCGGAAGGCGCCCGCGTAGGCGCCCTCCCCGCCACGCCTATCGCGTGATCACCACCTCGAGATATTCGCTCGGCACCACCATGGTGTCGTCGCCCGAGCGGTTGAACTCCGCGATGAGCCAGAGGATGTCCTTGCTCAGCGCCGCCTGGGCCTCGGGCTGGAGCGCCGCGAAGGTCTTGAGGACCGGGCCGTAGAAGGTCCTGAACACCTCAAGGCAATGCTCGGGGGAGCGGTAGCGGAACACGAAGTGTTTCCGGCGCGCCTGGATGGAGGCCGCACCGACGCCGAACAGGTGGTCGAGGTGCTCGCGCTGACCCCACAGGGAGGGCGGGCGCATGCCGGCCGGCGGGGGCATGTGCCGGCCGATGGTCTTGAACAGCTGGCCGATGAAGCCGTCGGGCGTCCAGTTGGCGAGGCCGATCCTGCCGCCCTTCCGGCACACGCGCATCAGCTCGGAGGCCGCGCGCTCCTGATCGGGGGTGAACATCACCCCGAAGGTGGACACGACCACGTCGAAGCTCTCATCCGCGAACGGCAGGGCCTCGGCGTCCGCCGTCTGGACGGTCAGGGGCAGACGTTCGGCCTCGGCCCTCTCCCGGGCGCGGACGAGGAGCGCCGGCACGTAATCGGTGGCGACCACGTCGCACCAGCGGCGGGCTGCGGCGAGCGACACGTTGCCGTTGCCGGCGGCCACATCGAGCACGCGCTGTCCGGCGCGCAGGTCGATGGCCTCGCACAATTCCTCGCCGACGATCTGAAGGGTCGTTCCGACGACGGCGTAGTCGCCCGACGACCACGCGCCCTGCTGGCGGGCCTTGATGGCGGCGAGGTCCGGTTGGACGGGTTGGGTTTCCTGGTTTATCGTGACAGCGGCATCAGCCATGACGGCCTCCCTGGGGTTGGATGGGCCTGTCCTTCGGTGTCTGTGACCGCGAGGACCGATCCATTGGCGAGACCGTAGCGGCCACACGTGGAGGAGAACGTGGGAGGCAGCGTGGGAGCGTCCGTGGAATCGACGCAGACCGCAGACATAGCCAGCGCTGCGCCCGTCACCGTGCGGATGCTCGGGCCGCTCACCGTCACGCGCGGCGATGGGCCGATCCCGCTCCCGGCCTCGCGCAAGGTGCGCGCCCTCTTCGCCTATCTCGCTCTCGCGCCCCATGCGGTCACGCGCAGCCATCTCTGCGAGCTGCTCTGGGACGTGCCGAACGATCCGCGCGGCGAGCTGCGCTGGTCCTTGAGCAAGATCCGGCGCCTCGTGGGACAAGCCGGAAAGATCATGACGGACAGGGACACGGTGAGCCTCGACCTGGCGGGCTGCTCCGTCGACGCCCTGCAGCTCGAGGGAATTGCCGCGCAGGGCGTCGCGGCCCAGCCCCTGCCGGCCCTGTGGCGCATGGCCGACGGCTTCGCGGGCGAGCTTCTGGACGGCTTCGAGCTCGACCGCAGCCCCGCCTTCAGCGCCTGGCTCGTGGCGCAGCGCCGCCGGTTCAGGAGCATCCAGACCGGGGTGCTGGAGCATCTCGTCGATCACCTCTCCGAGGCGGAGGCCGGGCGTTATCTCGAATTGTGGGCGGCGCTCTGCCCCCTCGACGAGCGCGTCCACGGGCGGCTTCTGCGCATGCTCGCGCGCCAGCAGCGGGTTCAGGAGGGCAAGGACCATCTCGAGGCCGTCACCCGGCTGTTCCATGCGGAAGGGCTTGAGAGCGCGCCCCTGCGTCAGGCCTGGCGGGAGGCCTTGGCCGAGCCCCCTCGCCCGGTTCCGGCCCAGGCGATCGTCGCGGCCACGCCCCCGGCTGTCGACGAGGCGCCCGCTCCGGCGCGTCACGGCTCCATCGCGGTCATGCCCTTCGCGGACGAATCCGCCGCGCCGCGCATGCGCGGCGGCGTGGCGGACGCCCTCGTGCACGACGTGATCACGCGGCTCGCGAAACTCCGCAGCCTCTTCGTCATCTCGCAGGGCTCGACCTTCGCGCTGCACGAGCGGAACGTCGCCCCGGACGAGGCCGGACGGCTCCTGAACGTGGACTACGTGGTCAGCGGCTCGATCCGCCGCAGCGCGGGCCATCTCGCCGTGCAGGTGGAGCTCGCCGAGGTGCGCACCGGGCGGATCGTCTGGGCAGACATCCTCAGCCATTCCATCGACGACGCCTTTCTGGTGCTCGACGAGATCGGCAACCGGATCGTGGCAACGGTCGCCAGCGAGATCGAGACGGTGGAGCGCAACCGCGCCATCCTTAAAGCCCCCAATTCGCTAGATGCCTGGGAGGCGCATCATCGCGGCCTCTGGCACATGTACCGGTTCAACAAACCGGACAACGATGCGGCTCAAGCCTTCTTCGCGCAGGCGCTCGCCATCGACCCGACCTTCGCCCGCGCCTATGCGGGCCTGTCGTTCACGCATTTCCAGAACGCCTTCCAGGGCTGGGCCGAGCGCAAGTCGGAAGTCGACCACGCGCTCAGGGCCGCAGGCCAGGGCCTGATGATCGACGACCGCGATCCCGCCGCCCACTGGGCAATGGGGCGGGCCCTGTGGCTGCGCGGAAGCTTCGAGCAGACCCTCCGGGAGCTGGAGACCAGCGTGGATCTCTCCCCGAACTTCGCCCAGGGCCACTACACCCTGGGCTTCGTCCACTCCCAGGCGGGAGATCCGGAGACGGCGATTGCGGCCGCGGACCAGTCGCGCCGCTTGAGCCCCTACGATCCGCTGCTGTTCGGCATGCTGGGCTCCCGCGCCATGGCCCTCATCCGGCTGGGCCGGTTCGAGGAAGCGGCTGTCTGCGGGATGAACGCGGCGAGCCGGCCGAACGCGCACGCTCACATCGCGGCGATCGCGGCGCTCGCCCTCTCGTTCGCCGGGCGGCTCAATGAGGCCCGGGACACTCTCGCCGGCATCCGCGCCACCCTGCCCGGCTACGGGTTAAGCCATTTCCTGAGCGCCATGCAGCTCGGACCGGACGACCAGGCCCTGTTCCGCGAGGCCGCCCGCCGGATCGGCATGGACGGCTAGGAACGCCGTCACCCGGCCCGCCGCATCGCCCGCTCCAGCACCGCGAACACCCGCTCATCCCTGCATTGGGCCACGTTGAAGCGCATGAAGCTTTTCGCCGATTGCGCGGGGCTGAAGACGTTGCCGGGGGCGAGCACGACATCCTCGTCGAGCGCGTGGCGGGCGATTGCTGCGGCGTCGAGATCGTCGGGCAGGCGGCACCAGAGGAGCATGCCGGCCTTCGGGACGATCCAGGGTTCGATGCCCAGCCGCCCAAGGCGCGGGATGACGGACGCCATGCTTTTGGCGAGCCGCGCGCACAAGGCATCCAGGTGCCGGCGATAGCCGGCGCTGCCGAGGACGCCGACGACCAGCTCCTCCGACAGGCGGTGGCTGGAAAATCCGGCCGCGATCCTCAGGTCCGTAAGCTTGTCGATCCAGTCCGGTCTCGCGGCGATGTAGCCGCAGCGGAATGAGGCCGAGAGGGTTTTGGAGAAGCTTCCGATGCGCACCACCCGCTCGAAGCCGTCGAGGGCAGCCAGACGTGGCGCGGGCTCGTGCTCGAAATCGGCGAAGATGTCGTCCTCGACCACGGTCAGGCCGTGATGCTCGGTGAGCTTCAGGAGGCGGTGCGCCGTGACGGTGGAGAGGGCGGCGCCCGTCGGGTTGTGCAGGCCGGAATTGGTAATGTAGAGGCGCGGCTTGTGCAGGCCAAGCGCCTGCTCGAACGCAGCGAGATCCGGGCCTGACGGCGTGAAGGGCACTCCCACCACGGTGACCTGATGGGCGCGCAGCAGGGCCAGGAAGTTGAAGTAGCAGGGGTCGTCCACCAGCACCGTGTCGCCGGGCTGGAGCAGCAGCCGGCACACGAGGTCGATGGCCTGGGTGCCGGAATCGGCCAGGAGGATCCCGTCGGGCGCGGCCACGATCCCCTGTTCCGCCAGACGGCGCGAGAGGAAGGCGCGCAATGGGGCGAGGCCGAGCGGCGTGCCGTAGTCGGTGAGGCTCGTCACGTCCTTCGTGCGGGCCAGGCCGCGCAGGGCGCGGCGGATCTCATCCTCGGGCATCCAGGCGCCCGGCAGCCAGCCGCAGCCGGGCTTGAGCACCTCACTGCGCGCCTCCAGGGATTGCCGGGAGACCCAGAACGGATCCACCGCCCGGTCGAGGCGCGGGGCGAGCTCGGCGAGCGACAGGGGCGCAAGCGCCGCCGCGCTGTAGAAGCCGGAGCCGGGCCGCGAGCGGATGACGCCCTCGGCGGCGAGCCGCTCGTAGGCCTCCACCACGGTGGATTTCGACACCTGCATGGTTTGCGCTAGCGCCCGGATGGACGGGAGCTTGCCGCCCGGCGCCAGGGAGCGGCTGGCGATCCGGTGGCGGATCGCCGCCATGACGCGCTCGACCAGGGTGCCGTTGCGGTTGGTGAGGGTGAGATCGTCCACTGTACCGGCCGTCTTTCCATGACAGTTCGGCCAAACCGTACTGCACTGTCTCTGGAAAAGCCATGCCGTTCTGCCTGAGACTGCAACGTGGCGGAGGATGGCGCATGGACAGGACGACCGAGGGGTGGATCAGCGGTTTTCTCGGGGTGCTGATTTTCAGCGGCTCGCTGCCGGCGACCCGTGTGGCCGTGCTCGACATCGACCCGGTGTTCCTGACCCTGGCGCGGGCCACGATCGCCGGGCTCCTCGGGATGGCACTGCTCATGGGGTTGCGTCAGAAATGGCCGGCAAGGGGCGATCTCCTGCCCCTCGCCATCGTGTCGCTCGGCGTGGTGGTCGGCTTTCCGCTGCTGACGGCGCTGGCGCTTCAGCACATCACCTCGGCGCAATCCATCGTGTTCGTCGGCCTGCTGCCGCTGGCGACGGCGATCTTCGGCATCCTGCGCGGCGGCGAGCGGCCGCGGGCGGCGTTCTGGATCTATTCCTGCCTGGGCGCCGGCCTCGTGGCGGGCTTCGCCCTGCTGCAGGGCTCGGCGACGTCCCCTGTCGGCAGCCTCCTCATGCTCGCCGCCATCGTGCTGTGCGGGCTCGGCTACGCGGAAGGCGCGAAGCTGTCGCGACACTTAGGGGGCTGGCAGGTGATCTCCTGGGCGCTCGTTCTCTCCCTGCCGCTGACCGCGGGCCTGATGCTGCTCAACCTGCCGGCCTCGTGGAGCGGGATCGGCATGCCGGCCTGGGTCGGGCTTGGCTACGTGTCCCTGTTTTCCATGCTGATCGGCTTCGTCTTCTGGTATCGCGGCCTGGCACTGGGCGGCATCGCGGGCGTGTCCCAGCTGCAGCTGCTGCAGCCCTTCTTCGGACTCATGCTGGCGGCAGTGCTTCTGAACGAGACGGTCGGCTGGGGAATGGTCGCCGTCAACGTGGCGGTCATCGCCTGCGTGGCGGGGGCGAAGCGTTTTGCAACGCCTGGAACGGCAGGCCTTCGTTCAAGGAATGCGCGAGCCTGACGTGTTGCGTCCCCGTTAACCCTGTATCCGTATGGCTTCTCGCGGCGGCGACGGATTCATTGACTTGCAGGGGAAATCTTTCACTCTGCGGCAGGGACGCTGTCCCTAGAGACACGGCGGATTGGCGCTTGCTTCGGCGAGGCTGGCCAAAGGCATGATGCCGCCCCGCCGTATCGGTGAGAATCCGGTATTTCCCGTTTCAATCCGATCTTTTCAATCGACTTCCGTCCGGGCTGCCGCAGGTGGCGATGGCCCCGCGCAGCGGACGGGTCGCGAAGGCTGACCATGCTGACCGTCTACAACTGCATCGTTACGGAGCACGACCTGCGCCTCGTCGCTCTGGCGGCCTTGGTCTGCGCGCTGGCGTCCCTGACGGCCATCAACCTGCTCCACCATGTTCGCAGATCGGATCACAACAGGCAGGTGGTCTGGCTCGCCATTGCCGCCGCGTCGATCGGCTTCGGCATCTGGGCCACGCATTTCATCGCGATGCTGGCGTTCTCGCCCGCCCTGCCTACCGCCTACAACATAACCCTGACGGTCATCTCCCTGCTGGCGGCGGTCATGCTGACCGGCATCGGCTTCGGCGTGGCGCTCCTGCCGCTCCCGGCGGCTCCATGGCTGGGCGGAGCCATCGTCGGCGGCGGCATCGCCGTGATGCACTATACCGGCATGGCGGCTTTCGAGGTTGCCGGCACGGTGACCTGGGACCCGGCCCTCGTGACCACGTCCATTCTGCTGGGAGGGGTGCTTGGCGCTGCCGCCCTGTGGACGGGACTGCGCACGCTGTCGGCTCCGGCGCGCCTGGCAGGAGCGCTGCTGCTGACGCTCGCCATCTGCAGCCACCACTTCACGGCCATGGGCGCGGTCGCGATCGCACCCGACAGCGCCATCGAAATTCCGCCGTCGGCCATTCCGTCCGAGTGGCTCGCCATCGGCGTGGCGTTCGTCAGCCTCGCCATTCTCCTGCTGGCCTTCGTGGCGCTGAGCCTCGATATCCGGGAGCGCCGGCGCAGCTTTCTCGAAATGGAGAGAATGCGCGACCTGACCGATGCGGCAGTCGAGGGACTGGTTCTCTGCGACGGGGAAACCATCGTTTCCGTCAATCAGAGCTTCGCCCGGCTTGCCGGAGCTGGCCCGGAGCAGATCTGCGGGCAGGCCCTCGCCGCGTGGGTTCCGGACAGCGCCACCCGCGAGACGGTGTTCGCAAGCTTCGGGAGCCCGGTCGAGACTGAGCTGCGGCACAGCAGCGGCGCCCTGATTCCCGTGGAGCTGATCGCGCGGTCGATCAGCTACAACAATCATCCCCACAACGTCGTTGCCTTCCGCGATCTCCGCGACCGCCGGAATGCGGAGGCCCAAATTCGCTTCCTGGCGCACCACGACACCCTGACCGGCCTCGACAACCGGGTGAGCTTCGACCAGCGGCTGGATCGCGAGATCAGCCTGCACCGCAGGGCCGGGCAGAGGCTGGCCCTGCTCTGCCTCGACCTCGACGGTTTCAAGGAGGTCAACGATCTCTATGGTCATGCGACCGGGGATCAGCTGCTCCAGACCATCGCCAGGAACTTCTCCTCCGTGCTGTCGGACAGCCAGATGCTGGCCCGCCTGGGCGGAGACGAGTTCGCCATCATCGTTCCGCAGGTTACCGACCCTGCCGTCGTCGAGCATCTTGCCGACAGCTTGGTCAAAAGCCTCAAGGGTGTCGAGGGGGTCGGCATCCCGGCCGGGCTCGTCTCGGTCAGCATCGGGATCGCCTTTTACCCGTCCGATGCCAGGGACCGCACGGAGCTCCTGTCCAGCGCAGATACGGCTCTGTACCGCGCCAAGACGGAGGGAAAAGGCATCCATCGCTTCTTCGAGGCGTCGATGGGCGTTCAGATCAGGGAGCGCCGCAGCATCGATCACGATCTGCGCCACGCCATCGAGCACGGCGAGATGAGCCTGGCCTACCAGCCACAGGCACAGGTCGGAACGGGCGAGGTGAACGGCTTCGAGGTTCTGCTCCGCTGGCACCACCGGACGCGAGGCAATGTCTCACCCGCCGTCTTCATCCCGATCGCGGAGGAAAGCGGGCTGATCCTGAAGATCGGCGAATGGGTGATGCGGGCGGCCTGCCGCGAGGCGGCAGGCTGGATGAGGCCGCTCACCGTCGCGGTCAATGTCTCGGCCCTGCAGCTGACCAGTGACGGCTTCGTGGAGTTCGTTCGGCAGACCCTGGACGAGTCGAAGCTTCCGCCCGAAAGGCTGGAAATCGAAATCACCGAGACGGCGTTGATCCGCGATCCCAACCGCGCACTTCAGACCCTCCAGAAGCTGAAGGCCCTCGGGGTCAACATCGCCATGGACGATTTCGGGACCGGTTACTCCTCCCTGTCCAATCTGCGGGCCTTTCCCTTCGACAAGATCAAGATCGATCGATCCTTCATCCATGCGGTCCATGACAATCCGCAGGCTGCCGCAATCGTGCGCGCGGTGCTCGGGCTCGGGCGTGGCCTCGGTCTGCCCGTCATTGCGGAGGGGGTCGAGACCTCCGAGGAGCTCAGCTTCCTCAACATGGAGGGATGCACCGAGGCCCAGGGCTATCTGTTCGGCCGGCCGGCGCCCATCGAGGAGTTCGTGCCGCTGATCTCGAAGAACGTGGTGGTGCTTCCGAAGCCCCATCTCCGGGCAGCCCGCGACTGAGCCCGACCGGACCAGCCGTGCCGCGCCAGCAGCGGCTGCCCTACCCGCGCTTGTCCTTGTCGAACGGGTTCGACCCCATGCGCAGGGACATGCGGATCGGCGTGCCCGGCAGGTCGAAGGCCTCGCGGATGCCGTTGACGAGGTAGCGGGAGTAGCTCTTCGGCAGGGCATCGAGCTGATTGCCGAAGATGGCGAAATGCGGCGGGCGCGACTTGATCTGCGTCATGTAGCGGATCTTGATCCGGCGGCCGGACACGGCGGGCGGCGGGTTGGCATCGATGGCCTCGGATAGCCACTGGTTGAGCCGCGCGGTCGAGATGCGGGTGTTCCACTTCTCGTACACGTGCAGCACCGCCTTCATGAGCGGGTCGATGCCGCTGCCGGCAAGGCCAGACAGGGGGACGACCGGGGCGCCGCGCACCTGCGGCAGCAGGCGGGTGGCCTTTTCCTTCAGGTCGGTCAGCAGGCCCTTCTGGTCGGCCACGAGGTCCCACTTGTTGAGGCCGATCACGAGGGCGCGGCCCTCCTGCTCCACCAGATCGACGATGGTGAGATCCTGCTTCTCGAACGGGATCGTGGCGTCGAGCAGGATGACGACGACCTCGGCGAAGCGCACGGCGCGCAGCGCATCGGCCACGGAAAGCTTTTCCAGCTTGTCCTCGACCCGGGCGCGCTTTCTGATGCCTGCGGTGTCGAACAGCTTGATGGAGCGCCCGCGCCATTCCCAGTCGAGGGAGATGGAATCGCGGGTGATGCCGGCCTCGGGGCCGGTGAGCATGCGGTCTTCGCCCACCATGCGGTTGATGAGGGTGGACTTGCCCGCGTTCGGGCGGCCGACGATGGCCACCTGCAGGGGCTTGTTCGGATCATCCTCCTCGTTCTCCATCTCGTCGGGATGGGGGAAGTGAGGCATCAGAGCCTCGAACAGATCCGCCAGGCCCTCGCCGTGCTCGGCCGAGAGCGGCACGGGATCGCCGAGGCCCAGCGAAAAGGCATCGTAGGCCCCGGCCATGCCGGCGCCGCCTTCGGCCTTATTGGCGATGAGGATCACGGGCTTGCCGGAGCGGCGAACCATCTCGGCGAAGGGCCGGTCGGCGGGGAGAACCCCGGCGCGGGCATCGACCACGAAGAGGATCACGTCGGCATCCACGATGGCGGCCTCGGTCTGGGCGCGCATGCGGCCCAGGAGCGATTCCTCGGTGGACTCCTCCAGCCCCGCCGTATCGATGATGCGGAATTCGAGATCGCCGAGGCGCGCTTCGCCCTCGCGCCGGTCGCGGGTCACGCCCGGCCGGTCGTCCACGAGCGCGAGCTTCTTGCCCACGAGACGGTTGAACAGAGTCGACTTGCCGACATTCGGCCGCCCGACAATGGCGACGGTGGGCGTCATGTCTTGTCCTATCTTAATGGGTCGGTTGTCTTACTGGGTCACCTGGACCGGACCGCCGGCCACGAGAGCCGTGTAGACGGCAAGGCGCTGCCTCAAGGCTGAGGGCGTCTCGCGATCGGCGGCAATCTGGTCGAACCAGCGACCGGCATAATCCATATCACCGGCCTTAAGACCGGATAGCCCCAAGAGTTCCCGTGCGGAATGGCGCCAGGCATTGGCGGGTGCCGCGAGCGGCTCGACCGCCTGCCGCAGGGCGGCCGGTTCGGCGGTGTCGAGGCGCAGCCACGCGGCGCGAAGACGCGCGAGGTCCTTCCAGAGCGCGGGCACGGTGGAGTCGCCCGCGAGCGCGTCATAGGCCGAGGCGCCGTTCTCCGCGTTCTGCTTGCCGAGTTCGGCGGCAAGCCGGAAGCGGGCGAGCAAGGCATAGCCCGTGCCGGCATCCTCCTTCAGGACGTTCTTGAGGGCTCCTTGAGCTTCCTGACCCTTGTCCTCGGAGGAGAGGCGAAGAGCCTCCTCGTAGCGAACGGCCGCCTCCTGGGCGAGATTCTGCTGCCGGTACTGCCAGAAGCGCCAGCCGCCGACGCCGGCCACGACCAGAACGATCACCGCAATGATGATGCCGTTGTAGCGCTGCCAGATCTGGGCGAGCTGGTCGCGGCGGTATTCCTCATCGACTTCGCGAATGAACTCGTCGTTCGGGGCCATCGTGTCTCTCATGCGGCTCGGGGGCCGCCTCCTTCCATAGAAGAGGGTCGCCTAACATAGACGACCGCACATGGCGAGAGGCTTCATGCCCGCATGGGGAGAACGGATACGCCGATCAGCCAGGGATGGAGCCAGAACACGAAGGCGAGATACGCGACCGTGCCGATCACCACGGCCAGGACGTCGTTGCGCCAGCCTGCCGGCGCCGCAGTGCCGCCGTGCTGGGCCGCCACGTCCCGGCGTTTGGCGCTGATGCGGGCGAGCACCGCCCAGACGAGGAACGAGCCGAAGAGCAGGATCGACCCGAGGTCGCCGTTGGCGAGAAGATGCGCCAACGCCCAGATCTTCACGCCCGCCAGCATGGGATGCTTGAGACGGGCCTTGATGTGGCCGGGCAGGTAGGCGGCCACGAAGCAGATGAAGGCCACGAGGACGAGCAGCAGCGCAAGGTGGCGGGTCCAGACAGGCGGGTCCCAGACAGGGATGTACCCGTTGGCGCGGTACTGCCCGTAGCCGATGGAGACCAGAACGATGCCCGCGAGGGACAGGAGGGAATACAGCCCCTTGTACGGCCCCTCCCCGATCCTCCCGATGACAGCGGCCCTGGGCCCTCTCGCCATGCTGAAGGAATGGATGCCGAGAAAGAGCACAAGTCCGAGGATGAGCAGGGTCACGATGAGCCTCCGGAGGGTAGGAACTTATAGCCAGATCCCACGGGAAAACCAATCTTGACCGTTGCGAAGCCAGGGACGCGGCAAAGATGCCCATAGGCCATAGGCCGCAAGTTTCAGATCGTACACAAAGCCTTAGCCTGCTTGAACTTTTAACAGCAGGCCCCTTGCGGCACGAAAATTTCCCGGCTAGGACCCGTCAAAACCTTGCATACGACTTAAACGGCACTAGCAGCGCCGCTTCAAGTTCGATAGCTAGGCCGCAACATTTCAACCAACAGGTTCTAAGGGGGAGACAGGTGACGGCACTTCTTGGGCTATCCCGTGTCATCGACTCGATCAACGAACGCATCGGCAAGGTGGCCGCCTGGGCCATCGTGGTCGCCGTTCTGGTCTCGGCCATCAACGCCATCATCCGGCGCATCTTCGGCGTCTCGTCCAATGCCTGGCTCGAGCTGCAATGGTACCTGTTCGGTGCCGTGTTCATGCTCTGCGCCGCCTGGACCCTGAAGGCCAACGAGCATATCCGCATCGACATCATCTCGAACAAGCTCACGAAGCGCGGGCGGGACACGATCGACCTGATCGGCCATCTCTTCTTCCTGTTCCCCTTCGTGGCGTTGATGCTGTACTTGTCCTTCCCGTATTTCTTCAATTCCTATCGCTCCGGCGAGGTCTCCTCCAATGCCGGCGGCCTGCTGATCTGGCCGGCCAAGGGCCTCATCCTGCTGGGCTTCATCTCGCTTGCCTTCCAGTGGCTGAGCGAGCTCATCAAGCGCGTGGCGATCATGAATGGCCAGCTGGTCGACGAGCATGATCATGTGGGCGCCCATGCGGCCGCCGAGGCCGAGGCCGAGCGGCTGATCGCGGAGCTGGCCGACACCACCACGACCAAGGGCGGCGAGCCTCCGGGCGACGGCATCCGCTGACGCCCCTCGCCTGATCAGAATTCCGGAGTCTCACGTCCATGGCTGCATTCATTGCCCAGAACCTCGCACCGATCATGTTCGGCGCGCTGGTGATCTTCCTGCTCCTCGGCTACCCGGTCGCCTTCGCCCTCGCGGCCAACGGCCTCCTGTTCTTCTTCATCGCCGTCGAGCTCGCTCCCTATGCGCCGGCCAACATCAACCTGTCATGGCCGCTCCTGCAGGCCCTGCCGGACCGTGTCTACGGCACCATGTCGAACGAGGTGCTGCTCGCGATCCCGTTCTTCACCTTCATGGGCTACATCCTCGAACGCTCCGGCATGGCCGAGGACCTGCTCGACACCATCGGCCAGCTCTTCGGACCGCTTCGCGGCGGTCTCGCCTATGCGGTGATCTTCGTGGGCGCGCTGCTCGCCGCCACTACGGGCGTCGTGGCGGCGTCGGTGATCTCCATGGGCCTCATCTCCCTGCCGATCATGCTGCGCTACGGCTATGACCGGCGCCTCGCCTCGGGCGTGATCGCGGCTTCCGGAACGCTCGCTCAGATCATCCCGCCCTCGCTCGTTCTCATCGTCATGGCCGATCAGCTCGGCCGCTCGGTGGGAGACATGTACGAGGGCGCGTTCCTGCCCGGCATCATCCTCGCGGGCCTCTATGCCGGCTATGTGCTCATCGCCTCGCTCATCGACCCGAAGGCCGCTCCCGGCCTGCCGCTGGAGGCGGTGGGCTTTCGCGAACCCAACGGCTCGCGGGGCGTGTGGCAGCTCGGCGTCCTGGTCGTCTTCTCCGGCCTCGTCGGCTACTATGTCCTGTCGCAGACCAACACCAAGGCCGGTGCGGACTTCGTTATCCTGACGATCTGCGTCGGCACCGTGGTGGCGCTCATCTGCGCCCTCATGAACAAGATGCTGGGCGCCAAGCGCATCGCCATGTCCGCGGTGCTGACGGTTCTTCTCGTCGGCGCCTACGTGGCTCTGAACAACCAGGGCTACGAGAATCTGGCGCTGACGCTGGAGATGGTCATTGCTGGCGCCGTCTATGCGCTCATCGTCGGCATCGTCGAGCGGTTCACCGGTCTTCGGCTCATGTCGAACATGGCCCAGCAGACCACCTTCGTCATGGTGCCGCCGCTGCTGCTGATCTTCCTCGTGCTCGGCACCATCTTCATCGGTCTGGCCACGCCGACCGAAGGCGGCGCCATGGGCGCGCTCGGCTCCGTCATCCTGGCGGCGATCAAGCGCCGGCTCGACAACAACCCCAACCGCTTCAACTTCACCATCGTGCGTCAGGCCACGGAGGCGACCGCGAAGCTCTCGGCCTTCGTGCTCTTCATCCTGATCGGCGCCCGCGTGTTCTCGCTCACCTTCTACGGCGTGAACGGGCACATCTGGGTCGAGCACCTGCTGACCTCGCTTCCGGGCGGTCAGGTGGGCTTCCTGATCGTGGTCAACATCCTGGTGTTCCTGCTGGCTTTCTTCCTCGACTTCTTCGAGCTGGCCTTCATCGTGGTGCCGCTGCTCGGCCCCGCGGCCGAGAAGCTGGGCATCGACCTGATCTGGTTCGGCGTCATGCTGGGCGTGAACATGCAGACCTCGTTCATGCACCCGCCCTTCGGCTTCGCCCTGTTCTTCCTGCGCTCGGTGGCCCCGAAGGTGCCGTATACCGACCGACTCACGGGCAAGCGCATGGAGCCGGTGACCACGGGCCAGATCTACTGGGGCGCCATTCCGTTCGTGGTGATCCAGCTCATCATGGTGGCGATCGTCGTGCTCTTCCCGAACATCGTGATGCACTACAAGTCGGCCGGCCCGGTGGTCGATCCGGCGGCCGTGCAGCAGAAGCTCGACCAGCTCCTCGTGCCCGGCCTCGGCGCCCCCGGCAGCGAACCCGGCGGCCTCCCCGGCCTGAACTTCGACGAGCCGCCGAAGATCCAGTAAGGCGGTTCACGCGAGACAAGACAAAGGCGGGCTTTGCGGCCCGCCTTTTCGTTTGGGAGGGGAGAGTCCTATGCGCAGCTCGGGTGTCATACCAAGCCTCGGAGGTCACGACCTGTGCGCTTATTCGCGCAATCCGATGGGCATGTCGCTCATCCTGCTTGGAATCTACGCCCAAGCCATGCTGACGGCCCTCTCGGGCGAGCCATTCAGCGAGGACGACATAAGGCACCTTGTCCGTATCCTTGTTGAAGGTATCGGCGAGCAACCCCGGTCTCCAACCATTTAACGAGTTCGACGCAGGAGCGGTCATGCTGAAAGATTTTGGACAGGAAATATGGACAGCTGAGGGTCCTGAGGTGGTGGCCACGCTGGGATTTCACTATCCGACCCGTATGGCTATCATAAAGCTGCCTAGTAGAGACCTTTTAATATGGTCGCCCGTCGCTTTAACCGAGGACCTTCGTGCCGAGGTCGATGCGCTCGGCGAGGTTCGCTATCTCGTTGCACCCAACTCGCTGCATCACCTGTTTATCGCCGATTGGAAGGAAGCTTATCCGAACGCACGGGTCTATGCCGCTCCCGGATTGCGGGAGAAGCGCAAGGACATCGCGTTTGACGGCATATTGGACGGAACTCCTGTTCCCGAGTGGTCGGGAGAGATCGATTATATCGTGGTGCCGGGCAACGCGATAACAACTGAGGCAGTGTTCTTTCACCGCCGGAGCGGCACCGCACTCTTCACTGATCTGCTCCAGCAACTCCCGTCCAGTTGGCTTTCAGGTTGGCGCGGTCGTCGCGAAATTGGACCTGATGATTGGCCCCGAACCGTCCGTCCCACGCAAATTTCGTATTGCCTTTACCAATCGTCATGCAGCCCGCACGGCTGTCGAACGCATCCTCGCATGGCCGGTTGAAAAGGTGTTGATGGCGCATGGGACGCCTGTGACGAATGACGGCCAAGCACTTCTACGGCGCGCATTCAAATGGCTGGTAGTGTGAAGCCGTATCACGCTGAGATATCTCGGCTGCGCAATTTTATATGTCAACGGCATAGTCCAATGCCAGAGCGATAGCCTGGTCCCGCTGGTCCGAGCCGATCTAGCCAGCCCACTCAAACTCAGCCCCGAGTCACGCCCTTCGGGACCTGGTATCATTCCCGGCCGGAGCGCCAGCGGAGGGGAAGGGAATCCATTGACAAGCTCAGGGCTATGGATCCCCTTCCCGGCCCTGTGGGCCGCCGGGGATGACACCCACCGCGCGTCATGGCCGGGCTCGTCCCGGCCATCCACGTCTTCAACCGCGGCAAAGACGTAAATGCCCGGCACAAGGCCGGGCATGACGGGGAAAAGCAGAGATGACGGGCGGGAGCAGGGGTGCCTTAGCGGACTGCTGCTTCGTATTGCTCCGGCTTGAAGCCAACCAGAATCCGACCATCCAAATCGAGCACCGGGCGCTTGATCATGGAGGGATGGTGCAGCATGAGCGCCAGCGCCCTGCCCTCATCGAGACCTGCTTTGTCGGCATCCGGCAGCTTGCGGAAGGTCGTGCCGGCGCGGTTGAGCAGCGTTTCCCAGCCGACGCTTCGCGCCCAGCCCTCGAGCCGCGCCCGGTCAATGCCGTCGGCCGCGTAGTCGTGAAATGCATAAGCCACGCCCTTGGCGTCAAGCCAAGCGCGAGCCTTCTTCATCGTATCGCAGTTCCTGATGCCGTAGAGGGTGACGGCGCCTTTGGACGCCATCGCTCACTCCCACTCAATCGTGCCGGGCGGCTTCGAGGTGATGTCGTAGGTGACGCGGTTGATGCCCTTCACCTCGTTGATGATACGGGTGGCGACGCGGCCGAGGAAGGTCATGTCGAAGGGGTAGAAATCCGCCGTCATGCCGTCGATAGAGGTGACGGCGCGCAGCGCGCAGACATGGTCGTAGGTGCGCGCATCGCCCATGACGCCCACGGTCTTCACCGGGAGCAGCACCGCGAAGGCCTGCCAGATCTCGTCGTAGAGGCCGGCATTGCGGATCTCTTCCAGGTAGATCGCATCGGCCTTGCGCAGGATGTCGAGCTTTTCGCGGGTGATCTCGCCGGGGACGCGGATGGCGAGGCCCGGACCTGGGAACGGGTGGCGGCCCACGAAGGCGTCGGGCAGGCCGAGCTCGCGGCCGAGCACGCGCACCTCGTCCTTGAACAATTCGCGCAGGGGCTCCACGAGCTTCATCTTCATGCGCTCAGGCAGGCCGCCCACATTGTGGTGGCTCTTGATGGTGACGGAGGGGCCGCCGGTGAAGGAGACGCTCTCGATCACGTCCGGGTAAAGGGTGCCCTGCGCCAGGAAGTCGGCGCCGCCGATCTTCCTGGCTTCCTCGTCGAACACGTCGATGAAGAGCCGGCCGATGGTCTTGCGCTTGACCTCCGGGTCGGACACGCCCTCGAGCGCGCCGATGAACAGGTCCTGCGCCTGCACGTGGACGAGCGGGATGTTGTAGTGGTCGCGGAACAGCGTCACCACCTGCTCGGCTTCCGCTGCGCGCAGCAGGCCGTGATCGACGAACACGCAGGTGAGCTGGTCGCCGATGGCCTCGTGGATCAGGACCGCAGCCACCGCCGAGTCGACGCCGCCGGACAGGCCGCAGATCACCCGGCCGGTGCCGACCTGGGCGCGGATGCGCTCGATGGCCTCCTCGCGGAAGGCCTTCATGGTCCAGTCGCCCCGGCACCCGGCGATGTCGCGCACGAAGTTGCGGATGAGCTGGGCACCCTGCGGGGTGTGCACCACCTCCGGATGGAACTGGACGCCGTAGAACCTGTGCTCCTCGTCGGCCACGACGGCGAAGGGCGCATTCTCGGAGGCCGCCAGAACCTCGAAGCCCTCGGGCAGCTTGGTCACCCGGTCGCCATGGCTCATCCAGACGGGATATTTCTTGCCGACCTGCCAGACGCCCTGGAAAATCGGGCTCTCAGTCAGAACCTCGATCTCGGCCCGGCCGAACTCGGAATGGTGGCCGCCCTCGACCTCGCCGCCGAGCTGCGCCGCCATGGTCTGCTGGCCGTAGCAGATGCCGAAGACGGGCAAGCCTGCCTCGAAGACCTCCTTCGGCGCCCGGGGCGATGCATCCGTGGTGACCGATTCCGGTCCGCCCGAGAGGATCACGCCCTTCGGCTTCATGGTCCGGATCGCTTCCGCCGCCTTCTGGAACGGAACCACCTCAGAATAGACCCCATCCTCGCGCACGCGCCGGGCGATGAGCTGGGTCACCTGGGAGCCGAAATCGATGATCAGGATCTTGTCGTGCGTCTGGGTCATGGTCTCTCGCGTGGGCCCTGAGGGAAGGAGCGGAAAGCCCCCGTGCTTTACCCCCATATCGCTGCGGATGTCATGCCTTTTGAGGCTTGAGGCTCCCACGTCCCACGATTTTGATGGCTTGGCGGCCCGGTTGCGGACACGCGGCCTCGTCAAGCAGGAGCCCCGGCTGCCGCGAAGACAACCGGGGCTCTGGTCATTGCTGGGAAGACTGGCCTTCTAGAACACCATAAAATCGTTGTTCTTCAGTCCAAGCCCTCGGCTCAGTTGGGCGAATTGGATTTGGGCGGCAGCCCCGTCGCCGTCGGGGTCGTAATAAAGCGCGCCCGTCGCGCGGTTGTAGATGATGCGATCGTTGCCGTCATGGGCCTCGGCTCCCCTGTAGAAGGCCGCCTGTGCGAGACGGCCTGTGGGCCCTACTTCCGTGAAGATCGCATCGTCGAGGCGGATCGTATCGTTTTTGACGGAGAATTCTCTAATCCGGTCCACGTTCTCTGCGGCATTCAGAGCGCTGTCGAACTGGAATGAATCCCGCCCCGCATCTCCCCATAACACATCGTTGCCGTAGCCGCCGTTGATCCGATCATTTCCCGAACCGCCGAAGATCGTATCATTCCCGCCATTGCCGCTGAGCCTGTCGCTTCCCGCCTGCCCTTGCAGGTTGTTTGACGCCTCATCGCCTATGAGCCTGTCGCCGAAGCGGGTGCCGACAAGACCTTCTATTGAGACATAGCTGTCACCGGCTGCGTTGCGGCCCTGGTTCAATGCGGGATCCGCCAAGTTCGCGGTCACGCCGAGACGGCCGTCGTGATAGACATCGTAGCGGGCGAAGTCGAACCCGTCACCGCCATTGAGGATATCGGCACCGCGTCCGCCGACCAGGACGTTGTTGGCAGCATTGCCGATAAGCGTATCGGCAAAGTCGCTCCCCTGGAGGCCCTCGATCGAGATATAGGTGTCGCCCGCTGCATGCCCCGTGTTCAAGGAAGGATCCGCGAGGCTGGCTGTCACGCCGGTGGGATCCGCCTTGTAGCGCGCGAAGTCGAAGCCGCGGCCTCCGTTGAGAACATCCGCACCGGCGACGCCTTCAAGAACGTTGCCGCGGGAGTTGCCCGTGAGATCGTCGTCGAAACGACCGCCCCTGATGCGCTCGATAAGCGAATATCGGTCGCCTGCGGCCTCTCCGGTGTTCACAGCCGGATTGCTGAGGCTCACCGTCACCGAAGTTGCTGCATCCCGATAATCGGCCCAGTCTTCTCCGGGTCCGCCATTGATGCGATCACGACCTGGGCCGCCGCGCAGGAGGTCATCGCCCAATCCGCCGTTTAGGACGTCGTTTCCCCGCCCGCCGACAATGGTGTCGTCTCCTCCGAGGCCATTGAGGGTGTCTCTCGATCTCGTTCCCCTCAGGGCATCGTCACGATTTGTGCCTATGCGTACCGCCACTGTTGTATCTCCCTGGCAGTCGCCCCCGCTTTGAATTGTTTTGTTGCGGCGAGCTTAGATGCATTTGGAAGAGCAGCAATGTCTCTTAATGCCTAGACCTGCCAGTCACCTGGCAAAGCCTTAGGCAAATTCATCATGTGGCCAGAATTACTTCTCATCCTCCTCCTGTCCTAAGCACGAATACTGCCGGTTGACCTCTTTGAGCAGCACTTCAGGAGTAATTCCGGAGAGTTCGCGGTTCAGGGCCGGGAGCCTTTCTGGAGGATCGCGACAAAGAAGCCGTCGGTGCCGGTCAGGCGGGGCGTCAGTTGAAGTCCATGGGTCGTGATGCGGACCTGATCGGCGAGAGCGCCGAGGCTGGCGGAACCGGGCAACTCGTGATGTGGCAGGGCCTTGAATCCGTCATGACGTTCCAAGAATTCCGAGAGCGCATCGTCGTTCTCCTCGGGCAACACCGAGCAGGTGATGTAGACGATGCGGCCGCCGAGCTTCACCAGACCTGCCGCCCGGTCGAGCACCGTCGCCTGCTCCTTGCGCCGGGTTTCCAGGCTTCCCGGCCGGAGGCGCCACTTAGCATCCGGGTTGCGCCGCCAGGTGCCGACACCCGTGCAGGGCGCGTCCACGAGGACGCAGTCGATGCGCCCGTCGAGATCGGACACCGCGTCGGCCTTGTTCCGGGGCGTGCGGACCTGGACATTGCGAACACCGGCTCGGGTCAAGCGTTCATGGATCGGCGCGAGACGGCGCGCATCGTTGTCGGTCGCGTAGATCTGCCCGTGGTTCTCCATCAGGGCGGCGAGCGCCAGGGTCTTTCCGCCGCCGCCTGCGCAGAGATCGACCACCTGCTCGCCGGGCTTGGCCCCCGACATGAGGGCCACGAGCTGCGATCCCTCGTCCTGGATCTCGACCCAGCCTTTCAGGAATTCCGGCTCCGACTGTACGGCCGGCCCGCGCCCGTCCTCGCCCGGCATAATCCGCAGGCCCAGCGGTGAGAGTGGCGTCTCGACGGCGCCCAGATGCGGCAGGGCATCGTGCGCCTCCTCGCGGGATGACACTTTCAGGGTGTTCACCCGCAGGTCCAGGGGCGCCCGGGTGGCAAGCGCCTGCATCTCCGGCACGAGATCATCGCCGAAGAGGCGCTGGAGCGAGGGCGCGATCCAGTCGGGGAAGTCACCGGCCACGTGAGCCGGTGCGCCGGAGAGATCGGCCATGTCCAGCCGGGAACGCTCGTCGTCGGAAAGCGCCTCGGGAGCAAAGCGCTCGCCCGAGCAGAGCGCCGCGACAGCCCCCACGTCGAGCCCGCGCTGCAGCCGCAGCATGCCGAGCACCACGGCCCGGGGCGTATTCTCGCCCATAATCCAGGCGGCGGAGGCCTTCCGGCGCAGGGCGTCGTAGACGAGGCTGGCGATGGCGGCCCTGTCCTTGGACCCAGCGAAGCGGTGCGAAAGACCCCAATCCTTGAGAGCGTCGGTGGCCGGGCGACGCCGGGCGTCGATATCGGCCAGGACCTCGATGGCGGCGGAGATGCGGGCGGCAGGTGTCATGAGAAAAGCACACTCGAGCTTGGCCGTAGATACGACACAAAGTTTCCTATTTTCCGTCAGGATCAAACGTGACTTGAGAGAGCACGTGCATTCCGCACGATTCCTCTTTTGGAGACCAACCTCATGTTGACCCGCCTGACCCGCGGCCTTGTCGCCCTCGGCCTCACTCTCGCGATCGCCGCCTGCGCCACGGCCCCGGCTGCCGACATCCAGCCGCCTCCGATGAAGCAGCTCGACGCCAAGACGCAGCTCGAGAGCGGCCGGAAGTACTAAACCTCTCGCAACCTCATCCTGAGGAGCCGCGAAGCGGCGTCTCGAAGGAGGGTCCAGAGAACACTGGAGACGCCCTCGTCCTTCGAGACGGACCTGACGGTCCTCCTCAGGATGAGGGCTCCTGGAGAGCTTTCTATAACTCCCCTGCCGCTAAACGCCAGCCTCCGCCGTAAAGATGCGGATGCCGAAGATCACCCACATGGCGGCCAGGATCAGCACGCCGACCACGAAGGCCATGAAGCGCCAGGAAACCTTGTTCGAGGTGACGTGGATGCCCGCATGGACCAGCCGGCTTACCACGAACATCCAGGCCATCACCACGAAGAGCATATTGGCCTTGCGGGTGATCAGCGCCAGGGCCACGAGGGCATAGAACAGCACCGGCAGCTCGAACTGGTTCTGATACGAGTTCTGGAACTGCAGAATGCGGTTGGGCCAGACGCGCTCGCCCAGCGCGATGTCCCTCACCTTCAGCTCGCCGGATCTGAGCGTCGCTAAGCGCGAGCGGCCCATCCAGAACAGCAGTATGAGGGTAAGCCCGACCTGGACGAGGACGGGCAGGATGACGGCGGAGATGCTCATGTGTCGGAACTCGCGTAAAGCTTAGCTGCGAGTCGGGTAGTTAGGGCTTTCCCGCGTGATCGTCACGTCGTGGACGTGGCTTTCGCGCAGGCCCGCAGAGGTGATGCGGATAAACTGCGCCTTGTCGCGGAATTCCGGCAGGGTCGCGGCGCCCACATAGCCCATGGAGGCGCGAAGGCCGCCGGTGAGCTGGTGCAGGACGCCCGACACGGGGCCCTTGTAGGCCACCTGCCCTTCGATGCCCTCCGGCACGAGCTTGAGGGTGTCGCGCACTTCCGCCTGGAAGTAGCGGTCGGCCGAGCCACGGGCCATGGCGCCCACCGAGCCCATGCCGCGATAGGACTTGTAGGAGCGGCCCTGGTAGAGAAAAACCTCGCCGGGGGTCTCGTCCGTGCCGGCGAGGAGCGAGCCCACCATGGCGCAGGAGGCGCCGGCGGCCAGCGCCTTGGCGAGGTCGCCCGAGAACTTGATGCCGCCGTCGGCGATCACCGGGATGTCGGCCCCTGCCGCCGCCTCGACGGCCTCCATGATGGCGGTGAGCTGGGGCACGCCGACGCCTGCCACGATGCGGGTGGTGCAGATGGACCCCGGTCCGATGCCGACCTTGATCGCATCAGCGCCGGCATCGATGAGCGCCTGGGCGCCTTCCCGGGTCGCCACGTTGCCGGCGATCACCTGAACGGCGTTGGAGAGCTTCTTCACCCGGGTGACGCTCTCGAGCACCTTCACGGAATGCCCATGGGCGGTGTCGACCACCACCACGTCGCAGCCGGCGTCGATCAGACGCTCGGCACGCTCGAAGCCCTGCTCGCCCGTGGTGGTGGCGGCCGCCACCAGAAGGCGGCCTTGAGAATCCTTGGCGGCGTTCGGATAGGCCACCTGCTTCTCGATGTCCTTCACGGTGATCAGGCCGATGCAGCGGAAGTGATCGTCGACCACCAAGAGCTTCTCGATGCGGAACTGGTGCAGGAGATGGCGAGCCTCGTCCTGGCTCACGCCCTCGCGGACCGTGATCAGCCGGTCCTTGGTCATGAGTTCGGAGACCTTCTGGCCGGGATTGCTGGCAAAGCGCACGTCGCGGTTGGTCAGGATGCCGACGAGCTTGCCCTTGGCGCCCGCGGGGCCGCGCTCGACCACCGGGATGCCCGAGATGCCGTGATGCTTCATCATGGACAGCGCATCGGCCAGTGTCTCGTCGGGGTGGATGGTGATGGGGTTCATCACCATGCCGGACTCGTAGCGCTTGACGAGGCGCACCTGCTCGGCCTGGGCCTCAGGCTCGAGATTGCGGTGGATGACGCCCAGCCCCCCGTTCTGGGCCATGGCGATGGCCATGCGGGCTTCCGTCACCGTGTCCATGGCGGAGGCGATGATCGGCATATTGAGACGGATGGTCTTGGTGAGCTTGGTGGCGACGTCCACATCGCTGGGCAGAACTTCGGAGCGGCCGGGCCGGAGCAGCACGTCATCGAAGGTCAGTCCCTCGATGATCTTATCGGCGAATACAGAGGCCATGGCCAACTCCTTGAGGTGCTGCGCGGATGAGAAAATAACGCTTTGGCGAGTTGGCACGGGTCCGTAGCACGGGGTTTCGTTTTCGCAAAGGGCCGAGCGCCGCATCCACAGAAGATCTGCAATGCGCGCCTTGGGCCTTTGCAAGAAGGTTGCCGAGCGCCAGAGCATTGGACCCAAAGGTGGACTTGCACTTTTGGGTCCAATGCTCAATTTTTAAGCAGCGCATCGTTGGAGCGAAAAACCGGGTCCACTTTTTCGCACGATGCGCTATGTCCGGCGGTCATGCGTCAATCCCGCCTTCTCCCGCTGATCATCGCGACGGCCCTGTTCATGGAGAACATGGATTCGACCGTGATCTCCACGTCCCTGCCGATGATCGCGCAGGATCTGGGAACGGAACCCATCGCCCTCAAGCTCGCGCTGACCTCCTATCTGGTGAGCCTCGCGATCTTCATCCCGATCTCGGGCTGGATGGCCGACAAGTACGGGGCGAGGACGATCTTCACCGCCGCCATCGGCGTGTTCATGGCGGGCTCGCTCGCCTGCGCCTGGGCCAATTCCCTCGAAGGTTTTGTATTCTACCGCTTCGTCCAAGGAGCCGGCGGAGCCATGATGGTGCCGGTGGGGCGCCTCGTGCTCCTGCGCAGCGTCGCCCGCAGCGAGGTGGTGCAGGCGCTGGCAACACTCACGATCCCAGCCCTTATCGGCCCCATCATCGGGCCGCCGCTCGGAGGTCTCATCACGGAATTTGCCCACTGGCGCTGGATCTTCTTCATCAACATCCCGATCGGGATCCTCGGGATCGTATGCGCCTTGAGGTTCGTGCCGAACATCAAGGAAGACGACACGCCGCCCCTCGACCTCATCGGCTTCCTGCTCACCGGAGTCGGATTCTCCCTGCTGATGCTCGGCTTCTCCACCACCGGGCAGCATCTCGTCCCGATCGATGTGTCTATCGGATGCATGGCCATCGGAGCCGCCAGCCTGGTTCTTTACGTCTTCCATGCCAAGCGTACCGCCTACCCGGTCCTGCACCTGAGTCTTCTGAAGGTGCCCACCTTCCGGGCGAGCGTCGTGGGAGGCTCGCTCTTCCGCATCGGCATCGGGGCGATCCCGTTCCTCCTGCCGCTGATGCTGCAGGTGGGCTTCGGCTTGAGCCCCCTCGCCTCGGGCTCGCTCACTTTCATCGGGGCCGTGGGCGCGCTGTTCATGAAGACCATGGCCAAGCGCATCCTCGAATGGACGGGCTTCCGCCGGCTGCTCACGATCAATGCCTTCATCGGGGCCGCTTTTGTCGCAGCCAACGGGTTCTTCACCCCCGAGACGCCGCACTGGCTCATCATGATCGTCCTGCTCGTCGGCGGCTGCTTCCGCTCGCTCCAGTTCACCAGCCTCAACGCCATCGGCTATGCGGAAATCTCCAACCGGGAGATGAGCTACGCCACCAGCCTGGGAAGCGCCCTGCAGCAGGTCTCGCTCAGCATCGGCGTCGCGTTCGGCGCCTTCGTGCTGGAAATGGCCTCTTCGGCGGACGGCACGCCCGGGATCAGCGCGGCCGATTTCGGCCCGGCCTTCTGGGCCGTCGCCGCCATCTCGGCTCTGTCCGGCTTCGTCTTCACCCGCCTGTCCCCGACGGCCGGCGCAGAGATGTCGGGGCACCGGGCCGTGGAACGGAAGCCCCCCGCAACGGGCCTCGGCGACGGCACTACAAATCTCGGTGAGGAGGTAGAACGGCGATAGGATTGCTTTACCATGGCTTCTCGCCCAGGAGGCTCCCATGGATCAGCGCATCATCGACCTCTACGACGACTTCACCCATGGCGGCATGAGCCGCCGTTCCTTCATCGACAAGCTTGCGGCACTCGCCGGCAGCACGGCGGCGGCAACGGCCCTTCTGCCGATCCTGCAGAACAACTACGCCCAGGCCCAGACCGTGCCGGAGACCGACCCGCGGATCACCACGGAGACCGTGGACATCCCCGGCGCTCAGGGCCTCAAGGGCTATCTGGTGAAGCCGAAGGATGCCTCGGCCAGGCTGCCGACGGTGATCGTCATTCATGAGAACCGCGGCCTGAACCCGCATATCAAGGACGTCACCCGGCGCATGGCCACCGAAGGCTTCATCGCCTTGGGTGTGGACTATCTCTCGCCCATGGGGGGCACGCCCGCCGACGAGGACAAGGGCCGCGAGATGATCGGCCAATTGAAGCAGCCCGACGTTATCGCCAACGGCAAGGCGGCGGTGGCCTATCTCAAAGGCCGCCCGGACGGCAACGGCAAGGTCGGGGCCATCGGCTTCTGCTGGGGCGGCGGCGCGGTGAACAACCTCGCGGTCAACGAGCCTAACCTGAACGCGGGGGTCGCCTATTACGGCGGCCAGCCGAAGGCGGAGGACGTGCCGAAGATCAACGCTGCCATCATGCTGCACTATGCGAGCCTCGACGAGCGCATCAACGCGGGCATTCCGGCCTACGAGGCGGCCCTAAAGCAGGCGGGCAAGACCTACGAGATCCACCTTTACGAGGGCGCCAACCACGCCTTCAACAACGACACCAACACGGCGCGCTACGACAAGACGGCCGCGGATCTGGCGTGGAGCCGGACGGTGGCGTTCTTGAAGAAGAACTTGGCTTGAAACCTCACACCACTGTCATTCCGGGGCGGTTGCCCCTCGTCGTCATCACCGGCCTTGTGCCGGTGATCTCGTTGAATTGGGGCGCAGCACCTTTCCGCACCGAGATGGCCGGGACTAGCCCGGCCATGTCAGGTCAGCTAATCCTCGAATGCGTCCACCTGCACCCGCTTGCCGACCATGAAGGCGTCGGCTACGAGGCGGAAGGGGGCGTCGTCGACCTCGGAGTGGCCGATGGTCAGCAGGGCGTCGAATCGCCTGTAGATGCCCTGGTACTCGGCAGGCTCCTCCTGCACCATCAGGCGACCGCCGATCTCCAGGCAGCTGCCGCCATGGGTGAGCTTCAGGTTTAGGCCGGCTTCCGTCTCCACCTCGATGTCCCAGGTCTGCGGGCCGGTCTGGCGCCAGTCGAAGACGGCCTGGAGATCGCCCTGCCCGTGGCTCATGGAGAAGGCGAGGTTCGCGGCGATGGGCGCGTCGCGGTTCGCCGGGAATTCCAGGCTGGACGTCTTGATGAAGACCGGCTCCGGCATGATGCGGGTCACGATGGACAGCGCGTTGATGCCGGGGTCGAAGACACCGAAGCCGCCCGCCTCCCAGATCCACTGCTGGCCCGGATGCCAGTGCCGGACATCCTCCTTCCAGGTCACCAGAAGGCGTTTGATCGACCAGCCGGCAAGCGCCTTCTTGGCCTCCTCGACGGCCTTGTTGTACTGAGCGTGCCAGGAGGTGAAGACCACCTTTCCGGTCTTGGCGGCCAGCGCCTTCAGATCCTCGAGCTCGCTTAAAGTCGCGGCCGGGGGCTTTTCCAGCAGCACGCTCTTGCCGGCCAAGAGCGCCTCGCGGGCGATCTGATGCCGAACCTGCGGCGGAGTGCAGATCGACACCGCATCCAGGTCCGGCAGCTTCAGAAGCTCGCGGTAGTCCTGGAAGGTGTACTTGGCATCCTCATGGGAGAGCCCTCGGGTGCTCGACACGGCCAGGAGTTCGAAATCCGGGTTTGCCTTGATCACCGGCAGATGCTGATCCTGCGCGATCTTGCCGAGGCCGATGATGCCGATCCGATGCACTGCCATGATAGGGCTCCTTCCATCCAGGGCTTTAGCAAAAGCCTTCCCTCAGGCGGAAGGGGTCTCGTCCGCCCGTCCCCGGAAACCGGTGGCCATCACATAGAGTTCCGCCGAGTCGGCCCGGCTTGCTGCCGGCTTCACGTGGCGCACCACGGCGAAGTCGCGCTTGAGATCGGCCAGAAGCTGGTTCTCGGTGCCACCCTGGAACACCTTGGCGATAAAGGCGCCGCCGGGGGCCAGGATCTCGCGGGCGAAGTAGATCGCGGCCTCGGCGAGGCCGATGATCCGCAGGTGATCGGTCTTCTTGTGGCCGGTTGTGTTGGCCGCCATGTCGGACATCACCACGTCGGCGGGACCGCCCAGCATGTCGATCAGCCTGCCGGGGGCGCTCTCGTCCAGGAAGTCGAGCTCGATGAACTCGACGCCGGGCATGGGATCGATGGGCAGAAGATCGATGCCCACCACCTTGCCCTTAGGGCCGACCACCTTGGCGGCGATCTGCGACCAGCCGCCGGGTGCGGCGCCGAGATCGACCACCCGCTGACCGGGCTTCAGGACGCGGTACTTCTCATCGATCTCCAAAAGCTTGTAGGCTGCGCGCGAGCGGTAGCCCTCGCGCTTGGCGCGGGCGACATAAGGATCGTTGAGCTGGCGCTCCAGCCATTTCTGGGAAGAGAGGGTCCGCTTGTTGGCGGTCTTCACGCGCTGCTTAAGATTGCGGACACCCGAACCGGACTTTGCACTCACCGTGGGCTGCCCCCTCGCCACACAGAATCCTCTCGCATCATGTTCATCAATATTCCTTCGCGCAGTCCGCGATCTGCGATGCGCAGGCGCTCCGACGGGAAGGCCCGCCGGATCGCTTCCAAAATGGCGCAGCCGGCCAGAACCAGATCGGCCCGTTCCTTGCCGATGCATGGGTTCTCGGCCCGCTGCCTGAAATCGGAATGCAGCAGGTTCTGCATCACCGTCGAGATCTCGCCGTTGCGCATCCACATCCCGTCGACCCGGCGCCGGTCGTAGCGCGCCAGTCCCAAGTGAATGCCGCCGACCGTGGTGACGGTTCCCGAGGTTCCGAGCAGGTGGAAGTTGTGGGCGCGTCCGGCTTGCGCCGCCACGAGGGCGAAGTCCATGAGAAGCTCGGATACCTCCTCGACCATGCCCTCGAACGTCTCGGGCGTGACATCGATCCCGCCATGTCGTTCGGCGAGGGTCACCACGCCGACGGGCAGCGAATCCCACGCCCGGATCCGCTTGCACGGATCCGCGAAAGCATGCGGTGCCCGGCCGTCCAGCCAGGCGATCTCCGTGGAGCCGCCGCCGATGTCGAACACGATGACGGATTGCGCCTTGGGATCGACGAGGGACGCGCAGCCGGTGACGGCGAGATACGCCTCCGTCTTGCGGTCGACGATCTCGAGGTCGAGGTCGAGTTCCTCGCGCACCCGCTCGATGAAGGCGGGACCGTTCTCGGCGAGCCGGCACGCTTCGGTGGCCACGAGCCGCGCGCGCCTCACGTCCTTCGCGGCCATCTTCTCGCGGCACACCCGCAGCGCATCGAGGGTGCGATCTATCGCCCCGTCGCTGAGACGGTTGCCGAGGCCGAGCCCCTCGCCCAGTCGCACGATGCGCGAGAATGCGTCCACGACCCGGAAACCGAAATGCGCAGGTTCCGCAATGAGAAGGCGGCAATTGTTCGTGCCGAGATCGAGCGCGGCATAGCTTCTCGAATGGCGCCGCCGCGCCTCCATCCTGGCCGTCGGCGCAGGGCAGTCAGCCGCCCAGGAGGCGCCGTTGGAAGAGCCGTTGAGCGGCTCGGCCAGTCGGTCACCTTCTGCTGTCACGTCCGCTTTGACGGTCAAAACTCAAGTCCCCGCGGCACCCGGTTCGCGTGCCTGTTTGACCAAGAGAGTAACCATCGCCCCATGGTCCTGCCAAGGGTGCCCCCCGGAGTTTATGGTTTTGCCTCCAAGGAGGTACTAGAGGGTCAAGCCTCGGAAACGCTCCGTCAGCGTACTTAAAACATCCGCGCTCACATTGGCGATGGCGACTCTCAGATGCCGTTCCTGACCGGGACCGAAATAGCTTCCGGGCAGGCACAGGACGCCCCGTTCGGTCGCGATCCTCTCCGCGACCTGCTGCGCGGTCGCCTCGGGAAACGGGTGGCGCAGATACGCGAAATAGGCGCCGACCGACTCGATCGTCCATTCCGGCAGCGGCTTGAGCGCATCCTGAAAAACCTGTGCACGGCGGTTGATCTCGGCCCGGTTGCTCTCGCGCCAGTCGCGCAAGCCGTCGATGGCCCAGGGCAGCGCGCCCTGAGCGGTGCGCGGGGCGCAGATCTGGATGCAGTCGAGAATCTTGGCGATCTGCCCGACGAGTTTGATGTCCGCCGTGATCGCGCCCGTGCGATGGCCGGGGATCGCGTAGGATTTCGAGAACGAATAGAGCTGGATGACCGTGTCGCGCCAGTCCTCGCGGCTGAAGAGCCCATGAGCGCGGTTCATGCCTTGCGGCAGAAAATCCCGGTAAGTCTCGTCGATCACGAGATAAATGCCGCGCCTGGCGCATAGCTGGGCGAAGCTCTCGATCACATGGGCCGGGTAGACGGCGCCGGTCGGATTGTTGGGCGTGACGAGGACGATGGCCCTGACCTTCCCGTCGATCAGCGCCTCCGCATCCTCGATGCGCGGCACGAATCCGTTCTCCGCCCGGCAGGGCAGCGGGCGCGGTTCGATGCCGAGCATGTCCAGGCTCATCTGGTGATTGAAGTACCAGGGGGTGGGCAGGAGCACCGCCTCATTGCGATGGGCGAGCAGCATCATGGCGGCAAAGAACGCCATGTTGCAGCCCGCGGTCACCGCAATGTCCTCCGGGGCGATCAGGCCTTCGTAGGTGCGGGACATCTCGGCCGCATAGGCTTCCTTAAGCGGCGCATCGCCGTTGATCGGGCCGTATTGCGAGCCTGTGGGTGAGCCGGCGATGGCCGCCATCCGCTCCAGGAGTTCCGGATGGGGCGCATTGCCCGGCACCGCCTGGGAGAGGTTGATCAGCGGCCCGTACGACCCGTCATAGCGTCTGGTCCAGGCCTGCGCCTCCGGGATCGGCGGGCTACCGACATCGGCGACGAGAGGGTTGATGGGATGGGCAGGACCGCTGGTCATGGAACCGCTCGACTCCGCAGAATGAGAAAGGGCAGGACGCCCGGCGAGCCTTCACCGAAACCTCCTGCCCTGCAAGGTGTGTTTGGACTCGCGGGACGTCATGGCCGGCCTTGTGCCGGCCATCCCTATCCTGAAAGGCGCCGTGCTCTTCCAGTCGAGATCACCGGCACAAGGCCGGTGATGACAAGAATGAGAGAACGAAGCTCAGTCCTTCGCGCGCTCCACATAGGAGCCGTCTTCCGTCATGATCACCACGCGGGTGCCGGCCTGGATGTGGGGCGGCACGAGGGTGCGCACGCCGTTCGACAGCATGGCGGGCTTGTAGGACGAGGAGGCCGTCTGGCCCTTCACCACCGGCTCGGTCTCGGTGATCTCGAGGGTGATGCGGGCCGGCAGCTCGATGGCGATCGCGATGCCGTTGTGGATGGAGAGCATCACGGCCATGCCTTCCTGAAGGTAGGCCTTCTGGTCGCCGATGATGTCCTCCGGCACGACCACCTGATCGTAGGTCTCCGGGTTCATGAAATGATAGCCCTCGCCATCCTGATAGAGGAAGGTGTGCTCCCGGTCCTCGACGAAGGCGCGCTCGACCTGCTCGGTGGTGCGGTAGCGCTCGGAGACCTTCACGCCGTCGGAGATGCGGCGCATGTCGAGCTGGGTGACCGGCGTGCCCTTGCCGGGGTGGATGTTCTGGGCGGTGAGAACCACATAGAGCCTGCCGTCCATATCGACGACGTTGCCTTTGCGGAGCGTAGAGGCGATGACCTTCACGGGAGGCTTTCCTTGTGACAGATAGAGGCGCGTCGTGAGGGTCGGGTCGCCCGAGCCCCAGTGGCACCGAAAACGCTTTCGGTGCCGCAAGTAGCCTATCTTGGCGCAAATCGCCAGTCCGACCTCGCGGAACTCTTTGGAATGGATAAGCCTGTCGCCGCTCCCTCCCCCTGGTGGAGACCCCACGTCCACACGGATCGCCGCCCCTTCCTCCTGGGCCGCAACCGCATCCAGGCGGCCCTGCGCGGCTTCTTTGCGGAACGGGACTTCGTGGAGGTCGACACCGCCACGCTTCAGACATCGCCCGGCAACGAGGCGCATCTCCATGCCTTCGTGACGGAGGCCATCGGCCTCGACGGGTCCAGGGTGCCCCTATACCTGCACACATCGCCGGAATTCGCCTGCAAGAAGCTGCTGGCCGCAGGCGAGCCCCGGATCGCGTGCTTCGCCCATGTCTATCGCAACCGGGAGCGGGGTCCCCTGCACCACCCGGAATTCACCATGGTCGAGTGGTACCGGGCCGGCGAGAACTACGAGACGCTGATGAGGGATTGCGGGGAGATCCTGGCCTTGGCGGCCGAGTCGGCCGGCACCCGCACCCTCACCTATCGCGGCCGCGAGACCGATCCGTTCCTGGAGCCGGAGCGCCTGAGCGTGGCGGAAGCCTTCGAGCGCTTCGCCGGGATCGACCTCCTCGCCTCCATCGACCGAAAAGGCGGGACCGGCCGGGATCGGCTCGCCGCGAGCCTGAGGACCGCAGGCCTTCGCGTGGCGGAGGACGACACCTGGGCCGATCTCTTCAGCCGCGTCATCGTGGAGCGGGTCGAACCCAATCTCGGCCTCGGGCGCGCCACGATCCTGGACGAATACCCGGTCGCGGAAGCGGCACTCGCCCGACCGACCGCCCGCGACCCGCGGGTGGCCGAGCGGTTCGAGCTCTATGCCTGCGGGGTGGAACTCGCCAATGCGTTCGGCGAGCTGACGGACGCGGCCGAGCAGCGCCGCCGCTTCGAAGGAGAGATGGCGGAGAAGATGCGGGTCTATGGAGAACGCTACCCGGTGGACGAGGACTTCCTGACGGCTCTCGCCCACATGCCGGAGGCCAGCGGCATCGCGCTCGGCTTCGACCGGCTGGCGATGCTCGCCACAGGCGCCTCCCGGATCGATCAGGTGCTCTGGGCGCCTGTGCCGGAGACAGGCCGGTGAATGCCCTGCGCCCTCTCCGGACCCCGGCCGAGCTGGTCGAAGCCGGTCTGGTCCCGCCCAAGGAACTGCCCGGGATCGAGGCGGTGGCCGAGCGCTACGCCATCGCCATCAGCCCCGCCATGGCCGGCCTGATCGACCCGAGCGATCTGAACGACCCCATCGCCCGCCAGTTCGTGCCGGATGCGTCGGAGCTCGTGACCACAGCCGAGGAGCGGGACGATCCCATCGGCGATCTGGCGCACAGCCCGGTCGAGGGCATCGTCCACCGCTACCCCGACCGGGTGCTGCTCAAGGCCGTGCATGTCTGCCCGGTCTATTGCCGCTTCTGCTTCCGCCGCGAGATGGTGGGGCCGCAGGGGCTCGGCACTTTGTCACCGGAGGCCATGGACAAGTCCTTTGCCTATATCGCCGCACATCCGGAGATCTGGGAGGTGATCCTCACCGGCGGCGACCCGCTGGTGCTCTCCCCGCGGCGCCTCGCCGAGATCATGCAGCGGTTGTCCGCCATCGATCACGTCAAGATCGTCCGCTTCCACACCCGGGTGCCGGTGGTGGAGCCGGAGCGGGTGGATGAAGCCTTGATCGCGGCCCTGAAGGCGAGCGGCAAGACGGCCTACGTGGCGCTTCACGCCAATCACCCGCGGGAGCTGACTGCGGATGCACGCGCCGCCTGCGCCCGGCTGGTGGATTCAGGCATCGTGATGATCAGCCAGTCGGTGCTCCTGAGGGGGGTCAACGACGATCCCGACACGCTGGCCGACCTGATGCGCGCCTTCGTGGAGACGCGGGTCAAGCCCTACTATCTCCACCACCCCGATCTCGCTCCGGGCACGAGCCACTTCCGCCTCTCCATCGAGGAGGGCCGCACCCTTGTGGCGGGCCTACGAGGGAGGATCTCGGGCCTGTGCCAGCCGACCTACATCCTCGACATTCCAGGCGGGCATGGGAAGGCCGTGATCGGACCGGATGCCATTCGGGAGAATGGAGGCTGCCACACGGTTTTAGACTTCAGAGGTGGCGAGCACGTCTATCCTCCCTCGGAGTGATGGAGCTGACCGCATCCTGAGATAAGATCACCTCAGGAAACGCTCTGGATGGGAGCCGGACGATGACGGGAGATCCGGGTGAGACTGTTCGGCGCGAAGAGCCGCAGCGCATCGACTCCACGTTCCGCAACGGCTCGGTCACGGCTATCGGCGTCGTTGTCGGTTTCTCTCTGGGGTTCCTGAGCCGCTGGTCGGCTCTTCCTGGAGAATGGATGCACACCGATCTGGTCTCGGTTGCCCTGATCACCCTTGGCCTTGCTCTTCAGGTCAAGTCCCTGGCCAATCTGCTGCTGGTCTCGTCCCTAGAGCTCAAGCGCTACAACCGCTCGATCCGCTTCTTTCTGATTGGCCTTGTCCTCGTGGGTCTTGGCGTCGTGTTTGCCGTCTTTGCCGATCTTCTCGGCTTCGGTGGAATTGTTCTTCAGGGCTGATCCAAGGTCAGTCGAAGGCCGGCTTGCCGCTGCGGCCCTTCTTGATCTCGGCGCGCCTTCCCTTCGACTCAAGCCTGCGCTTCTTGGAAGCGAGCGTCGGCCGCGTCGGTCGGCGCGGCTTGGGCCGCTCGGTGGCCTGGCGGACCAGCTCCACGAGGCGCTCCACCGCATCCTCCCGGTTTCGCTCCTGCGAACGGAAGCGCTGCGCCGTGATGATCAGCACGCCGTCGTTGGTCATGCGACTGCCGGCGATCCGCTCCAGCTTTTCCTTTACGTAATCCGGCAGTGAGGGCGAGTTGCGCACGTCGAAGCGCAGCTGGACGGCGGTCTCCACCTTGTTGACGTTCTGCCCGCCCGGGCCGGAGGCGCGGATGAAGCTTTCCTGGAGTTCCGCTTCGTCGAGCGCGATGGAGTTCGTGACCTGGATCATGGGGCCTCTGGCGGAGCGCGAACAAAGACAAGTGGAGTATCGGGACCGGATTCCAATGCAAGCTTATCCGGTGCTTGTCGAGCGTATCGGCAGGCTTTAAGCCCCTCATGCACCCTGCATTTGCCGGATTGCCCGCTCCCACCCGCTCCGGATTCCCATGTCCGCCGTCCTCGCCAGCCTGATCCCGACCTTCCTGATCATCGCCACCGGCTGGCTGTGCCGGGCCACCGGCTTCGTGGGCGAGCAGCAATGGTCCGGGCTGGAGCGCGTCACCTACGTGATCTTCTTCCCGGCGCTAATCATCGATACCCTGTCGCGGGCGGACCTGTCCTCCGTGCCGGTCCTTGGCGTCGGCGGCGCGCTGGTCGGCGCGATCCTCACCATGGCGGTGATCGTGCTGGCCCTGCGTCCTCTCCTCGAGCGCCATTTCGGCATCGACGGCCCCAGCTTCACCTCGATCTTCCAGGGTGCGACGCGCTGGAACACCTTCGTGGGTCTTGCGGTCGCCGGCAGCCTGTTCGGCCAGCGGGGCATTGCACTCATCGCCGTGGCCATAGCCGCCATGGTGCCGCTCCTCAACCTGCTCGCCTTCTACGTCTTCATCCGCTTTGCCGGCCAGCCGCGCTGGAGCCCCTGGGACATCCTGCGCTCCTTCGTGACCAACCCGTTCATCTGGTCCTGCGCGGTGGGGCTTGCCCTCAACCTGCTGGCGCCTCCCCTGCCGAAGCCGCTCGCGGCCTATATCGAACTCATCGGCCGGGCGGCGCTCGCGGCAGGTCTCCTGATCGTCGGCGCCGGCCTCGACATCCGCCGCCTCGCCCGACCGGGCCTGCCCCACGCCCTGTCAGCGTGCCTCAAGCTCGTGCTCATGCCGGTCATGGCCGGAGCCCTCGCAGGCCTCATGGGCGTTTCCGGCAGCGACATGACGGTGACCATCATCGCCGCCTCCGTGCCTTCCGCCAGTGCGGCTTACGTGCTCGCGCGCCAGATGGGAGGCAATGCCGGGCTCATGGCCGAGATCCTGACGCTGCAGACCCTGCTCGCCATGCTCACCATGCCGGTGCTCATCTCCCTTCTGGGTTGATGGACAAGCGATCTTTTGCAATTACAAGTATAATGATACGACTTGTCTTATTAGCGGTTGTGCTGCTAAATATGAGAATTGCAACAGTGAGACAGCCCCATTCCTCATGACCAAAGCCTTGCGCCCCTCCGGTAAAGACCCGTCCGCTAAAGACCTGCCGGAGGCAGAGGACGGCGAGCGCATCGGCAGCAGGATGAGTCCGGAGGAGACGGCCCAGTATGTGGCCGAGTTCTCGGCGGAACTGTCCTATCTCGCCCGCAAGGCCAATCTCGACCTCCTGGCCTACCTGCTCGACATGGCGCGGCTGGAGGCCATCCGAACGGTGCAGGCCGGCGACAAGGGCGGCTAGGACCTGAGCAGCGACACCGCGTTGCCGCCGTGACGCTCGAGCCGACCGGCTATCTCGAGCTCCAGCAGGGCCGTCTGAACCGAGCGGATCGACAGGCCGGATTGTCGGACGAGATCGTCGATCGCGACCGGCGACGGACCAAGGAACGTGATCAGATCGGCCTGTTCCTCTTCCGCCTCTTCCTCGATCCCGGCATCGGGCATGATGGGCCGAACCGGAGCGCGGGCGATCTCCGGCAGATCGAGCTCGTCCCAGAGCTCTTCCGAACCGAGGGTATGATGGGGCTCCTCGACGGTCCGGTCGAGGCGCGGCCCCGAGGCGAGCAGCGGCTCCAGAACGCTCGTCACATGCTCGACGCCTGCGCAGAGGGTCGCGCCGTCGCGGATGAGGTCGTTGGTGCCTTCGGCACGGGGATCGAGGGGCGAGCCCGGAACGGCGAAGACCTCGCGGCCCTGCTCCAAGGCGAAGCGGGCCGTGATCAGCGAGCCAGAACGGCGGGCGGCCTCCACCACCACGACCCCGTAGGACAGGCCGGACACGATGCGGTTGCGGCGGGGGAAGTCGCGTCCGCGCGGCTCCCAGCCCATGGGCATTTCGGAGATCACCGCACCGCCCTGATCGAGGATCGCCTGCAGCAGCGGCTCGTTCTGGGCCGGATAGACCCGGTCGTGTCCGCCGGCCAGCACCGCGACGGTGCCGGTGTCCAGGGCCGCCTTGTGCGCCCTCGTGTCGATGCCCCGCGCCAGCCCCGATACGACCACGTAGCCGGCCTCGCCCAGCTGGCGCGCGAGGCGCTCGGCAAAGGTCAGGCCCGACGCGGAGGCGTTGCGCGAGCCGACGATGGCAACGGATGGCTTGGCCAGCACCGCAGCGCTGCCGCGCAGCCCGATCATAGGCGGCGCGGTATCGACGGCCTGGAGGGTCTTCGGGTAATCCGGCTCGCCCATGGCGATGAAGCGCACGCCGAGACGGGAGGCGGCAGCCATTTCCTTCTCGGCCTCGGCCCGGCTATACACCTTGAGCATCAGGCGCCCACCGCGACGGGCGAGATCCGGCAGGGCGTCGAGGGCTGCCGCGGCCCCGCCATACTTGTTGATCAGCGCGCGGAAGGTGCGCGGGCCTACGTTCTCCGAGCGGATGAGGCGAAGCCAGTCGAGACGCTGCTCATCCGTCAGGATCATGGGCCTATCCCTTCTGGCCGATCTTGCCTTCGGTCCCGGCAAGAAGGCGGCTGATGTTCTGGCCATGCTTCCACCACAGGAGAGCCACGAGCACCACGGCGATCCCGGCCATGCCGGGCTCGCCCAAGAGCCACAGGATGATCGGCGTCGCCGCACTGGCAACCAGGGCCGAGAGCGAGGAATACTTGGACGCGAAGGCGACCCCGAGCCAGATCAGGCAGAAGATCACAGCCGCCAGGGGCTTGAGGCCGATCAGCACGCCGATGAAGGTGGCGACGCCCTTGCCGCCCTTGAAGCCGAGCCAGACCGGGAAGAGGTGGCCGAGGAAGGCACCCAGGGCGGCCAGCATGGCGAACTGAGGGCCCCATTGCGCGGCAATGAGCACGGCGGCCGTGCCCTTCAGGGCGTCGGCCAGGAGCGTGGCAGCCGCGAGGCCCTTTCGGCCCGTGCGCAGGACGTTCGTGGCCCCGATATTGCCGGATCCGATCTTCCGCACATCGCCCAAGCCGGCCATGCGGGTGAAAATCAGGCCGAACGGGATCGAGCCCAGGAGATAGCCGAAAAGCAGAGCCGCCAGCAGGTACAAGAGATTGGCCTCGTCAGACATTCACTTCTCGTTACATCGTTTCGCGTTGAAAAACCACCCGGCCGGCCACCATCGTGATGGTCACCTGGCCATCGAGGCGCGCTTCATCGAAGGGCGAGTTCTTGGACAGGGACTTGAGCCGGCGCTTGTCGAGCACATAAGGGGCCTCCGGATCGAACACGATCAGGTCGGCCGGGGCGCCGACCGCCAGCCGCCCGCCCGGCAACCCCAAGATTTCGGCGGGTTTCGTCGACAGGGCCCTCAGCAGCCGCGGCAGGGTAATGCGTTCCGAATGCACGAGGCGCAGAGCCGCCGACAGCAGGGTCTCGAGCCCCACCGCCCCGTCGGCTGCCTCCGCGAAGGGCAGGCGCTTGTTCTCAACATCCTGTGGATTGTGGTCCGAGACGATCACGTCGATGGTGCCGTCCGCCAGCGCCTCGATCATCGCCTGCCGGTCGTCCTCGTGGCGGAGCGGCGGTGAGAGCTTCAGGAAGGTGCGGTAGTCGCCGATGTCGTTCTCGTTGAGCGCCAGATGGTTGATGGAGACCCCGCAGGTGACGGGCAGCCCCCTCGCCTTCGCGTCCCGCACGATCTCGGCCGAGTCTTCGCAGGAGATCATCGCCGCGTGGTAGCGCCCGCCCGTGAGGCGCACGAGGCGGATGTCGCGCTCCAGCATCACCGTCTCGGCCTCGCGCGGGACGCCGGGCAGCCCGAGCCGCGAGGCGAACTCGCCCTCGTTCATCACGCCCTGCCCGACAAGGTCCGGGTCCTCTACGTGATGGATGATGAGCGCGTCGAAATCGCGGGCGTAGGTGAGCGCCCGGCGCATCACCTGGGCGTTCGTGACGGACCGCGCCCCGTCGGTGAAGGCGATGGCGCCGGCTTCCTTCAGGCGGCCGATCTCCGCCATCTCCAGTCCCTGCAATCCCTTCGTGAGGGCCGCCGCCGGGCAGATGTTGACCATGGAGGTGTCGCGGGCGCGGCGCACGATGAAATCGATGACCGCCGGATCGTCGAGAACCGGACTTGTGTCCGGCATCGACACGACGGTGGTGACGCCGCCGGCGGCGGCCGCCTCGCCGGCACTCTTCAGGGTCTCGCGGTAAGGGCCGCCCGGCTCGCCGATGAAGGCGCGCATGTCGACGAGGCCGGGTGCCAGCACCTGGTCGTTGCAATCGATCACCTGCGCGTCTTCGGCGACGGCGACCTGCGGACCAACGGCCTGAATGACGCCGTCGCGCACCAACACGCTCCCGCGCTCCTCGCGGTCGCTGGCGGGGTCGATGAGGCGGGCGTTCTTGAAGAGGATGGGTTGGTTGCTCATGACGCCTCTCACCGGTTCGGCAGATGGCTCGCCAGAGCCTCCAGCACCGCCATGCGCACGGCGACGCCCATCTCGACCTGCTCGCGGATGAGCGACTGCGCCCCGTCCGCCACGTCGGACGAGATCTCCACGCCCCGGTTCATGGGGCCGGGATGCATCACGAGGGCATCGGGCTTGGCGAAGTTGAGCTTTTCCTGATCCAGCCCGTAGAAGCGGAAATACTCCTTCACGGAGGGCACGAAGGAGCCGTTCATGCGCTCGCGCTGCAGGCGCAGCATCATGACGATGTCGGCGTCCCTCAAGCCCTCCTTCATGCTGGTGAAGGTCTCGAAGCCGAGGCGCGCGATGCCCGGGGGCAACAGGGTCGAGGGCGCCACGAGGCGCACCCGTGCGCCCATGGCGGCGAGCAGGATCATGTTGGAGCGCGCCACCCGTGAATGCAGGATGTCGCCGCAGATCGCCACCGTGAGGCCTTCGATGCGGCCCTTGTTGCGGCGGATGGTGAGCGCGTCGAGAAGCGCCTGGGTCGGGTGCTCGTGCGCGCCGTCGCCGGCATTGACCACCGAGCAGTCGACCTTCTGCGCGAGCAGATGCACCGCCCCGGCCGCATGATGGCGCACGACGATGATGTCCGGCCGCATGGCGTTCAGCGTCACGGCCGTGTCGATCAGGGTCTCGCCCTTCTTCACCGAGGAGGAGCCGACCTGCATGTTCATCACGTCGGCGCCGAGCCGCTTGCCGGCGATCTCGAAGGAGGATTGGGTGCGGGTCGAGGCTTCGAAGAAGAGGTTGATCTGGGTCCGGCCCCTGAGGGTCGTCTTCCGCTTCTCGACCTGCCGGCTCACCTCGACCTGTTCGTCGGCGAGGTCGAGCAGCGCCTGAATGTCCAAATGAGACAGCCCCTCGATGCCGAGGAGATGCCGGTGGGGGAAAACGGATCGGGGGGCGTCTGTCATCTTAAAGCGATGGCTATAGGCGCTCCGGGAAACGGCGGCAAGCAGGCTCTCTTCGCGGGAGGCCGCCTCGCGCTAGAATATACAAGGATATTATCGCGAGGGCTGGTGGCATGCTCCCTTTCGAAACCCATGACGTCCTCAACCAGACGCCGCCCTTCGGGGACGTCAACCTCGTGGCGAGCAACCAGCCCCTGCTCGATGCGCTCAGGGCGAACGGCGTCGATCCGGAAGCGGAAGGCCTCCTGGCCTTCGGTGCCGCCTGGGGCTCGGCGGAGCGGCTCGATCTCGGGCGCCTCGCCAACGAGAACCCGCCGCGGCTGCGCACCCATGATGCAAGAGGCTACCGGATCGATGCGGTCGAGTTCCACCCGGCCTATCACGCGCTCATGCGCGCCAGCATGGAGGACGGGCTCCACGCCTCCGCCTGGGACGAGCCGGCGTCGAGACGCGCCCATGTGGCGCGGGCCGCACGGATCCACACGGCGGCGGGGGTCGAGAGCGGCCATGTCTGCCCGATCACCATGACCCATGCCTCTGTGGCAGCCCTCGCCGCCGCCCCGAACCGGCTGTCCGAGTGGCTGCCGAAGATCCGCTCGCGGGCCTACGATTCCCGCTTCATCCCGTTCTGGGAGAAGAGCGCCGTGACCCTCGGCATGGGAATGACCGAGAAGCAGGGCGGGACGGATGTCCGCGTCAACACCACCCGGGCCGACCCGAAGGCCGGGGACGCATACGCCCTGACCGGCCACAAGTGGTTCATGTCGGCGCCCATGTGCGATGCCTTCCTGGTGCTGGCTCAGGCGCCCGGCGGGCTCACCTGCTTCCTCGTTCCGCGCTTCCGGCCAGACGGCACCCTCAATGCCCTTCGCCTTCAGCGCCTGAAGGACAAGCTCGGCAACCGCTCGAACGCCTCTTCAGAGGTCGAGTTCCACGAGGCCTTCGCCTGGCCGATCGGCGAGGAAGGACGCGGGATCCGCACCATCATCGATATGGTGCAGCTGACCCGCCTCGACTGCGCGGTGGCATCCGCCGGCCTCGTCCGGATGGGGCTGGCGCTGGCCATGCATCATGCCCGGCATCGCAGCGTGTTCCAGAAGAAGCTCATCGACCACCCCGCCATGCGGATGGTGCTGGCGGACCTTGCCCTTGAGAGCGAGGCCATGACCGCCCTCGCCCTGCGGGCCGCGCACAGCTTCGACCTCCAGGGGACGGACGACCCCGAGGCCGCCTATGCCCGCGTCGTCACGCCCGCGGCCAAGTTCGGCATCTGCAAGGCGGCGCCGCGCCTTCTCTACGAGGCCATGGAATGCCTCGGCGGCAACGGCTATGTGGAGGAGAGCGCCCTGCCCCGGCTCTACCGTGAGGCTCCGGTCAACGCGATCTGGGAGGGTTCGGGCAACGTGATCGCCCTGGACATCCTGCGGGCGGAGACCCGCGAGCCGGAGGCTGCCACCGCCGTGCTGGAACGCCTAATGGCCGATATCCGGGACCTTCCGGGGGCCTCCCATGCTGCGCGGGATCTCATCATGGCACTCCATTCCCCGGAGGCCGAGGCCAGAGCCCGTTTCATCGCCGAGCGGCTGTTCGTCCTGGCTGCCACGGCCGCGCTGGCACGCTCCGCACCCCCTGCCATCGCCGAGACCTATGCCCTCACCCGCCTCGCTGCCCCGTCCCGGATGATCGGCGCCAACGATCTCGGGCCAGCCGTGAATCCCTTGCTGGAGAGAGCATTCGTGGCCATATGAGCACCGTGCGGACAGGTCCGATTTGACTTGTCCGCGTTCATCACCCACTTATCGCGCCCTGCGGCGGTCAGCCTCTGGCCGCCGTCTGTCGTCTTGGCAGGAGGGCACCGGTCCGCTGCCGCTTTTAGGAAGTCCGTTCATGAAAGTCCTCGTCGTCGAGTCGCCTGCCAAGGCCAAGACGATCAACAAGTATCTCGGCAAGGAGTACGAGGTCCTGGCCTCCTTCGGGCATATCCGCGATCTGCCCGCCAAGGACGGCTCGGTCGACCCGGATGCCGATTTCCGCATGATCTGGACGCTCGAGGACAGGGGCTCGAAGCGGGTTTCCGATATCGCCAAGGCGATCAAGGGCGCCGAGAAGCTGATCCTGGCCACCGACCCGGACCGCGAGGGCGAGGCGATCTCCTGGCACGTGCTGGAGGCCCTGCGCGAGAAGCGCGTGCTGAAGGACCTGCCGGTGGAGCGCGTGACCTTCAACGCCATCACCAAGGATGCCGTGCAGACGGCGCTCCGCAACCCGCGCCAGATCGACCAGGCCCTGGTCGATGCCTATCTCGCCCGCCGGGCTCTCGACTACCTTGTCGGCTTCACCCTCTCGCCGGTTCTGTGGCGCAAGCTCCCCGGAGCCCGCTCGGCCGGACGCGTGCAGTCGGTGGCGCTTCGCCTTGTCTGCGACCGCGAGCTCGAAATCGAGACCTTCAAGCCTCGGGAATACTGGTCGCTGATCGCGACGCTCGCCACCAAGGACGGCGGCGTGTTCGATGCACGCCTCGTGGGAGCCGACGGCAAGAAGATCCAGCGCCTCGACATCGGCAACGGCCGGGACGCCGAGGCCTTCAAGAAGGACTTGGAGCTGGCCACCTTCTCGGTGGCCAACATCGAGGCCAAACCCGCCAAGCGCCACCCCTACCCGCCCTTCACCACCTCGACCCTGCAGCAGGAGGCCTCGCGCAAGCTGGGGCTGGCTCCGGCCCAGACCATGCGCATCGCGCAACGCCTTTATGAAGGTGTGGACATCGGCGGCGAGACGGTGGGCCTCATCACCTATATGCGAACGGACGGCGTCGACATGGCGCCGGAAGCCGTGCAGGCCGCCCGCCGGGTGATCGGCAAGGAATACGGCGACCGCTACGTGCCCGGCGCGCCGCGCAAGTACACGACCAAGGCCAAGAACGCCCAGGAAGCGCACGAGGCCGTGCGCCCGACGGATATGGGCCGCCTGCCGAAGCAGGTCGCGAAGTATCTGGAGCCTGAGCAGGCCCGGCTTTATGACCTGATCTGGACCCGCACCATCGCCAGCCAGATGGAATCGGCCGAGCTGGAGCGCACCACCGCCGACATCACGGCCCAGGTGGGACCGCGCAAGCTCGACATGCGTGCTACCGGCCAGGTGATCAAGTTCGACGGCTTCCTGACGCTCTACAACGAGAGCAAGGATGACGAGGCGGACGAGGACGAGGGCCGCCTGCCGCCGATGAAGGCGGGCGACCCGTTGGAGCGGCGCCGCATCGCTGCCACCCAGCACTTCACCGAGCCGCCGCCGCGCTATTCGGAAGCCTCGCTGGTCAAGCGCATGGAGGAGCTCGGTATCGGCCGCCCCTCGACCTATGCCGCCGTGCTCCAGACCCTGCGCGACCGCGAATACGTCAAGATCGAGAAGAAGCGCCTTGTCCCTGAGGATAAGGGCCGCATCGTAACGGCCTTCTTGGAGAGCTTCTTCCGCCGCTACGTGGAATACGATTTCACCGCGGACCTGGAGGAGCAGCTCGACCGGGTCTCGAACAACGAGATCGACTGGAAGCAGGTGATGCGCGAGTTCTGGGACCACTTCTCGGCCGCCATCGGCGAGACCAAGGAGCTGCGCACCACGGAAGTGCTCGACGCCCTGAACGAACTCCTCGGCCCGCACATCTTCCCGGACAAGGGAGACGGCTCCAACCCGCGCACATGCCCGACCTGCGGCACGGGCCAGCTGTCGCTCAAGCTCGGCAAGTTCGGCTCCTTCATCGGCTGCTCCAATTACCCAGAGTGCAAATTCACCCGCCAGCTTGCCGCCACGGGCGTCGACGGCGACGGCGAGGGCTCGTCCGAGAACGGCGGCCAGCCTGGCGTGAAGGTGCTGGGCCAGGACCCGGAGACGGGCCTGGAGGTCACCTTGCGCGATGGCCGCTTCGGCCCCTTCGTCCAGCTCGGCGAAGGTGAAAAGCCCAAGCGCTCCTCCCTGCCCAAGGGGCTGACGCCGGCCCAGGTCGATCTGGAAAAAGCCCTCAAGCTCTTGGCACTGCCGCGTCAGGTGGCGACGCATCCGGAATCGGGCGAGCCGATCCTGGCGAGCATCGGCCGCTATGGGCCGTACGTTCAGCACGGCAAGACCTACGCCAACCTGGGCGCGGGCGACGACGTGCTGGAGATCGGCGCGAACCGGGCCATCGACCTGATCGTCACCAAGGAGAGCGGCGGAGGCGGCGCCCGTCGCGGCGCGGCCGACCCCGGACGTCCCCTGGGTGAGGATCCGGAATCGGGCAAGCCCATCGTGGTGAAGGCCGGACGCTTCGGACCCTACGTGACGGACGGCGAGACCAACGCCACCCTGCCTCGGACAATGGCTGCGGAGGCGGTGACGCTGGTCGATGCAGTCGAGCTCCTGAAGGCGCGCCGGACAGCCGGTCCGTCGAAGAAGCCAGCCCGCGGCCGCAAGGCGCCGGCCAGGAAAGCGGCCTCGAAAGCGCCCGCTGCGAAGAAGACGGCGGCCAAGACCGCCGCCAAGAAGAGCCCGGCCAAAAAGGCGGCTCCGAAGAAGGCCGCCGCCAAGACGGCCGCAAAGAAGACTGCCAAGGCGGGCTGAGTGCAATGGATCAATGGCTGTTCTGGCTCATGGAGGAACACGGCGATCAGGTCGAGATCATGCTCCGCCTCTGCGGAGCGACCATCGCCGGGATGGTGATCGGCATCAACCGGGACATCCACAACAAACCCATCGGGATGCGGACGCTTGGCTTGGTGGCGCTCGGCTCCGCCATCGTGATCCTGTCTGGATCGGTCTATGAGGGACTTCACTTCGCCCAGGATGCGGTGAGCCGCGTCGTGCAGGGCATCCTGACCGGGCTGGGCTTTCTGGGTGCAGGCTCGATCCTGCGAGCCAAGGACGGGACGGAGGTTCAGGGGCTGACGACGGCCTCCACCGTCTGGATTGCGGCCGCCCTGGGAATAACGGCCGGATTGGGGGCGTGGTTCATCACCGTCGCGGGCACTCTCGTCACCCTGTTCCTGCTGACCTATGGAACGCGGCTCGAACGAAAGCTCATCCGGGTCTTCGGCGGCAGTAAAAGCGTTCGCGACAGCGATTTAGAGGACTAGGCTGAGCCCCAGAACGGCCACGGCCGCCATGCCGAGCCAAACGAGGCTCGCGCTGAATGAACGCGGCGCGGCCGGAATGTTGTCGGGCTCGTCGAAGGCGAAGGCTTCGCCCGCGTTGCGCGCAGCGCGGTCGAGGTGAAGCTTCTGAGCCGGTGCCAAAGTTGTCCGCGTCGTCACGCCTAAATCTCCCGTCAAGCTCATGCTTAACCATTCAACGTGAATGGAATTTAAACAGTTCCGGATGACGGGCGTAAGACAGCCTTTAGGGGGAGTTCGTTGGTAACCTTTACAGGCTAGCCTCACCGGCACTTTTAGAGCCTACGAACCAAAATCAGCTTCACGTTTCCGTTTTGTTCTCGTATAAAAACGGGATGAGAAATAGTGTAAAGAAGCGCGAATCATCATCCCGGACGAAGGTCCCAATGACAGACAACGACGATCTCTTCGGGGGCGCCGCGGCCAAGCGCGCCGCGCCTGCCACGGCCCGCAACGCCGCCGTCAAGGTCTCCCGCCAGGCGCCCCCACAGGGCACGCCGGGAGAGGCCGGCTATGACGCGTCGGCCATCGAGGTGCTGGAGGGGCTGGAGCCCGTCCGCCGCCGGCCGGGCATGTATATCGGCGGCACGGACGAGAAGGCCCTGCACCACCTCTTCGCCGAGGTGATCGACAACTCCATGGACGAGGCGGTCGCCGGCCACGCCACCTTCATCGAGGTGGAGGTGGAGGAAGGCGGCTGGCTGTCGGTCACCGACAACGGGCGCGGCATCCCGGTGGATCCGCACCCCAAGTTCCCGAAGAAGTCGGCCCTCGAAGTGATCATGACCACCCTGCACGCGGGCGGCAAGTTCGACTCGAAGGTCTACGAGACCTCGGGCGGCCTGCATGGCGTCGGCGTGTCGGTGGTGAACGCCCTGTCCGAGATCCTCGAGGTCGAGGTCGCCCGCGGCCAGACCCTGTACCGGCAGATCTTCTCCCGGGGCATTCCGCAGGGGAAGATCGAGACCGTAGGCCGCGTGCTCAACCGGCGCGGCACCAAGGTGCGCTTCAAGCCCGACTGGCAGATCTTCGGCAAGGAGGCTCATTTTCAGCCCCGCCGCCTGTTCAAGATGGCCCGCTCCAAGGCCTATCTGTTCGGCGGCGTCGAGATCCGCTGGAAATGCGCCCCGTCGCTGGTCGAGGGTGTGGCCAACGTTCCGGCCGAAGCGACCTTCAAGTTCCCCAACGGCCTGAAGGACTACCTGCTCCACGACATCGAGGGCAAGGAACTGGTCACGGACCAGATCTTCTCCGGCAAGATCACCCGGCCCGGCAGCCACGGGTCGCTCGAATGGGCGGTCGCCTGGATGACGAACGAGGACGGGTTCTCGACCTCGTACTGCAACACCGTGCCCACCCCTGAGGGCGGCACGCACGAGAACGGCCTGCGCATCGCCCTGCTGCGCGGCCTGCGCGAGCACGCCGAGCGCGTGAACCAGGCCAAGCGCATGGCGGCGGTGACCACCGACGACGTAATGGCCACCTGCGCGTCCATGCTCTCCGTCTTCATCCGCGAGCCGGAATTCCAGGGCCAGACCAAGGACAAGCTGGCGACGGTGGAGGCCGGCCGCATCGTCGAGAATTCGATCCGCGACACCTTCGACCACTGGCTTGCCGCCTCGCCGCAGCAGGCCAACAAGCTGCTCGACTGGGTGATCGACCGGGCCGAGGAGCGCCTGCGCCGCCGCCAGGAGAAGGAGGTCGCCCGCAAGACGGCGACCCGCAAGCTGCGCCTGCCCGGCAAGCTCGCCGACTGCTCCAATGCCGGCGCCAAGGGCTCCGAGCTCTTTCTGGTCGAGGGCGACTCGGCCGGCGGCTCCGCCAAGCAGGCCCGCGACCGCGCCAGTCAGGCGGTTCTGCCGCTGCGCGGAAAGATCCTGAACGTGGCGTCGGCCGGAAAGGACAAGCTGCACCAGAACCAGCAGATCTCCGACCTCGTCCAGGCGCTCGGCTGCGGCCACGGCTCCCAGTTCCGCGAGGTGGATCTGCGCTACGAGAAGGTCATCATCATGACCGACGCGGACGTGGACGGCGCTCACATCGCCACCCTGCTGATTACGTTCTTCTACCGGCAGATGCCGAAGCTCATCGATAATGGGCACCTGTACCTGGCGGTCCCGCCGCTGTACCGGCTGACGCAGGGGTCAAAGTCGGCTTATGCCCGGGATGAGGCCGACCGGGAGCGCCTCATGAAAACGGTGTTCAAGGGCAACGGCAAGGTCGAGGTCAGCCGCTTCAAGGGTCTCGGCGAGATGCTGCCGGGGCAACTCAAGGAAACCACCATGGACCCGAAGAAGCGCCTGCTTCTGAAGGTGGTGGTGGCGGACGACGAGAGGCCCGAAGCCAGCGATGCCGTGGAGCGCCTGATGGGCAACAAGCCAGAGGCCCGCTTCGCCTTCATCCAGGAGCGCGCCGCCTTCGCCGACGAGGCGGATCTGGATATCTGAGCACTGCACCCATAGAGTCCCGGCCCGAAACCGTCAGCAGAAGGCACGACGATGGGCTGGGACTTTTCGGATGAGCCTGCGGCGTGTCAGGCATGGGGGGCACATTGAAGCAAAGCATTGCCCATATCGCGCTCGTGGTTCGCGACTACGACGAAGCCATCGACTTCTACGTCAACAAGCTGCGGTTCGAACTCGTCGAGGATACCTACCAGCCGGAGCAGGACAAACGCTGGGTGATCGTCCGCCCTCCAGGCGACGGCACGACGTCATTGCTGCTGGCGCGGGCGTCCTCCCCCCATCAGGAGAGCTTCATCGGGAATCAGGCCGGCGGCCGCGTGTTCCTGTTCCTCCAGACGGATGACTTCGAGCGGGATTACGCCGCTATGATCGAGGCGGGAATCAGATTTGTTCGGGAGCCGAAGCAGGCCTCCTACGGCACCGTCGCGGTGTTCGAGGACCTGTATGGCAACCTCTGGGACTTGGTTCAGTTCACGGGTGGCCAGGGGTGACGGTGCGTCCGACAGGAAGAACTCTCAGTGTCACTCCCGGCCGGAGTGTGTGAGTGGAGGGGAAGGGAATCCACTCAGGCACTCAACGTTATGGATCCCCTTCGCTCCCTACGCTCGCCGGGATGACACGCGTCCCGTCATCACCGGCCTCGTGCCGGTGATCCCGATCAGAGGAGCGCAGCGCATTTCCGAATCGGGATGGCCGGGACAAGCCCGGCCATGACGGTAAATTTAGAGACCTCAAAACTTTTCCAAAAAAGTTGGAACCATCCTCTAGCCAGCACGTTGTACAAGCTCACCGGCTCAATCTGCCCCCACGGGCCGGTCCCTCAAGGCTCCCCATCGGGAGCCTTATTTTTTGTCCGAGCCGCGCTTCACCCCCGGCATGGATCTTCCTGGCGCTTCCATGCGTCATGACAATGACGGCCGCCCGGCTAGCCGCGTCCAAGCTTGCATGCCACAAGACCCAATCAACCTGGTGAGCTCCTCCCTTGGCCAAACGTAACGATACCCCGACCAGCCTGCCCTCCCGCGACGATGTCATGTCCTTCATCACCCAAGCCCAGGGCAAGGTGGGCAAGCGGGAGATCGCCCAGCACTTCAACATCAAGGGCAACGACCGCATCTGGCTGAAGCAGATCCTCAAGGATCTGGAAATCGAGGGTATTGTCGACCGCCGGGGCAAGACCGTCCACAAGGCCGGTCAGCTGCCGCCGGTCGTGATGGCCGACATCACCAGGCGTGACCGCGATGGCGAGCTGATTGCGGTTCCGACCGAGTGGGACGAGGAGGAGCACGGCTCGATTCCCACGATCATCATCGTGGCGCCGCGCAAGCCGCGCCCCGGCATGCCGGTGGCCGGCGTCGGCGACCGGGCGCTCCTGCGGGTCGAGCCGCTCCGCCCTGGCGATATCCACCGCTATTCCGGCCGCGTGACCAAGATCATCGCCAAGAAGCAGGCCCAGGTGCTCGGCATCTTCCGGAGCCTGCCCGACGGCGGCGGACGGCTGATCCCCGTCGACAAGAAGTCGCGCGATCAGGAACTGCAGATCAGGCCCGGCGACGAAGGCGAGGCCCAGGACGGCGACCTCATTGCCGTCTCGATCATCAAGCACGGCCGCTTCGGCCTGCCGACCGCGAAGGTGAAGGAGCGCCTCGGCTCCGTGAAATCCGAGAAGGCCGTGAGCCTCATCGCGATCTTCGCCCACAACATTCCTAACGAGTTCCCGAAGGCGGTGCTGGACGAAGCCGCAACTGCTAAGCCCGCCACCCTGGACGGCCGCGACGATTGGCGCGACCTGCCCCTCGTGACCATCGACCCGCCGGACGCCAAGGACCACGACGACGCCGTCCATGCGGTGCCGGACGACGACCCGAACAATGCCGGCGGCTTCATCGTCACGGTCGCGATCGCCGACGTGTCCGCCTATGTGCGCCCCGGCTCCGCCATGGACCGGGAGGCGCAGGAGCGCGGCAACTCGGTCTATTTCCCGGACCGGGTCGTGCCCATGCTGCCGGAGCGCATCTCCAACGATCTCTGCTCCCTGAGGCCGCGGGAGGACCGCCCGGCGCTCGCCGTGCGCATGGTGATCGGCCCGGACGGACGAAAACTTCGCCACAGCTTTCACCGGGTGATGATGAGCTCTGCCGAAAAGCTCTCCTACAGCCAAGCTCAAGCCGCCATCGACGGCCGCCCGGACGAGGTCACGACGCCGATCCGCGACACGATCCTTAAGCCCCTCTGGGCCGCCTACGAGCTCGTGAAAAAAGCCCGCGACATTCGCGAGCCGCTCTTCCTCGACCTGCCCGAACGCAAGATCGTGCTGAAACCCGACGGCACCGTGGACCGGGTCTTCGTGCCGGAGCGGCTGGAGGCACACCGGCTGATCGAGGAGTTCATGATCCTCGCCAATGTGGCGGCCGCGGAGGCTCTGGAGCAGGCGCAGTCCGAACTGATCTACCGGGTCCACGATGAGCCTTCCCTGGAGAAGATGCGCTCCTTGAGCGAGGTGCTGGCCTCCATCGGCCTCAAGATCCCCGGACAGGGGCCGATCAGGCCGGAATTGTTCAACCGCATCCTGCGCAGCGTCGACGGCTCCGAGCACCAGCTCTTCATCAACGAGGTGGTGCTGCGCTCCCAGTCGCAGGCCGAATACGCGGCGGAGAATTACGGCCATTTCGGCCTCAATCTGAAGCGCTACGCCCACTTCACCTCCCCCATCCGGCGCTACGCGGATCTCATCGTGCACCGGGCGCTCGTCTCGGCCCTGAAGTTCGGCAAGGACGGCCTGTCCGAGGGCACCACCCGGGCGGAGCTGATCGAGATCAGCGCCAAGATCTCGGCGGCCGAGCGACGGGCCATGGCGGCGGAGCGTGAGACAATCGACCGCCTGATCGCGCACTTCCTGGCCGACCGGATCGGGGCCACATTCCATGGGCAGATCTCGGGCGTGTCGAAGGCGGGGCTCTTCATCAAGCTGAGCGAGACCGGCGCGGACGGCTTCGTCCCGGCGGCCACCATCGGCAACGACTACTACCGCTACGACGAGACCACCCACTCGATGCGCGGCGAGGATACCGGCGAGACCTACCGCCTCGGCGACAAGGTGGAGGTGAAGCTGGTGGAGGCGGCGCCCGTGGCGGGCGCGCTTCGGTTCGAGCTGCTCACCAAGGGCCGCTTCACGGCCAAGACCGGCGGCGGCAGGAAGGGCGGCAAGCGGCCGGCGCGCCGGGCCAAGGCGGCTGAAGCCTCCGCCCGCTCCCCGACGAGGGTGAAGGTCAAGCGGCGCGGGCGCGCCTGACGGAAAGGACGAGGGATGTCTTTGACGATCAAGAGTGCGGCGGCCAGCACCACGGACGACGTGAAGGTCATTCCCGCCATGCGGCGCGGCTTCATGAACCATTGCCCGGCCTGCAACCGCGGCCGCCTCTTCGGGCGCTTCCTGAAGGTCGTCGATCATTGCGAATCCTGCGGGACGGAGTTTCACCACCACCGCGCAGACGACCTGCCGCCCTATCTTGTGATCTTCATCGTCAGTCATCTCATCGGCTACGGGATCCTGATGGCCGAAACCAGGCTTGAGGTGCCCATGTGGGTGCATCTGGCCACATGGCCGGCACTCACCGTCATCCTGTGCCTTGCGTTGCTTCAGCCGGTGAAAGGCGCTGTCGTGGGGCTGCAATACGCGCTAGGTATGCATGGCTTCGGCGCAGCCCGGGCCAAGCAGGAAGCCGACGAGGACAATGCAAGTGACGGATATCGAAACCCTGGCGAAGATGGATCGCCTCGTTTCCGCTGAGACCAACCCCAAGACCCCCGTCCTCCGCCCCGTCGACGCCGCGACCCTCATCATCATCGACCGCAAGCCGAAGACCCCGAAGGTGCTCATGGGCAAGCGCCATGCGGGGCTCAAGTTCATGCCGGGCAAGTTCGTGTTTCCGGGAGGCCGCATCGAGGCCGGCGACCGCTCCATGTCCGTGACAGGCGCTCTCCACCCCCGCGCCGAGCAGGCTCTCATGGCCAGGGTGACGCGTCCCTCTGCCCAGAGGTGCCGGGCCCTGGCGCTCGCGTCCATCCGGGAAACCTTCGAGGAGACGGGCCTCCTGCTCGGCACCAAGGAATACGGCAGCCCGGAACGCGCGCCGGCCGGCACCGCCTGGACGGCTTTTCAGGAGCGGGGCGTCCATCCGGACCTCGAAGCCCTGCACTTCATCGGGCGGGCCATCACTCCGCCGAAGCGCGTCAGGCGCTTCGACACCCGATTCTTCGCCGTGGACCGCACCGCCATCGCTGACGAGGTCGAGGGCGTCATCGGGCCGGATGCCGAGCTTGTGGAACTGGCCTGGGTGACGATCGATCAGGCTAAGGCCCTGGACCTGCCGCCCATCACCACGGTGATCCTGGGCGAGCTGGAAGCCCGCATCGCCGCCGGATTCGCCCCCCGGCTCCCGGTCCCGTTCTTCCACCAGCAGCGCGGCCGTTTCGTGAGAGAAGAACTATAAGGCCTTTAGGAGCGGGAATCCCGCCCCGTTCCGCCCTTCTCCCTTGACGGGCTCCCGATAATCGGGCATGGGAACCGCACGATTTTCCGGCCGGGTTCGCCCGGCCTTTGCGTTTCGGCGAAGCCTTCAGGCGAACCGAGCGACTGAACCGAACAAGAGGTCCGACCATGGCCAAAGCCGCAACGATCAAAGTGAAGCTCGTCTCCACCGCCGACACGGGCTATTTCTACGTGACGAAGAAGAACTCGCGCACGATGACCGAGAAGCTCAACTTGAAGAAGTACGACCCGGTCGCGAAGAAGCACGTAGAGTTCAAGGAAGCCAAGATCAAGTAATCGGCTTCCATCCAAGCTTCAGACTATTCAGAAGGCCGCCTCCTTAGCGAGGCGGCCTTTTCTTTTGGGTGCAGAAGGCGAGCGAGCCCGAGCGCTCGAGAGGGCAGACCCGCTGCGAGGAAGGAAGCAGCGGGTTCAGGGCATGGCCGGCATGGACTGTCTCGCATCCCTCATGGAGGGGGTGGCGGCTGCTGACGCCCCAGCTCGCGCTCGACCCGCCTCAAGGCCAGCAGCAGGTTGATCTGATCGTCGGGGATCGGCTGCCCCTCGATCTCCGCGAAGACAGCCTGGAGGTGAGCTCCAATGTGCTCCCGTGCGTCCGGGTCGAGCCGCGGACGCATGACCTTCTGATCCGGATTTCCCTCTGTACTCATTGGGCTCCCTGTTGCACTCGCCCCTACGGCACCTGCCGCAAGCCTTTTAGTATTGTCTTAAGATCATGTTTGAACATGGTTAACAGATCGTTAAGATCCCTCGGCTGGGGCTTCCGTGGAGGGCGCGGCGCAGATGATGCCTCTCCTTCTGCAGCCCCAATGCCAGCAGCGGCGCCTTCTGGACTGCCGGAGGCATCCCGTCCGTCTAATCCCGCTCGATCATCTCGCGGATCCGGGCCGCCAGATCCTCGATGGCGAAGGGTTTCGTAATCATCTCCATCCCGTCTGCCAGAAACCCGGACGCCATGGCGGCCTGCTCGGCATAGCCGGTGATGAACAGAACCTTGAGGGTGGGCCTCACTAGGCGCGCATGGTCCGCCAGCTGGCGACCGTTCAAACCCGGCAGGCCAACGTCGGTGACCAGAAGATCGACGCGCTGCTTCGACTCCAGGATCTTGAGACCGGACGGGCCGTCGACCGCCTCAAGAGCCTGGTACCCGAGATCGGCCAGAACCTCCAGGATCAGCGACCTGACCACCGGCTCGTCCTCCACCACAAGGACGGTCTCGCCTGCTTCCGCCCGGTGCGACTGGATCAAGGGCTGCTCGACGACCGCATCGGACAGCTCGCCTTCATGGGACGGCAGATAGATCCTCACGGTGGTGCCCTGGTCAACCTCGCTGTCGATCCGGACATGTCCCTCCGATTGCTTGGCGAAGCCATAGACCATGGAAAGACCCAGGCCCGTCCCCTCCCCGATCGGCTTGGTCGTGAAGAATGGATCGAACACCTGAGCCAAGACATCGGTCGGCATGCCCGTTCCCGTGTCGGAGACGCAGATCGTCACGTACCGGCCTGGTTTCATGTCCTGCTGCGCGGCCCTGTGGGGGCTGTCCAGCTGCGATACTCCAGTTTCGATGATGAGCTTGCCGCCCTCCGGCATGGCATCCCGGGCATTGATCGCAAGATTGAGGATCGCGCTTTCCAGCTGGTTGGGATCGCACAGGGTCAACGGCAGATTCTCGGACGGTGCGATCTGCAGCTCGATCGATTCGGAGATGGTTCGCCGAAGAAGATCCTCCATGGATGTGACGAGCCGATTGGCGTCGACAGGCTTCGGATCGAGAGGCTGCCGTCGCGCGAAGGCAAGAAGACGATGGGTCAGGGCAGCTGCGCGATTGGCCGAGGTCGTCGCTGCCGTGATATAACGACCGATGCTTTCCAGCCGGCCCTGCTTCATGCGCGTTTGCAGGAGGTCGAGAGAACCGACGATGCCGGTCAGGAGATTGTTGAAGTCGTGCGCGATGCCTCCGGTGAGCTGACCCACGGCCTCCATCTTCTGGCTCTGTCGGAGCTGGTCCTCCAGGTGTTTGCGCTGCGTGACATCGCGTCCGACGCTGTAGAACACGTCCCCGGCGGGCGCGAAGGTCCAACTGATCCAGTGATAGAATCCGTCCCTTGCCCGAATGCGAACATCGAAGTCCTTGATCGGCTCCCCTTGCTTCAGCACCTGAAGCCGATGTCGGCCCGAGTCCCGATCTTCGGGATGGATCCAAGCCTCGAAATGGGTGCCGACAACCTCATCCTCGCGGTAGCCCAGCAGATCTGACCATGCGGGGTTGACGGCCTTGAGAGTGCCGTCGGCGTCACACACGCTGAAGAGATCGCTCGAGAGACTCCAGAGCCGGTCACGCTCCCGGGTCGTCTCCTCGACCCGGCTCTCCAACCTCTCATTCAGTACCTGCAATCTCTGTTCGGATTGCTTCGCGGCGGTGATGTCATAGATCACGCCGATGAAGCGCAGGCCCGCTGTTTCCATGTCGCGGACATATTCGCCTCTGCGAGCCAGCCAGCGAAGATGCCTGCTGCCTGCGTGCTGAATTCGGCACTCCGCATAGGTCGGACTATCGGCGCCCGTATCCTGCCCGATGATGGGCGGATCCCCCGGCATGACGAGCGTGTTGATCGTGCGGACCGGCAGAACGTTGGTGGAATGCAATCCGAGGAGCCGGCAGAACTCTTCCGAGACGCTGACCGTTGCGAACCCCTGCACATACTCGAACGTTCCGACACCCCCGGCGCTCTGCGCGATCCGCAGTCGCTCCTCGACGTGCTTCTGCTCAGTGACGTCGAGAACCACACCGGTAAATCGCAGTGGCCGGTCATCGGGGCCGAAGTGGCAGCGTCCCCGTGCCTGAACCCAATGGATCGACCCGTCGGAGGCCAGCAGCCGATATTCCTTGGAGAAGATTTCAGCCCCATTGAGGATGCCCGCAACGGCAAGGCGGACCCTCATGCGGTCTTCAGGGTGAATGGCCTTGAAGAAAGCCTCTGCCGGCAATTCCTTCGCGGCCTCGGCCGAATCGAGGCCATGGAGCGCAGCGAAGCGTGCGTCAGCGGTAAAGCGCCCGTGAGGGATGTCCCAGTCCCAGGCGCCGCCGGTTCCGGCCACGGTGAGAGTTTGGCGCAGCCGTTCGTTGGTTTGGTCGAGCTCCTGCTGGCTCGCCTGGAGGGCAGACTTCATCTCGTCCGCCTGATGCATCCGCGTGACATCAACCTGGGTCGAGAGGAAGAAGAGCAGATTGCCGCTCTCGTCGCTCACAGGGGTGATGAAAAGATGGTTCCAGAAAAGAACCCCATCCTTGCGCTGGTTCAGGAGCTCGACTGAAATGGCGCGCGCATCTTTGACCGCGTCACGGATCTGCGAAATGGTTTCTTCATCCGGCTCGGGCGGCTGAAGGAATCGGCAGTTGCGGCCGACTGCCTCTTGGGCGGAATAGCCTGTCGTCAGGCTGAAAGCCTCGTTGACGAAGACGATGGGATTGTCGGGCAGACGCGGATCTGTTGCGACCATGGACAAGCCCGAGCGCTCAAGCGCCAAAAAGATCGGTCCTGCCAATTGCCGAAGTTCATGAGCTGCCGCTTCGACAGTCTGTTCGACCGTAGCGTATGGAATGATCCGGCCGGTCATGCCCGCCAAAGTTCGGTTGAGTTGCTTTCTGACGACATGGCTTAAGTCTCATCTCCGATCACGCGGTGGATGAAGCCGGCGATGAGTGCCTGCAGGGCCGTCAGCGACGGCAGGTCCATGAGCATGGCGATGTAGCCTCGGATATCCCTGTTGCGCACCGAGAAGTTGATGTACAGGAAGAGCACCAGGCCGTTGGCCGATTGCTCCTTTTCAAAGACGAACAATCGAGCCCCATCTCCTCGGAGCACTTCCGGCAGGGAGACGTCGAGGGAGCGATTCAGCATATTCGCCATGGTGGCAAGACAGCCGTTCAGGATCACGTTGCCGGTCTCGGCCAGGGCCTCCTGCTCCATCTCGGCGATCTCGTCGGGCGGCACATCCTCGCCCATGATGGCGCGAACGAGATCGAGGCTGGTTTCTTTGGGAAAGATCAGCAAGGCCCGGCCTGAGAACGCACCCTCGAATTGCTGCTGGATGGCGACCAGCTCATCCGTCTCCCGTTCCCCGATCAGCCGGGCGGCATCCTGCGGGTCCATGATTTCGATGTCCGGCACGGAGAGGATGACCTCCTCTCCGATCATTTTGCGCAAGCTCGAAGCGGCCCGGCTAACGCCGATATTCACGACTTCTGTCAGTGCATCGCGCTCAAGGTCCGTCAGAGCAATTTCCTGGGCCATGATCGCTACGCGCCGCCTGCCCGCAGGCGCAGGGCCGCTCCGGAGATGAACCCTCTCAGGCCCTCCTCCGTGAGAGGCTTGCTGACAAAGGTGGCATTCACCTCCCTGGCCCGGGCGATCACCTCGTCCTGAATGTTGGCGGTGATCACCGCAATCGGCATCGTCGGGTAGGTGGAGCGGATCTCGGACGCCAGTTCGAGCCCGTCCTTCTCCGGCATGTTGAAGTCGATCATGGATACGTCGATCTTCCGCTCGCTGAGAATGTTGAGGGCCTCGTGAGCATTGCCGGCCTCGACCTTCTCCCATTCGGGCTGCAAAGCCGCCAGGGTCTTGCCTGCGACAATGCGAGCCAGCTTGCTGTCGTCGACGATCAGAACGGTTATCGCCACTCAGGTACTCCGCTAGGGGAAAGTCCGCCCGGAACGACCGGATCTGTTTGGAGGAAGGCTATTCGCCTCTTTTAGAGTATGCCAGGAGAATGACAACCGCTCAGCCCTCATGGGGAGCCATGCCCACGGGGTCTGGCTCCGACAAAGCCGGGGTAAGCCATTCTCGGATGAAAGCATCCCTGGCGGTTCCCCTGAGGGCCGGCCTCAGAGCCATCAGGACCTGAAGAACGGCCGTGTGAAGATGTTCCGCTTCGGTCAGGTCGACCGTGAGGCCTGTATCTGCCTGAAGCCACCCGAGCAAGGGTTCCGCGTCCTCGACGCGGCATGCTCCCTCCAGAACGATGACATTGCCGTCGCGGCGCACGCTCATCCGATCAGCTCCGGGATGTCGAGAATCATGAGAACGCTGCCGTCGCCCAGGAGGGTTGTGCCCATGACACCAGGCATGCCGGCCAAGATCCCCGTCATGGGCCGCATCAGAACGTCCATTCTTTCAGCGAACCCGTCCACGGCAATCCCGACCAGCTCGTCGCCCATCGTCATCACCACCACCTTCATCCCTGAACGCGGCTCTGACGCACGCGGGATGTCCAGCAGGTCGGCGAGCCTGACCAACGGCAACGTCCTGTCACGCAGAACGAAGGCTTCGGCATCCCGGACAGGAACGATGCGGGAGGCCGGCACGAAAGCCGTCTCGACGATCCCGTCGAGGGGAATGCCATAGAGCTCTCCACCGACCCTGACAGCCATCACCTGGGTCATGACGACCGTCAGAGGCAGGGAGATGTGAACCGTCGTGCCCCGGCCCCGTGAGCTTCGAACGCTGGCCAGCCCCCCCAGGCGCTCCACGGCGGAGCGCACGGCATCCATGCCGACCCCCCGGCCCGACAGGTCCGTCACCTCTGAGGCCGTCGAGAAACCAGGGGCAAAGATCAGCTCAACGGCCTCGGCATCGCTCATGCGCTCGAGATCATCGGCCGAGGCAACGCCGCGCTCGGCTGCAGCCCGCCGGATCGCGGCAGGATCGATGCCGCGACCGTCATCCTCGACCTCAACCACGACCCGCTCGCCATTGCGACGGGCCCGGAGAACGATCCTGCTTCTAGGAGGCTTCCCGGCCTCCAGACGCAGTTCTACCGGTTCGGCGCCATGACTGACCGCATTGCGCAGAACATGGAGCAGAGGCTCGAACAGGCCTTCCACAACCGCCTTGTCTGCTTCCACATCCTCCCCGTCCATGGAGAAGTCGATGGCCTTGCCCAGCTGACCTGCGATATCGCGAACGGCACGGGGAAAGCGCCGGAAGATGTCCCTCATGGGCATCATGCGGACATCCATGACGGCCCTGTGCATCTCAGCCACGAGACGGTCGATGGCAGCTTGGCTCGCGAGCAGGCCGTGGGCAAGATCCTTGCCGTCAAATCCGTCGCCCGTGCGGGCCGCCAAGTGCGCCAAGGCGTGCGCCAAGGCGTTCTTGGCGACGACCATCTCACCGACAAGGTCCGCCAACCGGTCGATCCGCGCCGCATCGACCCGGAGCATCCGCGCGCTGGCTCCTGCCGCGGTGCCTACGGCCGGCCCTACAGCCTCATCGGCCGCTTCCGCCGCGAGAGCACGATCGCCAGGACCCTGAGCGATCTCATGGATCGTCACCTGATCCGGGACAAAGCGGAATGCGGCCTTCACCGCATCGAGCCCCGCACCGGAAAGCGCCTCGATCCTGAGATTGCAGACGAACGGATCGATCTCTGCCGCAGGGGGCCACGGATCCAGGCTGGAGAGGCGGACGGCCACAAGCTCCGGCACTGAGCGCAGCAGTGCGATCGGGTCGTCGCCGGCGAAGAAGCAATCAGCACGCGGCGTGTACCGGACAGCCACGAGAGGTTTGCCGTGTGGCCCCGATGGTGCCGGAACATGGGCCCGGGCCATCAGCTCCCCGATCCAATTCATGTCCTCCTCGGGAATTGCGGAAGCTGCACTGGCGGGACCATCATCGAGCTGCGACCGCAGCAGCCGTGCCAGGCGATATCCTTCCTCGGCAGCATCCAACGGCAGTTGACCCGTCTGCTCGATCGTGACGACCCAACGCTCCGTCTGGCCGATGCATTCAAGGAGGCTGTCGATCACGTCGCCATCGATGCGCCCCTCGCCGGCCCTGAGGGCTCCCAGCAGATCCTCGGCCGCGTGCAGAGCAAGCCCCATCGGGGCGAAGTCGAACAGGCCGACCGACCCCTTGAGCGTGTGTACGGCCCGAAAGGCGCTGTCCAGGTGTGCGGCCCGGCCAGGCTCGCGCTCCAGGGCGAGGAGGTCGTCCGTAGCCTGCTGGATCAGCTCGTGTGCCTCGACGATGAAGTGCTGAAGGAGATCATCCATCGCGGTCACTCCCTGGCCGCTGGTAGACGATCGCATCCTCGAAGCGGCGAAGATCGAAACGTTTCGAGATCCGGGTCATCGACTCGGTATGGCCGAGGCAGATGTACCCTCCCGGGTGCAGGGAGTTGTAGAGATTGTTTGCCGCCAGGAGGCGCGAAGCATCGTCGAAATAGATCAGGACGTTTCGGCAGAAAACGATATCGAACCGGCCCTGCGCGGCGACGGATGGAGTATCGATGAGATTGGCCGACGTGAACTTCACGGATTCCCGCAGATCCTGGATCAGTTGCCGCTGCCCGTCCCGGGCCGGTTCGAAGTAGCGCTCGACAACATCCGGCGGCAGGCGCGAAAGGGCCCGCTCGCCATAATGTCCCGCCTGCCCCTCCAGCAGCACCCGCGTATCGATGTCGGAGCCGACGATCTCGATGTGATACGCGTCGACCAGGGGCCAGTTCTCGAGGAGCCAGATGGCGATCGAATAGGGCTCCTCGCCGCTCGAGCAGGGCACGGACCAGATCCGCACGAGGTCGCCCGGCTTCTTGTTCTGCACGATGCCCGGCAGGAGCGAGCGGCTCAGACAACGCAGCTGGTGCTCCTCCCGGTAGAAATAGGTTTCATTGACCGTGAAGATGTTGATCAGGTGCTCGACTTCGCTCTCGTCGGTTTCGAGATGGGAGAGATAGACCGGGAAAGGACGCATCCCGGTTGCCGCCATTCTGTCGGCGACACGTCTTTCGATGTAGTAGCGCTTGCTTTCTCCGAAGTTCATCCCGGTGCGGCGATAAAGAAAGGTGCAGAGATGACGGAGCTCATCGGCGGAGAGCGCGCGCGCCTTACGGGTGTTGGCGGTCTTGTCCGTCGCGCCGGGAGTTCTGCTCATGAGCGCCCAACCATGCTCAGGATCCGGTCGGCAATCCGCTCCAGAGGCGCGACGACCTCGGCGCCACCGCGACGAACCAGTTCGCCGGGCATGCCCCAGACGACCGCACTCTCTTCCGCTTCCGCAATGGTGCGGCCGCCGTTCTCGCGGAGCCTGGCCATGGTCTCGGCCCCGTCACTGCCCATCCCGGTCATCAGCACGCCGATCAGGCTCTCGGGCGAAAAGTGCTGCATGGCGCTGTCGACCAGCCGATCCACGCTCGGATGCCAGCGATGCTCCGGCAGCGAAGGGGCCGCCATCACCACGGGACCGTCCGGTCGAAGGCTGATGATGACGTCCGCATCCCCCTTGCCGATATAGACGTTGCCTGGCGCGAGCGGCATTGCATGGGTCACTTCCGTCACGGCAAGGGCGCATAGCTTGTCGAGCCGGCGCGCCAAGGGCCCCGTGAACGAGCCCGGCATGTGCTGAGCCACCACGATCGGCCAGGGAAAGTCCGCGGGCACCCGGGACAGCAGAGCATCCAATGCCGGCGGTCCCCCGGTGGAGGTTCCGATCAGCACGACTCCAAGGGCGGGCGCGGCCTTGATTGGTCGCTTCGCCGGTGGGGAAGCCATGCGCCTTCGTGGCGCGGCAACCGGTGCCTGGTTTGCCAGCCCGCTGCGCAGCCGCACGCGTTCAGCCAGTCGCAAGCTGCTCGGCAGACGGGCCTTCGACGCCGCCCTGACCCTCTCGACAAGTTGGGGCGCAAGGGTTTCCATCTCGAGAGAGACCGCACGATCAGGCTTCGTGATGAAGTCGACCGCTCCCAGACCGAAGGCTTCCAGCGTGATGCTCGCACCTGCTTCGGTGAGGGATGAGACCATCACCACCGGGCAGGGCCTCTCCAGCATGATGCGGTCGAGGCAGGCAAGGCCATCCATCTCGGGCATGTTCACATCAAGGGTGATCACGTCCGGCTTGAAAGCGCTCAGCTGCTCCAGGGCCTCGACGCCGTTGCGGGCGAAGGCGATCTCGAAATCTCCCTCGTCCGTGAAGACACCGCCGAGGAGACGTCGCATCAGGGGAGAGTCATCGACGATGAGCAGCCGGATCACGAAGCGGGTTGCTCCGCATCACCGTCGCCCATCGCTGCGAGCAGATCCTTTTCTGCACGGTTCAGCAGTTCGCGCGGGTTGAGAAGGAGGATCATTCTCCCTTCAACCTCGATATTGGCAATGCGATCGATGACCTGGCTTCCGTCCGCGGCGAGGTCGGGGGTCGGGCGAAGCTGGCTCTGGGGGATCTTGAGCACCTCCGACACGCCGTCGACGACGAAGCCGGCGGTCATGTGGTCAATTCTGACGACTATGATGCGTTCCCGCCGCCTCTCCCCCTGCTTGCCGAACTTGAACCGGCGGCGCTGGTCGATGACCGGAACGACGCGGCCCCGCAGGTTCATGACCCCGTCGATGAAGGCGGCAGCCCTGGGCAGCCGCGTCAGGGCATCAGGTACGCGCACCACCTCGTCGACGGCCGCGATGGGCAGCCCGTATTCCTCGCCACCGAGCTGAAAGACGATGAACTGTTCGCCGGCAGTCGACAATCCATCGGCTGCGTCCATGTCGTGGCTCTCCTCCGTTTGAGGCGAAATCCGCTCGACCGATGTCTGGTCGCGGAACAGATGCTCCGTTGACAGGATCGAGACCAGCCTCTGTCCGCCCTCGAGTCGGCAGATGCCTTGGATCTGGGCCTCGGCCTGTCCCCGCGTGAGGATGATCGGGACGGGATCAATCATATGGGGGGAGACGCGCAGAATCTCCCTCATGCCATCGATGGCAAGGCCCACCAGCCCCTGCCCGATCCGCGCCACGACGACCCGGGATCTGCCGTTCCCATGTACGCCGGTCTTAAGACCAAGAAGTCCGTGAAGTGAAACCAGCGGAAGCAGGTGTCGGCGCAGGGTCATCACGCCGAGCATGACTCCATCCGTCTGGGGAACAGCCGCGATGTCATCCGGAAGCGCCACCACCTCATGGACCGACGTGAGGGGGAGCGCGAAATCCTGCCCTGCCACGGCGAAGCACACGAGGGCAATGTCATGGCTATCGGCAGCGGCCTGCTCCCGAAGCATTTGAGGGGCGGCAAACTGTTTGTGCTGCCCCCGGCGGATGAGGCCGCCGAAGTCCTTAGCCAGAAGCGTCTCCAGATCGATCCGCTGCGCAGATGCCTCTCCATTGACATCATCGTTCGTCGCTGCCCCTAGAGACGCAACCCTGTCGATCAGGAGCCCCACCGGAGTGCCGCGATCGATCACGACCACGCGCCCCTGCGAGGAGGAAATGCCCTCACGCCCGAGAAGGCTGTGCAGCGACACCACCGGCATCACGGCGCCTCGCAGGTTAGCCACTCCGAGCAGGCTTGGCGGACCTAGCGGGACGCGGGTCACGGCCGGAGGCCGGATCACCTCGGCCACATCGGACGCCGGCAGGGCGAAGCGCTCGTCGCCCACATGCACCGTCAGGAACGACTGCTCGACAGCCGAAGGGGCCGCCCCGGTCATGGTCTCACGCCTCCACCATCTGGAGTTCGTCAGCCAGGGAGGCGATCTCCTCGATGGCTGCCGCCAGGTCCTCGGCTCCCCGCGCCTGCTGGCGTGCCGCGGCGGCGGCCTGCGCGGCAGCACTTCCGGCCTCCTCGGCCACCGCTGCGACCTGCTCCGCGCCAAGCCGAAGCTCGCGCACCGCCGTCAGGATCGTCTCAGAGCCGGACAGGATGGCGGCGCTGCCCTGACGGAGGGCGCCGACGTCGGCCTCCACGGCCCCCAGTCTTTCGGCCACCAGGGCGTTCTTGGTAGCCTCCGCTTCGGCTATGGCGGCGCTCTGCTCCAGGTCGCGCCGGACCATGATGATCTGGTCGCGGATCTGGCGGACCACGTCCTTGATGCGGTCGGCATTCTCGGAGGCATCGCGAGCCAGATTGCGAATATCCCCGGACACGATGGCAAAGCCGCGCCCTGCCTCACCGGCCCGTGCAGCCTCGATGGAGCCGCTCACGGCCAGCATGTTGGTCTGCACGGCCACGAGGGCGATGCCATCGACGATCTTCTCGATGCGTCTGCTGGACTCGTCCAGGCCTCCCATCAATCCGATGACCGCCCGGGTCTCCCGCAAGCCATCCTCAACCCCTGAGACCAGTCGCATGGTCGCGGTGCGGTTGTCCTCCAGGTCGGCTGCCAGGATCCCGATGCGCTCGACGGCCGCGGTGGCAACATCCCGCGAGGCGGCCGTTGCGCGCTCGATCTGCTGCACGGCGACGTTGGCCTGATGCGTGGCCGCGGCCTGCATCTGCGCGCCCCGGCTGATCTGATCGACAGCCGTCATGATCTCGCCGGCGGCTCCCGAGAGTTCCTGAATGGCTGCCGACAGTTCCTCGGCGGCCGATCCGACCTGCTCGGCGCTGGAGGATCCCGCCGTATTTCCCTGCAGGTCGTCCGCCAGGGCGGCAAGGGCCTGAGCGGTCTGCTGGCTCTGGTCCAGCGCCACACTCTGCTGCTGCACAGCCCGCTGGGCTTCAGCTGCGGCGGCAGCCTGCTCCTCGGCGGCGCTGGCGACCTGCTCGGCCCCACGCTGCGCCTCGCGGATGGCCGCCTCCGCCTCGACGGCTGCAACAAGAATGGACTGGCTGCCCTCGGCCAGGAGGGCAACATCGGACCGGATCTTGTCCAGGGCAGTGACCACGGCGCGACCGATCTGAGCCTCGCCGGAGGCGGTTTCGGCCGCCGTCCTGATCTTCTCCGCAACCGACCGCACCTCCCCGGCGATGCCTTCTGCCAGGGTCTGGATGTCCTGCGCACTTCTCTCCGAGGTGCCGGCGAGAGCCCGCACCTCGTCGGCCACAACGGCAAAACCGCGCCCGTTCTCCCCGGCCCTCGCCGCCTCGATGGCTGCATTCAGCGCCAGAAGGTTGGTCTGGTCGGACACATCGCCGACCACGCGGGTGATCTCTCCGATCTGGGTGGCCTGGCTCTCCAGGAGAGACACGATGTCGACCATGGCCCTCTGGCGTGCCGCGTTGGCTGCGACGGCAGCCACGGAGGTGTCGATCTGAGCTCCGGTTTCGATCAGAAGTGTCCGGAGGCTGGTGGTTTTGGCTCGCGCGGACTCGGCATGCGTCCGGGCTTCGGAGAACGAGGCACCCAAACTCACGATCGCCGAGAGCGACTGCTGGGAGGCACCGGCCGCCTCTTCGGCTCCGGTGGCGATCTGCTCCATGGCGCGACGCAACTCCTCGGCTGCCGATGATGCCTCCGTCACACCGCTCGCCAGTTCCTCAGTAGCGGCGCCGATGCGTTCTGCGGCCTTCTGCTGCCTGGCTCTGACACGCTCAAGGGTCCGCCGCTGGGACGCCGCTCCTCGTGCGGGAGACTGAGCCCCCTGAGGACTTCCCTCGTCGCCCGGCGATCGTGAGCCACCCCTGTCCGCCAGTGCGGACGTCTTGACCAATGCCATTGGGATCCCTTGAGATTTATCGAAAGAGTGTCAGGCCGCGCCGCCTCGACCAAGAAGCCGACCCTTGGCTTAGTCGAAATGGGCGAAGAATGCTTGTGATTTATATGCCCCTGGATCGGCCAAGCAAGGCGCCGGATGGATTGCTCCCCGACAAAGAAGCTCAGGCTTCCGCAGCGGCCCTGAAACCTCTCAATCGAGAGCCGTTTCTGCTGAGGCACCTGGGTTGGGCCGGAGGCTGCTGTTGCCTCTGTTCGTCAGGCTGCCTCCTCGAGGATGACGTTACAGGTGGTGATTTTCATCCCGGTTGCGATACCGCCATGCCTAGCTGCCGAGCGGGCTCCAGCCCAGGATCCCGCAGGACGGCTCATGCAAAAACCGCCCCCGGGAGGGCGGTTTTTGATCTTCCATCGCGCATGGAGAAGCAGCCCGACCGGGCTGCTCACCAGGCTTCAGCGGCTTGAGCGCATATCCTCCATACGGCGGACACGGTCGTTCTGGCGCTCGCGCCAGATGGAGCCGGTGTTCACCACGTCCCGGCGGATGGCGCGCACGACGCGGGGACGGTCGCCATCACGGTAAACGACTCGGGTGCGGTAGCGCGGCTCGCGGTATACGACCCGGTTCACGACACGCGGCTCGCGATAGACCACCTGGGTCCGATAGACAGGGGCCGGCCGGTAGACCACCCGGGTCACGGGTGCCGAGTAATAGCCATAAGCCGGGTAGCTGTAGGCCGGATAGGCCGCCGGATAACCGTAGCCGTAGCTGTAGCTGGAACGATAGCCGTAGGCCGGAGCGCCGTAGGGATAGTAGCCATAGCCCGGATAGGCGTAGGAGGGAGTGGCAGCCGCGGTGAGCAACCCGCCGAGAACGGCGCCGCCGATCAGGCCGGCGGCAACCGCTCCGCCCCGATCCCAGCCGCCGCGGTGACGTCGATATTGGGCGTCAGCCGTTCCGATGCTCCCGACAGAGATGATGGCAACACTTGCCAGTAATGCGAACTTCTTCATGGTCGACCTCGTGAGAAGCGGCAAATACCCTTCAATGTAAAATCAATTCAGAACTTGAGATTTGGTTCGCAGCTTAGCCGACAAACGCTGCTTTTCCTTTGAAAACAGAGATTTCTGACAATTTGTTCAGAAATGCTCGAGGCCGGAAGCAACAGGGGCGGTCGATGCATCAACTTCCTCGCTCTCGCGGGCTCAGTCTCTCAGCGTGCATAAACCTGCGAGCGTGGAAAAATGGTATTCCCGGCCACGACCTGGGCGATCACCGCGGCGATCTTGTCCCCGCCCTTCGCCGAAGGCTCGATGGGGTTGGCGTAGTCGTCCGGCTCGTTGCAGATGAGACGCAGGTCGACCAAGGGGAGCCTGCGGGCAAAAGCCTCGCGGCTGATGACGTCGTTGAAGATCGACAGCGCCGTTACGACAAGACGCTGCTCCTGGGGATCGGGAAAGCGGGCATCGTAGATCGTGCAGACGGCGGTCGGCAGTCGCCGCTCGAGAACGAGGTCCAGCATGGCGCGGTAGTTGCGGGCAAACTCGTCCTGTACGGATGCAAATCGCCCGATCACCTCGGCGACCGAACGTGCCCCCTCGCGCAGGATCCCGCTGTGCCGCAGGGCGTCGTTGCCGCCGACGCTCACGACAAGATGGCTCGCATCCGAGGGCACCCGGGACAGCTGGCTCAGGACCCCGCTCGTGACGGCCCCGTCCACGGCGCAGAGGGTTGCTCTCCAGCCCCCTGGCAGTTTCCCCTGGACCTGCTTGATCACATCCGGCTCGCCGGGCCGCACATAGGCGCCGTTGTCGAAGATGCTGTCGCCGAGCAGAACCACATGGGTCATGCGCCTCTCCCCAGCAGCCGGTTCAGGGTTGGGACCAGGTGGGTGGTCAAATAGGGCTTGGCGACGAACTCGCCGCCCGGCGGCACGGGGCCCGAGGTGGCGTCCGAATGGCCCGACATCATGACGACCGCGAGGTCCGGCCAGCGCTTGCGCGCCAAGCCGGCAAGCTCGTGCCCATCGATCCCGCCGGGCAGGTGGGCGTCGGTCACGAGGCCATGGACCGCGGACGAACCCTCCAGGTGCTTCAGGGCCTCGTCCGAATCCGCTGCCTCCACGACCTCGAAGGAAGCCTCCCGCAGATGGCGGGCGGCGGCCTGCCTGATGGTCGGCTCCTCGTCCACCAAGACGATCAACGGTAATTGGTCTTGCGAAAGCACCGCACGTTCCTTGTCCCAAGAAGAAGGCGTGTCGCGACAACTTGGGGACGCCGCCCTTGTTCCGGCGCAGTCTCTGCCCACCCTCCCGGAACGTGGTGTCGTGGGCGGACGTTGATCCTATGCCCGATGTCGGGACGAGGAGAGATCAGATGATCGAGACGCTCAAGGTATCCCTGTTGACCATGATGCTGACTGTCTGGAGCACCATCGCCATGGCCCAGACATCACCGGGCGGAACGCCTGGCACCCCTGGCGGCGGAACGACCTCTCCGTCGGGAACGACGACGGGCGCCACTCCGGGCGCTGCCGCAGGGGAAGGCATGGATTGGCTCTGGATCATCGTCGCGGTCGTCGTCATTGCGGCCCTGCTCTACTACTTCCTCGGCCGCGGCCGCAGCACGCGGGTCTGATCACACATTTATCCCACGTGAATCAGGTTGGCGGTGGCTCGCTGCCAGCCTGGAAGAAAGGCCGGAAGTTCTCCAGCCAGGATGCCAGCCACAACTCGAGAGCGGTCCTAGCGGCCTGCTCTGTCGGCCCATAGCCCCAGATGTCCTCCTGCAGAGGCGTCGACCAGATCCAGAACCTGTTGCTGCCGTCGTAGGCCACGCTGCCGACCTCGATGGCTCCGACGAAGCCGACATGGCGGTTGAGCGGCACGCCAGCCACCCGATCCTGCCGCCACTCGATCCTGCTCATGCGCCGCCATGCCCTTTCGCTGAAGTCTGGCGAAGTAGAGCGAGGGAGTGCCTACACAAGACCGGCCCCCTTACGGAACAGCGGGACGCCGCCGACGTTGGCGAACAGATCGTGAGGGAGAGACCCCATGGAGGGCGGCGCCATTTGGCTGATGACGATCGGCACGATCATCCTGCTGTCCGCCCTCATCGTCGGGATCGCTACGCTGCTCCGCCGGCGCCGTCGCTCCCTCAAGTAACAGCACCCGAAAGGACGAGACCTTGAAGCTCGAACTCATCCACAAATGGGCCTGCCCCTATTCGGCCCGCGTCCGCGATTTCATCGAAGAGCGCGGGCTGCAAGATCAGATCGCGTTCATGGAAGTCAATGAATCGGAAGGAGCGAAGGACAGGCTCGAGCAGCTGACCGGAAAGACCCAGGTGCCCTGCCTCGTGGCCGATGGGGAGCCCATCCTGGAGAGCCGGGACATCATTCAGTGGCTCGACCAGAACATGGGCGGCGCTCAAGGCGCTGCCCGGTCCTGAAAGCCTCATCATGCGCTTCCTCCCCACCTTCATGCATGGTGTGATCGACTACCTTTGGGGCATTGCGCTCATGGCGAGCCCGTGGCTTTTCGGCTTCGCGGATGTGCCGGCCGCCACATGGGTCGCCATCGTGTTCGGCGCGGGTGCGATCCTGTATTCCGCTCTGACCGCTTACGAGCTCGGCCTCCTGAAGATCCTTCCAATGCCGATGCATCTGATCCTCGACGGGCTCGGCGGCATCGTACTGGCGGCCTCGCCGTTCCTGTTCGGCTTTGCCGATCAGGTGCTCTGGCCGCACGTTCTCTTCGGTCTGTTCTCCGTCGTGGCGTGCTTGATCACACGCTTCGAGACGGCTCTGTCCAGCGGACACAGGGAACCGGCCTGAATACCCAGAAAGCTTCGTTGACGGGCATTCCGGGGAAGCGCAGCATCATGGCGCCACAAGGGAGGCGGCCATGTTCGAGAGCATCGTGCAGGCAAGTGAGGCCCATCGTGAAAGCGCCCACCTGATGGTGGGATCCCTCAGAATGGCCCTGAAGGGCTGCCCGGAATGCCGCTCCACACAGATGATCGCGTCGCCCAGCCTGGGCATCTGCGACGATTGCGGATCGAGCCTCGTGGTCATGCCGCACGGATAGGCCCTCTCGTCCGGATGCCATCGCTGTAGCAGATCCTGTAAACCACCCTCTATGCTCGGCGTTCGGAGAATCGCATGGCATTGTCTGGGTGGGTCGAACGGGCAGGCGATCGAGTGGGCGCGCGGGGCGCGGATCTGAAGCTGGCGCTGCGGGTCACAGTGGCCGGCGTTCTTGCCTATGCCGTCACCCGTTTCTTCCAGATGCCGCAAGGCTACTGGGCCGTCATCACGGCCGTCGTCGTAATGCAGGCGAGCGTCGGAGGCTCTCTCAAGGCCGCCGTCGAGCGGTTCAGCGGCACCCTGGCGGGAGCGGTCTATGGCGGCCTGATCGCCGCCTTCGTCCCGCATGGTTCGGCAGCGACCCTGGGGATCGCCCTCATCGTGGCCCTGTTTCCCTTGGCACTCCTCGCGGCCGTCAAGCCGGCGTTTCGCGTGGCGCCTATCACGTCCCTCATCATGCTCCTGCCGCCTGTGGGACAGGCGATCGGGCCGCTCGCGTCAGCCTTCGACCGGGTGCTCGAGATCACGCTCGGCAACGTCGTAGGGGTGCTCGTCGCCCTATTCGTGCTGCCCGCCCGGGCCCATACCCTGATGACGGAAGCGGCCGCCAAGGTCGTCACGCTCAATGCGGAGCTCGTCTCCGTGTTCATCGATGAACTGACGGCTGATCCGTCAGGCCGCTCGGCCCTGCAGAAGCTCCATCCGCAGATCCGCTCAGCCCTGAAGAAGGCGGAAGCGGCCGCCGATGAGGCGGCGCGGGAGCGCCGAACTCACCTCACCGAGGCTCCCGATCCCGAGCCGCTCATCCGCACTCTCTACCGGGTGCGCCATGATCTCGTGATGATCGGCCGCGCGGCCTCCACCCCTCTGCCCGCGCCGGTTCTGGACAGGCTGAGGCCCTCCCTCACGGCGCTGCATCACGCCGCCCGCGCCCTGCTCCTGAATCTGGCGGAAGCCCTCCGGCGACGCACCAAGCCGCCGGATTCCGAGGCCTTTCGCTTGGCGCTGAAGGCTTTCACCAGCGATGCGGACGCGCTGCGCGCCGATGCGCTCGTCCGCGACCTTCCCAGAGAAGCGTTCGGCCGCGTGTTCGCGCTGGGTTTTGCCTTCGAGCAGTTCCAGAAGAACCTGAGCGACCTCATGGCCCGCACCGACGAGCTGGCCACGGGACGCACCAAAGCGGCTCCAGGGAGTTGATGTGCCTGTGGCTCGAACATCCAAGTCGGCACCCATGTGGCTTCTCACGCTCGTTCTCGGCATTGCCCTTCTCTATGCGGTCCTGGTGCTCGTCACGGCCCTGTTCCAGACCAGGATGCTGTTTCCCGCGCAGATGGCGGCCGCCAACCGCCCTCCGCTTCCTCCTTCTGCCGAGCGCCTCGAACTGACGACACCCGATGGCGACCGACTGGTCGGCGTGCGTCTCGGGAACCAGTCCGGCGCAAAGCCTCTCCTGCTCGGCTTCGGCGGCAATGCCTGGAATGCGGATGCGGTCGCCCTCACCCTGCACGGCCTCTTTCCCGACCATGAGGTGATCGCCTTCCACTACCGGGGCTATCCGCCGAGCAGCGGCACGCCGGGCGCAAGGGCGCTGTTCGCGGATGCCCTGACGATCTTCGATCATCTGGAGGGGGAGCGCCCCCGGCAGGTGGTGGTCGTGGGGTTGAGCATCGGCAGCGGCGTGGCGGCCTATCTGGCGCATCACCGAACGCTTGCAGGCTTGATCCTGGTCACACCATTCGACTCCCTGAAAGCCCTAGCGCGCGAGCACTTCTCCTGGGCGCCCACAGACCTCCTCCTGCGCCATCACATGCCGACCATCGATCTGGTGAAGGATCGGCAGACGCCGACGGCGCTGATTGCGGCAGGTCGCGACACCATCGTGCCGGCGCGCCGCAGCGAGCCCCTGCGGAGCGTCATTCCCAATCTCGTTCTCGATCGCACGATCGCCGATGCGGGGCACAACGATCTCTACCAGCACCCCGCTTTCGCGGCTGCGATGCGCGAAGCGCTGGCGGAATTTGAAAAGGCTGCGCCGCAGAAGCTTCGGTGAGTTCGTTCCGCATTCCGTCATGGCCGGCACAAGGCCGGCCATCTACGTTTTGAGAAGCATTGTCCTCATCCTGAGAGTTTGGCTCATAAAGGACCGACCACCCTCCTCACCTCATCACCGGCCTTGTGCCGGTGATCTCGATTGCTTGAAGCGCCGTGCTTCACAGCATCGTCATGGCCGGCACAAGGCCGGCCATGACGATGAGGGACGATCCTACCCTTCGTAGAGCGGCACGAGTTCCATTTCCGGCACCAGCACCAGCCCCTTGTCGGTGATGCGGATCTCCGGGATCACGGAGAGCGGGATCAGGTTGAATCCCATATAGGGGATCTTGCAGCCGGCCCTCTCCCACGCAACTTTCAGGGCGCGGGTCTCCTCGGCCACTTCCGTCACGCGCTTGTCCGAGAGAAGGCCCGCGATGGGCAGCGGCACCATGGCCACGACCTTACCCTGATCGACCACGCAGACGCCGCCCTGGGCTTCGATGAGCGTCTCGAGCGCGATGCGCATGTCCGCCTCGTTGGTGCCCGCAACGATGACGTTATGGGAGTCGTGTCCGACACTGCTCGCCACGGCGCCGCTCTTGAGGCCGAAATCCTTGAGCAGTCCGTGCGCAACCCCCTTGCCGCCCGTGCGGCCATGACGCTCGATCACGGTAACGAAGGTGAGGCCGTTCTTCGAGAGCAGAGCGTCCCAGCTCTCCTCCTTCTGCAGCTGCACCTTGTCGTGGAAGAGCACGATGCCCGGCAGCGCCACGCGGATCACATTGGCCGTGCAGGCTTCCGTCAGCAGGTCCGGGATCAGCTTCGGCACGCTTGGGATATGCACCGTGCGATAGGCTTCCTCCGGATAGCGGTAGCGGTTGGAGAGGGCCTGATCGAGCACAGGCGTGATCTTCTTGGCCTCGACCACAAGTTCCCCGCCATACCAGGTGTTCTGCACCTCGAGATCGTCGTTGAGCAGGACGAGATCGGCCCGGCGTCCTCCGCCGAGGCCGCCGATCTCACCGTCCATGGCAAAGCGCGTGGCGGGATGCAGCGAGCCCATGCTCCAGGCCTGCTCACGGCTCATGCCCGCACGGCGCGCTTCGCGCGTCACCCAGTCCATGCCGAACATCATGAGATCGTCCGCATCGCGATCATCCGTGCAGACGCAGATGCGCTTATGGCAGGAGCCGAGTTCCGTGATGGTCTTGATCGCCTCGGGCAGCGAATGCCACGGCGTCGTCGGCGGGCCGCCGCGCAGGAAGATCCAGATCCCCGCATCGAGCAGGTCGTCGGCGATGTCCCGGTCGATGGCCTCGTGCGTGTCCGTGACGCCGCTCGCCGCATAGGCCGCCACGAACTCGCGCCCGTAGATATGGCCCGAGACCGACTTTCCGCGCTCCAGGGCGGCTGCCAGGATCGCATGGCTGCGCGGGTCCCCCGCCGTTACGGGCACGAAATCCATCTTCTCCCCGAGCGCCGCCGCCTCGGGCCAGCGGTCGAAGAGCGCGGCGATCTTCTCGGGCGTGAGGTCGCCGCCCGCCGTCTCGAGATCCGGCGAGGTCGCAGGAACCGTACTGGGAACTGTGAGGAAGATGGAAAGGGGGGCATGCCGCGCATCTTCCAGCATCATCTCGATGCCGGCCGCATCCATCACGTTGCCGATCTCATGGCTGTCGCAGAAGATCGTGGTGGTGCCGTTGAGCAGCGCCGCCTCCGCATAGGCGCAGGCCGTGATCATGCTGCTCTCGATATGGATGTGCGGATCGACCAGGCCCGGTGCGATGATGCCGCCCCTCGCATCGTAAACCCGGCCCGGCGCACCCCCGACCTGCCGGTAGGAACCGGCCGGCTTTACGGCGGCGATGCGTCCGCCGGCGATCCAGACTTCCCTGTCCTGCGCGGTGCGCTCGCTGTAGGTGGACAGCACCCGGGCGCCGGTGATCACGAGATCGGCCGGCGCCCGGCCGGACGCGACATCGGCCATGCGCCGGGTCATGGTGGACAGGGGGGCGACGGAAAAGCGGGTCAGCGCCGTCTTGGGCGGCAAGGAAGGTGTGCGATGGTCCATGATCCCTCATCCCGTTTGAGAACTGCCCTCCCAGGGTAGCAGGGCTGGGCCAGAGCCGCATCATGGATAGCCTGCCCCTAGGGGGTCTGCCCTAAGGGCATATTTCCTTAAGGACAAGCTTGGCTTAAAAGAAAGTAGCTGATTCGTTTGAAGAAACGGGGGTTCGGACCGAATCCGACCGTGCGGAACGCTGGCCAAAATAAAAGGCGCCTTGCGGCGCCCTATTGGAAAAGTTGGTGGCCAGCCGGGAGCAGCGTTGAGGAGGCAACGATCTGCTCCCGGGCTGGCCGAGCCCACGAAGTCCCAGGAGATGCGGCGGACCTGAGCATCCGTAGGGCATTTCTTCCGCTCTGGGCGGAAACTATTGACGAACGTATAAGAAACACGGGGCGATGCAAGCGCCCATGTGGCCAAAAAGCGGCATTTTCCCAAAAAAATTAAAGCCAAGGTATCTCAAGGAGATGAATCGGCTTGCTGAAGCTGCGGATTCAGTCCGGATACCCGTTAACCCAAGTTATCCAGGCTTGCCATCTGCCTCAAGGTAAGTCTTCACGGTTGCGATGAACTTGGCCACCGAGATCGGCTTGGACATATAGGCTTCGCAGCCGCCTTCCCTGATCCGCTCCTCGTCGCCCTTCATGGCGAAGGCCGTGATTGCGATGACGGGAATCGACTTGAGCTCTTCGTCCGCCTTGAGCCAGCGGGTCACTTCCAGGCCTGAAACCTCGGGCAGCTGGATATCCATGAGGATCAGGTCCGGCTTGTGGGCCCGGGCCAGCTCCATGGCCTCGATGCCATGGCTGGTCTTGAGGGTCGCATAGCCATGGGCCTCGAGGAGATCGTTGAAGAGCTTCATGTTGAGTTCGTTATCCTCAACAATGAGCACGGTCTTCTTCATTGGCGCTTTCCCGGGGCCCAAAACGCACTTCACCGGCCCGAATTTTTCGTCTGATGGTATAGTTAGGTCCAAACCTATTGATGAAATGCAAACTGACAGCATGAACACACCCTTAAAAAGAGTTACCCGCGAGGAGGCCGAAAATGTCGCAGTGGGGGCCTTCTCCTTCATCACCAGCGACGAGGAGCGCCTCGGCCGGTTCCTGGCCGTCTCGGGCCTGGGGCCGGACACCATTCGCTCCGCCGCCTCGTCTCCCGGCTTCTTCGCCGGCATCCTCGATTACGTGGTCTCCGACGAGCCGCTGCTGATCGCGCTGGCCAAGGAGCTGAACACCAAGCCCGAGCACATCATGGGGGCCCGCTGGACCCTCTCACCCTCCGAATTCGAGTAGCTTCTTCGCCCATGAGCGCCGCGCCCTTCTGCCGTGACTGTCTGATGCTGGCCGCCAGCCCCCTGGCGGCACGATGCACGGCGTGCGGGTCCCCTCGCCTGCTCCGGCACAGGGAGCGCGACCGCCTCTCCATCGCGCATGTGGACTGCGATGCCTTCTTCGCCGCGGTGGAGAAGCGGGACGATCCGAGCCTTGCCGACAAGCCGGTGATCATCGGCGGCGGCAAGCGCGGCGTCGTGTCGACCGCCTGCTACGTGGCGCGCACCTATGGGGTGCGCTCCGCCATGCCGATGTTCCAGGCGCTGAAGCTCTGCCCCCACGCGACGGTGATCAAGCCGAACCGAGAGAAGTACAGCAAGGCGGGCCGCGAGGTGCGTCAGCTCATGCTGGAGCTGACGCCTCTGGTGGAGCCGGTCTCCATCGACGAGGCCTTCCTGGATCTCACCGGGACGGAGCGTCTGCACCACGGCAGCCCCGCCCTGACGCTGGCCCGCTTCGCCCGCAAGGTGGAGAAGGAGATCGGCATCTCGATCTCGGTGGGGCTGTCCTACAACAAGTTCCTGGCCAAGATCGCCTCCGATCTCCAGAAGCCGCGGGGCTTCTCCATCATCGGGCGCGAGGAGGCCGCGGATTTCCTGGCCGACAAGCCGGTCGGGATCATTCCCGGCATCGGCAGCTCGGCTCAGGGACGGCTCGCGAAGGTGGGAGTGACGCAGATTGCCCACCTGCGGGACGTGGACCTGAAGACCTTGTTCGGGGCTCTGGGCCGCGACTCGCAGCGCCTGTCCCGGCTTGCCTGGGGCGAGGACCACAGGAGCGTCACGCCGGATCGGGAGACCAAGAGCATCTCGGCGGAAACCACGTTCGAAACGGACCTGCGGTCTTTCGACGAACTGGAGCCGATCCTCTGGCGGCTCTCCGAGAAGGTCTCGCGCCGCCTCAAGAAGTCGGGCCTGGCCGGGCGCAGCGTGACCCTGAAGCTGAAGGACAAGGACTTCCGGCTGCTCACCCGGACCCGCTCCGGCCTCGCCCCGACCCAGCTCGCCGCCCGCCTCTTCGACCCCGCGCGCCAGCTCCTCAAGGCCTCCTGCGACGGCACCGCATTTCGCCTCATCGGGATCGGCGCCGCAGATCTGTGCGATGCAGCGGATGCGGACAAGGGCGACCTTGCGGACCAGTCCGTGGTGCGGCAGGCCCATATGGAGGCCGCCATCGACAAGATCCGCGACAAGTTCGGCGCGGGTGCACTTCAGAAGGGAATCGTGCTGCGCAAGCCTTAGCTGGTATGGGCGATATTCTAGCGCTGGCAGGGACCAGGCTTCTGAACATCGAGGCTTTTCAGCTCGCCCTTGAGGGCGAAATCGCCGTAATCGAGCTTGAGGTCCCGGCTGATGCCGTTCTCGAAGAGCTCGAATGAGATCCTGTAGACCGGAGTGCGGTCGCCCTTGCCTTCCTCGAAATAGCTGATGGTGATCGGCCAGCGCGCCAGGGAGGCGAGATCGTCCTTCCGAACAGCCTCCTCCAGGGATGCGAGGGCGGCGCCCGGCTCGATCTTGCGGCCGATCAACCCGAGGGTGTCGTAGACCTTGTCGCCCTTGTTGGAGCCGTCATAGACCCTGATCGACAGGGTCGTATCGCCCCGGCGTCCGGCCTCGATGAGGCGCTTGAGGTGCTCGGTCGGAAACACCGTCTCGCCGGCAGAGCCGAACGCGGCCTTCTTCGGCTGCTTCAGATCGACGTTGAGCGTGCCTTCCGGGGTGATCTTGGCGTCGCCGTCAACCTCGCTGTCCTTGATCATGCCCTGCCGGAACGACGTGGACTTGAAGTGCATGGAGCGGCCGTCGCCAGCCTCATAGGTGGCGGTCTGGACGTCCATGGTGTTGGCGCCGGACTCACTGCTGTTGAGGATCGTCACCTGACGGTACTTCAGGGTGTAGCCATCGCAGGCATCGCCGCCGAATTCCATGGCGATGCGCCCTCTCGCGCTCTCGACACCGTTGGAGCCGCCGGCCCGCAGGAGCGAGAGATCGTAGACGGCCCGATGGGGCGCGAGTTGAACCGGGGCCTTGCCCGTCTCCGCGAGTGCGGGCATCAGCGAGGCGATGGACAGGCCGGAGGCCACAACGAACAAACGCATATCTTCTCCCGACGCAACGGGAGCCAAGATAGGCTCCTCTTGCGGACAGGGCAATGTTCCCGCTTGCGTCCTTCCGGCTCATCCGCCACTACTCCGTCCGGATGATGTCACACATCGAGGCTTCCATGAGCGCAGTCGACAAGAAACTTCAGGAACTGGGGATCACCCTGCCGACCCCGGCGGCACCGGTTGCGAATTACGTGCCGTTTGTCCGAACCGGCAACCTCGTCATCATCTCCGGGCAGCTCTGCCTTGGGCTCGACGGCAAGATGGCCGATGCTCACAAGGGCAAGGTCGGCGCGGAGGTCTCGCCTGAGGTCGGCCAGGAGGCTGCACGCCTGTGTGCCATCAATCTTCTCGCCCAGCTGAAGGCTGCCGTGGGCGATCTCGACAAGGTCACGCGTTGCGTCCGCCTCGGCGGCTTCATCAACGCGGTGCCGACATTTGCCGCGCTCGCTCCCGTCATGAACGGCGCCTCGGACCTGATGGTCGAGGTGCTGGGCGATGCCGGCCGCCATGCCCGCTCCACCGTCGGCGTGGCGGAACTGCCGCTCGATGCCTGCGTCGAGGTCGAAGGGATGTTCGAAGTCCAATGAGTATTCCCGGCTGGCTCGTCGCGAAGCCTATCGCCCATCGCGGCCTTCACAACAAAGCCGAAGGCGTCATCGAAAACACGGTCTCGGCCGCGGAAGCCGCCATCGCGCATGGCTTCCCCATCGAGCTCGACGTTCAGCTGACCGCCGACAACGAAGCCATCGTCTTTCACGATTTCGAGCTCGACCGCCTCACGGGCGAAACGGGTCTTGTCGCCGAGCGCAAGCTCTCCGATCTGACCCGGATCGACGTCGCGGGCACGATCGGCGGAGACAAAATTCCCTCATTCAAGGATTATCTCGGCACCATTGCCGGGCGCACGCCGCTGGTCGTCGAGATCAAGAGCAAGTTCAACGGCGACATGCGGCTGACGAAGCGCGTGATCGAAATCATGGCGGATTACAGCGGCCCGTTCGTCATCAAATCCTTCGATCCGGACATCGTGACCCACCTGCGCGAGCATGCGCCGCACATCACGCGCGGCTTCATCGGCGAGTTGGAATATGCGTCGAAAGCCGACAGCTTCCTGACGCCTGAGAAGAAGCACCGGATGGCGAACCTGCTCCATTTCGGCGAGTCGCAGCCGCATTTCCTGTCATGGCGCGTCAAGGACATCCCCTGCGCCTCGACCCATCTCAGCAGGCTCCTCGGAAACCTGCCGGTCATGACCTGGACCGTGCGGACGCCTGAGGAACGCGCTCATGCCGAGAAGCACGCGGACCAGATGGTGTTCGAGGGCTTCCTGCCCTGATCCATCCTCTTGTCATGCCCGCGCAGGCGGGATCCATAACCGCGACATTCACGAGAGGAACGCAGCGGCATTCACCGCGCTTCTTTCTGCTCCGTCAGCGGTTATGGACCCCGGGCTCTGCTCCGCAGCCCCGGGATGACAAAGGGGAGAGCTACCACAGACTGATGTTGCAAGGATCCCGCCGAGTGATTAGCTCTTAATCCCTAACGGCGGGGTCCCTCCACCCAGTGAGCGTTCAAGTCAAAATTGCCCAGGGCCTGAAGGCGGTTCCTGCCGACCAGTGGGATGCCTGTGCCCTCGGCACGGGATCAGGCGACGACGATCCGTTCAATCCCTTCGTGTCCCACGCCTTTCTCTCGGCGCTTGAGGATTCCGGCTGTGTCGGCGCAAAGGCCGGCTGGGCGCCCCTGCACGTCCTTGTCGAAGACGAAGCCGAGAGGATGCTGGGCGCCGCGCCCTGCTATCTCAAATCCCACTCTCAGGGCGAATACGTGTTCGACCATTCATGGGCGGATGCCTATACGCGGGCCGGAGGGCGGTACTATCCCAAGCTCCAGGTGGCGGTGCCGTTCACGCCCGTCACTGGACCCCGCCTCCTCGTGCAGAACAGCCCCCGGGCGGCGGAGACCCGCTCCTATCTCATGGCCGGCCTCCGGGCGCTGCGGGATCAGACCGGCGCCTCGTCGATCCATGCGACATTCCTGCAGCAGGACGATCTCGACGCCCTCACCTCTGAAAGCTTCCTGCGCCGGGACGACCAGCAGTTCCACTGGTTCAACGAAGGCTATGGCAGCTTCGACGACTTTCTGGCGGCGCTCGCCTCGCGCAAGCGCAAGGCGATCCGTCGCGAGCGGCGCGACGCTCTTAGCCCTGGCATCAGCATCGAGTGGGTGACGGGCAAGGACATCACCGAGGCGCATTGGGACGCCTTCTTCGCCTTCTACATGGATACCGGCTCCCGCAAATGGGGCCGTCCCTACCTCAACCGCTCCTTCTTTTCTCTGATCGGAGAGCGGATGTCGAACCGGGTGCTGCTCGTCATGGCGAAGCGCAACGGCCGATACATCGCAGGCGCCATCAACTTCATTGGCGACAAGCGCCTCTATGGGCGCAACTGGGGCTGCATCGAGGATCATCCGTTCCTGCATTTCGAGGTCTGCTATTACCAGGCCATCGCGTTCGCCATCGCACGCGGCCTCGACCGGGTCGAGGCAGGAGCCCAGGGCGAGCACAAGCTGGCGCGGGGCTACCGGCCCGTTCTCACCTCATCGGCGCATGATATCGCCGATCCAGGACTGCGTCGCGCCATTGAAGCCTATCTCGATCAGGAGCGCCTCTACGTGTCGGAAGCCGCCGAGGAGTTGGAGGAGGCCACCCCGTTCAAGCATCGGGAAGAGGATTAGCTGCCGGCAGCAGGCGCACCTTGCCGCGCAGCACGCGCGAAGGCGACGAAGCCTTCGAGAAATTTCCGAAGCTGGTCCTCGATCTTCTGGTCTGTGAGCGTGCCATCCTGATTGAAGACCGTTCCGGCTCGCGAGACCATCAGCCGGCCGCTGGACCAGAAATCGGCTTTCAGCGTGCGTAGGACAGGAAGCCAGGCATTCTGGGACAGAATGGTGCCGAAGCCGCCGGGCGAAGCGCCGATCACGGCTACAGGCTTGTTCCCGAAAACGCGCTTGATGTCCGCGTCGGGGCGGGAGAGCCAGTCAATGGCGTTCTTGAACACACCGGGAATCGAGTTGTTGTATTCCGGGGTCACGAGGAGCAGGCCATCCGCAGCGGCGATGGCTTCCTTTAGTGCTGCAACCTTCTCCGGGATTCCCTGGGCTGCCTCCAGGTCGCCGTCGTAGAGCGGAATGCCCCGGATGGCCTCAACCACAAGTTCGCAACCCTCCGGCATCAGGCCAGCGGCGCTGCGAAGAAGCGCGGTGTTGTACGAGGCCTGCCGCAGGCTTCCCGAAAGGCCGATCAGTCTCGTCATGGGGACCTCGTGATCATCCGAGCCCGTCGAGAACATACCGTTGCGGGATCGAAAGCACATCCAGGCTAGAAGCTGCCCGAGTCGAGGTCAAACCATCGGACTGGTTGCGGGGTGCCGTCCTTGGCCCCAAGGCGCCGACAAGTCTTTGTCGGGGTCCTGGAAATCCCGGAATAATGGTTCATATGTGCAGTGCGGCCTCGAACCCATCTTCCATCCCGTCGAAGTTTCATGGAGTTGTCTGCTCCCGATCCCCGATGCAGCCCGACAGGGACGATTTTTCACCGTTTCAGGTTCCTAGGTCATCAATGACATCAAGCCCGCCCTGCTGGAAGCTCCCGTGATGCAGCACCGTCTCGCGCTTCTGCCGGACTTCCTTGCCAATGGCGGCGCCATGGGCGAGCGCGTCCGCCGTTTCGACTGGTCTGCGACTGCAATCGGCGCCATCGAGACATGGCCGCACTCCCTGCGCACAGCCGTGAGCATGCTGCTCCATTCGAAGTTTCCAACCTTCCTGGTCTGGGGACCGGAACTGACCGCCTTTTACAACGATGCCTACAGACCCATGCTCGGCGCGAAGCCGGAGGCCCTCGGCCGTCCGTTTCGGGAGATCTGGTCGGAGGCCTGGGACGTGATGGGGCCGATCGCGGAGCAGGCTCTCGCCGGCGAGGCCAGCTTCTTCGAGGATCTGCCCATCACCATCGAGCGGAAAGGGTATCCGGAGCAGACCAGGTGGACCTTCTCCTACAGCCCCATTCATGACGAGAGCGGCGATGTTGCGGGCGTTCTCTGCGTCGTACACGAGACCACCTCGAAGGTGCTGAGCGAGCAGCGGCTCGAGTTCCTCGTTCGCCTGAGCGACCGTTTGCGCGGCCTGAATGAACCGAGGGAAGTCATCGTCGCTGCCCAGCAGATGCTGGGGGAGCATCTCGGGGTCAGTCGTGTCGGATTCGGCGAGGTCGAGGAAACGGCTCGCTTCTTCACCACCGAACGCAACTGGACGGACGGCATGGTGGCGCCCCAGACCGGGACCCATGATCTTGCAGCGTTCGGTCCTGAGATTCACGACGCGCTCCGGCGCGGCGATACCCTGGTCGTCCACAATGCCGCCGAGGACCCGCGCACCAACTCGCCGGAACACCTTGCCGCCTTCGCCTATCTGGAATTCTCGTCCGTTGTGACAGTCAGCCTGATCAAACGAGGCCGGATGGTCGCGGCGATCTACGTTCACAACCGGTCGCCACGGTTCTGGACCGGCAGCGAAGTCAAACTCGTTGAGGACGTTGCGGAACGCATCTGGGATGCGCTTGAGCGGGCTCGCGCGGAGACCGCCCTTCGGGCGAGCGAGGATCGCCTGCGGCTGGCCGTCGACGCAGGCCGCATGGCCGTCTGGGAGCATGAAACGGCAACGGACCGCATCACGGCGAGCCCCGAGCTCAACCGCATGCTCGGGTATCCGGCGGATGCGGAGCTGGATGTCGCCGACCTTCGCACGCGGTACTATCCCGGCGACCGGGAGCGGCTGAGTGCCGCCGCCATGGATGCTCTCAAGAAGGGAGAGCGGTTCTTCGAGGTCGAATATCGATTCTACAGAGTCGACGGATCGCTGCGCTGGCTCCTCATGCGCGCCGAGATGCTGCTCGGTCCCAATGAGTTTCCGACCAGAACGATCGGCGTACTCCTGGACATCACCGACCGCAAGGAAGCCGAGCAGGCCCTGATCGAGAGGGAGGCGGAGCTGATGGCCGCCCTCGAAGCCGGCTCGCTCGCCATCTTCGACTTCGACCACATCGAAGGAAGGATGAACCCCTCGCCTCGGCTCAGCGAGCTTTACGGATACCCTCCCGATCACGTGCTGACTCTTGCGGATATCCGCGACCGCTACCACCCCGAGGACGTCGCGCAGATCCTCAGCAAACGTGACAGGGAGCAGGAGGACACCGGCTTCCGCAGTTTCCAATGGACGCTTCGTCTGATGATGCCCGGCGGTACGATCCGATGGGTTGACGGGCGCGGTGAGTATGTGCGGGACGAGAAGAACCGCATCATCAGGTCCCGCGGCGTCGTTATGGACATCACCGAACGCAAGCGGTGGGAGGAGCACCAGCAGCTCCTGATCCACGAGCTCAATCATCGGGTGAAGAACACCCTGGCGACCGTCCAGTCCATCGCCTCCCAGACCCTCCGCAACGCCGACACCATGGGGGAGGCCCGCTCGGCCATGGAGGCGCGCCTGCTCGCCCTCTCCCGTGCCCACGACGTGCTCACGCGGGAGAACTGGGAAGGCGCGGGCCTCCTCGAGATCGTCCGTGAAGCCATGGCGCCCTACCGCCACGAGCGGGAGAGACGCATCCATATGGAAGGGCCGGACGTTCGCCTGTCGCCCCGAATGGCGCTGGCGATCGCCATGGCCCTCCAGGAACTCGCCACGAACGCGGTGAAGTACGGCGCCCTAGCCAACGATAGCGGCGAAGTGCGGATTGCCTGGTCGGTGAACGAGGTCTCGGAAAGGCGCCTGCATCTGACCTGGTGCGAGACGAACGGGCCGGCGGTGAAGGTCCCGCAACGCAGAGGGTTCGGCACCCGCCTCGTCGAGCGCAGCCTCGCTCAGGATCTCCACGGGAAAGCAACGATCGACTTCGCCTCGACGGGGATCGTCTGCACCGTCGATGCTCCGATTGCCTAGAGCCCCGGACCCGGAGGCGGTTTTGCATTCGAGGGTCCGCACGATGCGAACAGGGCAAAATAAAAGCCGTACCGGATAGCGATCCGGTACGGCTCTGCATGAACTCGGGCTGGGAATGCCCCCTAGAGGGTGGCGATGATCGCTTCAATGCCTTCCATGATCGCCGCCGGCGAGGTGCCGAGAGCGCTCAGACCCACTTCCAGGAACCAGTAGCAGCCGAGGATGATCACAGGCACGAGGATCCAGCCGAGGATCTCCTCGAGCCAGACGCGCCGACGCCGCCGCTGGTAGCGCTTCTCACGCCACGAAGCCTTCGCCGGAGCATCAATGGTGCGGGAGGCCTGAAGCGGCCCCTCGTGGATGTCAGTCGTCATGCTCTAACCAACGGTACCTTTGGAACGGTGCGGACACCGCCGCCACCATTACCATCAGACCCCTTCGGCTTCACCGACTTTTTGGTCCTCGTGGACGCGGACTTCGCCTTGGGCTTCTTCTTGGCGTTCGTCACGACCTTCTCGGGCTTCGGCTTCACCGGGCCTTCCACATATTCGAAGCCGAGGCTCTGCAGGCCGATCTCGTCGGTCTTGACCACGACCTTGACCGCTCCACCGTCCTTGAGGCGTCCGAAGAGAACCTCGTCGGCAAGCGGCGTCTTGATGGTCGTCTGGATCAGACGGCCCATGGGGCGGGCGCCCATGGCCTCGTCATAGCCGTGCTCGACCAGCCAGTCCCGGGCCTCGTCGGTGAGCTCGATCGACACATTGCGGTCGGCGAGCTGGGCATCCAGCTGCATGACGAACTTGTCGACGACCTTCTGGACCACTTCCTTGGGCAGGTGACCGAAGGAGATGATCGCATCGAGACGGTTGCGGAATTCCGGCGTGAACAGCTTGTTCACGGCCTCGGTGTCGTCGCCCTCCCGCTTGGTGCGGGTGAAGCCGTAGGCCGGACGGGCCATGTCGGCGGCGCCCGCATTCGTGGTCATGATGATGATCACGTTGCGGAAATCGACCTGCTTGCCGTTGTGATCCGTCAGCTTCCCGTGGTCCATGACCTGGAGCAGGATGTTGAACAGATCCGGATGCGCCTTCTCGATCTCGTCGAGCAGGAGCACGCAGTGCGGATGCTGGTCGATGCCGTCGGTCAGGAGACCGCCCTGGTCGAAGCCCACATAGCCGGGAGGCGCGCCGATCAGGCGGCTGACCGTATGCCGCTCCATGTACTCCGACATGTCGAAGCGCAGGAGCTCGACGCCGAGCGACGTGGCGAGTTGCTTGGCCACCTCGGTCTTGCCGACGCCCGTGGGGCCGGCGAAGAGATAGGACCCGATGGGCTTTTCCGCGTCGCGCAGCCCGGCGCGGGCCAGCTTGATGGCCGAGGAGAGCGCCTCGATGGCCTTATCCTGCCCGTAGACCACCCGCTTGAGGGTGTCCTGCAGGTGCGCGAGCACCTCCGCATCGTCCTTGGATACGGTCTTGGGCGGGATCCGGGCCATGGTGGCGATGGTGGCCTCGATCTCCTTGATGCCGATGGTCTTCTTGCGGCGACCCTCGGGCAGGAGCATCTGCGACGCGCCGGTCTCGTCGATCACGTCGATCGCCTTGTCCGGCAGCTTCCGGTCATTGATGTAGCGGGCCGACAGCTCCACCGCCGCCTTCACGGCGTCGTTGGTGTACTTGAGCTTGTGGAAGTCCTCGAAATAGGGCTTCAGGCCCTTCACGATCTCGATGGCATCCGGCACGGACGGCTCGTTCACGTCGATCTTCTGGAAGCGGCGCACGAGGGCCCGATCCTTCTCGAAATACTGGCGGTATTCCTTGTAGGTGGTCGAGCCGATGCAGCGTAAGGAGCCCTGGGCAAGTGCAGGCTTCAGGAGGTTGGAGGCATCCATCGCGCCGCCGGAGGTGGCGCCGGCGCCGATCACCGTATGGATCTCGTCGATGAACATGATGGCGTTCGGATGCGCCTCGATCTCCTTCATCACCTGCTTCAGGCGCTCTTCGAAGTCGCCGCGATAGCGGGTGCCGGCGAGGAGCGTGCCCATGTCGAGGGAGAAGACGGTCGCGCCCTTCAGAACCTCCGGCACCTGGCCCTGGACGATCTTGCGGGCAAGGCCTTCCGCGATGGCGGTCTTGCCGACGCCGGGATCGCCGACGAGGAGCGGGTTGTTCTTCTGGCGGCGGCACAGAACCTGAATGGTGCGCTGGACTTCCGACTCGCGGCCGATGAGCGGATCGATCCGACCTTCCTTCGCCTTCTTGTTGAGATTCACGCAGTAAGCGTCGAGCGCATCGCCCTTTTTCTTGGCTCTCGCATCGCCCTCGTCCTGGGTGGGACGCTCATTCGACGACTCTTCCTCGGAACCGCGCGGCGAACGACTCTCGGTAAGGCCCGGGCGCTTGGCGATGCCGTGGCTGATGTAGTTGACCGCGTCGTAGCGGGTCATGTCCTGCTCCTGCAGGAAGTAGGCCGCATGGCTCTCCCGCTCGGCGAAGATGGCGACCAGCACGTTGGCCCCCGTCACTTCATCGCGCCCCGAGGATTGGACATGGATCACCGCCCGCTGGATCACGCGCTGGAAGCCGGCCGTCGGCTTGGAATCCTGGCGCCCGTCTGCCACGAGGTTGGCGAGTTCGCTGTCGACGTAGTCCACCAGGTTGCGGCGGAGTACTTCGAGATCGACATTGCAGGCCCGCATGACGGCAGCCGCATCCTGGTCGTCGATCAGAGCCAGGAGAAGGTGTTCGAGGGTTGCGTATTCGTGGCGGCGCTCGCCAGCAAGAGCGAGGGCTCGGTGAAGGGCTTGTTCAAGACTGCGAGAAAAGCTCGGCAACGGCTTGTCCTTTATGAGCGGGGCTCGGCTAATTCTTTTCCATTACACACTGCAGAGGATGCTGGTGCTTCCGGGCGAAATCCATCACCTGGGTCACCTTGGTCTCGGCAACTTCGTAGGTAAAAACTCCACATTCCCCGACGCCGTTCTGATGTACGTGCAGCATGATCCGGGTCGCATCTTCCCGGTTCTTGTTGAAGAAACGCTCCAGCACATGCACCACGAACTCCATCGGGGTGTAATCATCGTTCAAGAGGAGAACGCGGTAAAGGTTCGGCCGTTTCGTGCGCGGCTTGGTTTTCGTGATGATGGCCGTGTTGGAGCGACCGCCATCATCGCCTCCAGGAGGCTGTGACCCGCCGGCAGCCGAAATCGGAGACTGCCCCGACAGAATCAAAGTACCGTAAGCTAACCGCAGCATCGTCGGACGACCGCCCCTCTTCTCTTCTCGGCTCAGCTATGGCCCACATCCCGGTCCGAGCCACACCATAAGCCAAATCTATAGTCGCTCCATTCAGTCCGCCAGATCAACCAGATGGGTGGTCGCAGCATGGATGAAAAGAGCGACATGTTGGTCACGCCTTCGCGACCGGGGTTTAGCGGCGGCCAAGCTTCCAGTTTCGAGCCCCCAATGCAAAGCGCCCGGCACGAGGCCGGGCGCTTCATCCTAAAGGATATGAGACTGAGCTGCCTTAGGCAGCGGTCTTGGAGAGGAGGCCCTCGTAGGGCTTCAGCGTCTCGGAGGCCAGATTCGAGTAGAGCGAGCCCATCCTGGTCGACTGGTTGACCAGGCTGTCATAGGCGCCCTTCACATAGGCCGTCTGGATCTCGACCGCCTTGTCCAGGGTCTGGACGCCGAGCAGCTTCTCGACCGTGGAGGAGGTGTGCTCGAAGGACTTGCGAGCGAACTCGGCCGCCTCGGTAGCGATCGCCTGGGAATTGCTGGAGAAAGCGCCGAGCGCCTTCATGGTGGCGTCCAGGTTGTCCTGGCCGAGCTTCTGAATCTGGGTGAACGGCTGAAGCATTGTGAACCTCGACAATAAGTCGTTTAATGATGGTCGGCACTGCTGAGTAGCTGACGGAGTCCTGTATGTGCAGCGCACAAAAGTTTGTCAAGTTTTATTGTGCAGTGCACAATAAGCCGTCCAAGAGAATCATCCCTGTTAACGCCCCCGTAACCGCAACCTCTTACCGTCAGAGCATGTGTTGCGCCGGCAACGGTTCCTTTTAGAGAGCCAGGCGCAAGGGCCTAAAAACCAGACGAAACAGGGATTTTTCAGCATGAGTTCGGTTTGGATGGGACACCGAAAGGCATGGGCTCTCGTAGGTATCGTTGCGTCATTTGCCATCACCGTTACTTCCCCGGCTGAGGCGGCACGCCGCAAGGCCCCCGCCGGCGGGGGCTACAGCCCTCCCGCGGCGTCCATCGTGGTCGATGCGAAGACGGGCAAGATCCTGCAGGGCGAGAACATCGACGCGCCCCGCATCCCCGCCTCCATCACGAAGGTCATGAGCCTTTACCTGCTGTTCGAACAGCTCGAGCGGGGCCGCATGAGCCTGAGCACCCCGCTGACGGTCTCGTCCTATGCCGCCAGCCAGCCGCCGACCAAGCTCGGCCTGCGCCCCGGCTCGACCATCGAGGTGGACGATGCCATCAAGGCGATGGTCACTCTGTCGGCCAATGACGTGTCCGTCGTGGTGGCCGAGAACATCGCCGGGTCTGAAGAGGCCTTTGCCCAGATGATGACCCGCAAGGCGCGGGAACTCGGCATGAGCTCCACCGCCTTCTACAACCCGCATGGCCTGCCGCACGATCCGCCGAACATCACCACCGCGCGAGACCTGTCGGTTCTCGGCCGGGCCATTCAGGATCGCTTCCCGAGGTATTTCGCCTATTTCGAGACGCGCTCCTTCCAATACGGCAAGCGCACGATCCGCGGCCATAACCGGCTCCTGGGCAAGGTCGAGGGTGTGGACGGGATCAAGACCGGCTATACACGCCTGTCCGGATTCAACCTGCTGACCTCGGTCAACACCGACAGCCGCAGCATCGTCGCCGTGGTGCTCGGCGGCCGCTCCGGCGCCTCCCGCGACCAGAAGATGGCCGGCCTGATCGACAATCATCTGCCCCGCGCCTATGCCGGCGCCCGCATTGTCCCTCCGGTGGTCGAAGGCTCCGCTCAGCCCGCCATGGTGGCCGAAGCTCCGGCTCCGCGTCCGGTCGAGCCGGCTCCCGTCCAGGCTCCGGTCAGGCTCGCCTCCGCCACCCCGGAGGCTCCGATGGCCCAGGCCACGACGCCTCAACCTGCCCCGCAGCGCAAGCCGCTCGACCTGAACACCCTGCGCCCGGTCGTGGCCTCCGCAACCGGCGCGAGCTCCACCACAACCCCTTCCTCCACCTCCTCGGTGCGCTGGCAGAAGGGGCAGGAGCCGCTGCCGCTGAACGCCCAGGCCTATGCGGCGCTGCCGCCCCAGGCCGCCCCGGCCCAGATCCCGCCGGCGCAGAAGGCTGCTCTCGTGGCCAAGATCGAGGCCAAGCCCGTCGAGACGGCTCCTGCCGCGTCTGCTCCCCTCGCGACCAAGACCGCCTCGCTCAAGGTCGAAGCCCCCGAGCCGAAGAAGGTCGAGCGACCGGCAGTGTCCGGCTGGGTGATCCAGCTCGGCGCGACGGATGACGAGACCAAGGCCAAGGAGATGCTCGACTCAGCCCGCAGCCGCTTCGGCAAGCTGCTCGGCAAGGCCTCCCCGTTCACCGAGAAGGTGAGCGTCGACGGCAGCACCCTCTACCGCGCCCGCTTCTCCGGCTTCTCGGAATCGGATGATGCTGCGAAGGCCTGCAAGCAGCTCAAGAAGAGCGGCGTGAACTGCTTCGCCTCCCGCGGTTGAGACTGCATTGAAGAACCTCGAGACGGTGCGTGTGCTTGCACCGTCTCGGTCGGAACACAACCGGATCGCGCGTGGAGTATCAGCGATGTCGGCCCAGCAGGACTTCTCGCGCCTCGTTCACACGAGCCGCAAGATACGCCGTGCCTCCATGGTCGGGGTGGAGCCTCTTCATCAAGGTCCGATGCGCCTTTCGGATCTCCTCGAGGCCCGCGCCCGGCTGAAGCCCCAGGATCTGATAGGCTTCTTCTTTCGTCATTACGCCCGACTGCGCATGAGTGCGCGTCCGCGTGTCACGATCTCCCTGAGCGTTTTCACGCCAGCCGGCAAACCGGCGATCAAGATACGCCTCTAGCAGGGGGACTCCCTGCGGGTCGTGGGCACTGCATTCATCGTAGAGGCGGCGCAGGCTCTGCGGATCGAGACTGGAGAGGCGCCTCCCTGCGAAGGCTCCGACCAGGATACTGCCCTCGATGGCGCCGTTCCCATGGTCGATCTCCATTTCGATCATGGCCGAACGGATCCGGGAGAAGCGACCCGGTAGCGGCTGGAGGCGGCTCCACGGTCCGGGAATGTTGAGAAAATTCCATCCCAGCGCCCAGGCGCCGAGCCCGCCGATGAGGATCGCAAGGCCGGGCTGGCCTTTGACGCCCACCCACACGGCCGCACCCAGCGCGGCGACGCCGCCTATGGTCCTGACGGCTTTGGCCAACGCCTTTGGGTCCGTGCGCGTGTAGGTCTTGCCCAGCCACCAAAGAAGGGCGACCGCGGTGATTCCGAAAAGTAGCATCATGGTTTTAGGTTCCCATCCCAACATGTGGGCCGGGATGGGACGGATGTAAATCGCCGCCTGGAAGAATGCGGCGGCCGCAGGCTCAGTCCGGACGCGTCGGAATGGTGAGGCCGCGCTGAACCGCCGGACGGGCAAGGCCCCGCTCCAGCCACATCGGCACCCGCTTGAGGCTGTCGAACTCCACCAGTTCCCCTGCGCCGTAGAAGCCGATCAGGTTGCGCACCCATCCCAGCAGGGAGATGTCGGCGATGGTGTAGTCCTCGCCCATGATCCAGTCGCGACCCTCGAGCCGGGTTTCAAGCACGCCGAGCAGGCGCTTGGACTCGTTGCGGTATCGCTCCAGCGGCCGCTTGTCCTCGATCTCGCGGCCGGCGAACTTATGGAAGAAGCCGAGCTGCCCGAACATGGGGCCGACCGCGGCCATCTGGAAGAACACCCACTGAATGGTCTCATATCGGCGCGCAGGGTCGGACGGCAGAAGCTGACCGGTCTTCTCTGCGAGGTACAGGAGGATGGCGCCCGACTCGAACAGGGCGAGCGGCTTCCCGCCGGGTCCGCTCGGATCGATGATGGCCGGGATCTTGCCGTTCGGGTTCAGCGCCAGATACTCGGGGATCCAGGTCTCGTTCTTGCCGATATCGATGTAATGCGGCTCGTAGGGGAGTTCGGTCTCCTCCAGCATGATGGAGACCTTCACGCCGTTCGGAGTCGGCGTGGAATAGAGCTGGATGCGGTCGGGATTCTGGGCTGGCCAGCGGCTGGCGATGGGGAAAGCGGACAGATCGGCCATGGAAGCTCCATTATTGACGTGAGTCGTGATGGAGCGATGCTAGTGAGATGACAGCGGCTTGCAAACGCGAAGCCGCTGCCTGCCGATCAAGTCTCAGTGCAGGAGGCGGGTCGCGCCGCGCTGGCTTTCGCGCTCCCAGGCCTGGACGACGATGCCGTTGATGCCCGAATCGTGAAGCCTGTCGCTCAGATCGATGAAATGACGCTCGGTGGCTTCCACATCGAACTCGATCTGCTCGTCCTCCGAATGCTCCAGCTCGCAGGCTGCATAGCGCTCGTAGGCCGCAGACATTTCGGCATAGGCGAACGCCACCGGCAGGGTGCGGAAGATGGTGGAGAATTCTTCATCCAGCTCCCCGGTCGTCAGATCGCGCATTTGGACGAGATACCCGTCGTCATGCTCACAGACCTCGTAACGCCAGTGCCGGCCTTCGGATGCACACATCAGCATCGGAACCTCCACTCAACTGAACTGCTGAGCCAATGCGAATCGCGGCAGCGAGGTTCCAGGAAGATCCCCAGCAAATAAGTCTAACGGCTAACCCCGTATTCCGCCCTGACGCGGCCGCTGATCCGCACCTGCGTTCCGTTGCCGAGATTGATGAAGCCTTGCTCCGCCCTATGGCTGCCCCGACTTTCCGCCTTCGGACGGCCTGCCGGGAGGGGCTCCTCGCACCCAGGCGGCAGCCTGACTTCCATGCCCGGAGGCAGGTGCGGCGTGCGGCACTCTTTCGCAAGCGCCGGACCGGCTGCGCCAATCAGAAGCAGGCACAGGATGAACGGGAGCCTCATTGCAGCGCCTCCAAGGATTCACATAAGTTAGAGAAGGCCCAATTCGGCCAGTTCCCGACGCATGTCTTCGGGCATCTTGGCCAGATCGCCTGTGTGGCCATCGATATCACGCGGAGCATCCTTGGCAACGAGATAGCGCCAGCCCTGGAACGGCCTGTAGGGCCGTGGCTCCACGGCAACCACTCTCGGGTCCAGCACCAGCCGGCAGCGCCCGATGCCCTCTCCATCAGTAAAGGGGCGAATATCAAGAAGCGCCTGCCGGGCTGCAACCTGCCCTTTGATGACCCAGTACAGCGAACCGCCGCCCAAAAGCTCTTCCACCCGCTTGGGCACCATGCGGGTCGTATGCGTCTGCTCGTAGTCGCGCCCGAGCCGACGATGAACCGCACGGTTCTCCTCGATCCATTCCTCGAGATCGGTGATCGAGTCGCAGCCGACGCAGAGTTTGATCAGGTGAAGGGCCATGTTCGCTTTCAACCATGCGCCGGCAGGATCCGAAATCCGGCGATGCGCCGCAGGCTATTCCTCTGTCTTGAGCACGATCAGGCGCGCGCCTTCCGCCACCTGCGCGCCAGGTTCGGCGGCAATCTCCGCCACCTCCGCATCCGACGGTGCCACCAGCACGTGCTCCATCTTCATCGCCTCGACGATGGCGAGCCACTGCCCCTTCTCGACCCGGTCGCCCGGCTGCACGAACACGGCCACGAGCTTGCCGTGCATGGGCGCCTTCACCGAGCCGCCCTCGTCCATGTGCTCGAGATCGACGTCGAAGGGGTCGTAGGGCTGCACCAGCGTCTGACGTCCATGGCGCAGGATGTATAAGCCGTGCGGCGCCTCGATCTCCCGATCGATGTCCTCGTCGGCCCAGGGATCGCCAGTGCCGACCGCGACCGTGCTCGCACCGGGATGCTCGGAGCTGAAAACCTCCCGCGCCTCGACCCGTTCGCCATCCGCAAGAAGCGGCATGCCGACGCTGCGGGTTCCGAGCAGTTGAAAGCCGTCCGGCGCCGACCATGGCGAGGATGGCTCGTCGCTCTTCTGCAGTTCGGCCATGCGCAGCCGCTCGATCTCCCGCGAAATGAGCGCCGCCGCACCGAACGATACGGCGACATCGTCGCGCGGCTGAGGCCCGACCCCGAGCGCATCGAGGTTGCGGTCGATGAAGCCCGTGTCGAACTGCCCTGCCCTGAAGCCCTCAGCCTCGCAGAGCTTTTTGAGGAAGCCGGCGTTGGTCTTCGGGCCGGCGACGATCGTCTGCCCGAGCGCCTCCGCCAGCCTGACCAGGGCTTCCTCGCGGGTCGCGCCATGGGCAATGACCTTGGCGATCATCGGATCATAGTAGGGCGTCACCTCGGCACCGGCCTCGACGCCGGTATCGATGCGGATCCCCTCGCCTTCCGGAAATTCCAGCGCCCAGAGCTTTCCGGTGGAGGGCAGGAACTCCTTCTCCGGATCCTCCGCGTAGAGCCGCGCCTCGACCGCATGGCCGCCGATGGTGAGATCTTCTTGGGCGAACGGCAGAGTCTCGCCGGATGCAGCCCGGAACTGCAGTTCAACGAGGTCGAGCCCCGTGATCGCCTCCGTGACCGGATGCTCCACCTGCAGGCGGGTGTTCATCTCCATGAAATAGAAGCGATCCGGGCGCAGGCCCTCGCGGCCATCAGCGATGAACTCGACGGTCCCGGCGCCCACATAGCCGACCGCCCGGGCGGCCTCGACGGCGGCCCGGCCCATCACGTCGCGCATCTCGGGCGGCATGCCGGGAGCGGGCGCCTCCTCGATGACCTTCTGGTGGCGGCGCTGGAGCGAGCAGTCGCGCTCGAAGAGATGCACCACGTTGCCATGCTGGTCGGCAAAGACCTGGATCTCGATGTGGCGCGGCGAAAGGATGTATTTCTCCACCAGCACGCGTGGGTCGCCAAAGGCGTTCTGGGCCTCGCGCTGAGCGCTTTCGAGCGCTGCATCGAAGTCTGCCGCCTTCTCGACCCGCCTCATGCCCTTGCCGCCACCGCCCGCAACCGCCTTGATGAGAACCGGATAGCCGATCTCATAGGCCTTCTGGCGCAGGAAATCCGGATCCTGCTTGGCGCCGTGGTAGCCGGGCACCACCGGCACCCCGGCCTGCTGCACGAGGGCCTTGGCGGCATCCTTCAGGCCCATGGCCTTGATGGCGGAGGCCGGCGGACCGACGAACACGATGCCGTTTCTGGCGCAGGCATCGGCAAACTCGGCCCGCTCCGACAGGAAGCCGTAGCCGGGATGGATGGAGGCGGCCATCGTACGCTTGGCGACCTCAATGATCTTATCAATCTGGAGATAGCTCTCGCGGGCGGGCGGCGGGCCGATGAGATGAGCCTCGTCGGCCATCTGCACGAAGAGCGCATCCGCATCGGCTTCCGAATAGACCGCGATGGTGCGCATTCCCAGCCGCTGGGCAGTGCGGATGATGCGGCACGCGATCTCGCCGCGATTGGCAATCAGGACGCTCTCGAGCATGTCCATCCCTTATTCGATATCCGTTCGGGTTTTGGGAAACCTAGAGCAAACCTCAAGGGACTTGTCACGCGGGAACCTCCATGAGGGCGCCGACTCCAACAGACTGGCCTTCCCATTGTGGTTAGACCCAGCTCCCGGTGCAACTTTGTGCAACTCTCCTCTTGCTCGAACGTTTGTTCCACGCTAGCCTTCTATTGCAAATAATTTGCAACTGCAGAAAGTGCCCATGGACCAGCCGGCCCCTATCTCCCTCGTGCAAAAAGCCGCATGGCGGCGCTCCTCGGACCTGCCCTCCCTGCCGGAGGTCAACCGCTCGATCACCGTGCGGCCGGGATCGACCTGGCGACGGGCAGCAGCCTTCATGGGGCCGGGCTATCTGGTGGCTGTCGGCTACATGGACCCCGGCAACTGGGCGACCTCGCTGGCGGGCGGTTCGAAATACGGCTATGCCCTGCTTTCGGTGGCGCTGATTTCCAACATCATGGCGATCATCCTGCAGTCGCTCTGCGCACGGCTGGCGGTGGCCACCGGCCGCGACCTCGCCCAGGCTTGCCGGGACGCTTACCCGAGGCCCGTCGCCTGGGGGCTGTGGCTGCTGGCGGAACTTGCCATCTGCGCCACGGATCTCGCCGAGGTCATCGGCACGGCCATCGGCCTCAATCTGCTCTTCGGCATTCCGCTGGAGATCGGCGTCATCATCACGGCGCTCGACGTGTTCCTGATTCTCTACCTGCAGAATCTCGGCTTCCGCTGGGTCGAGGCCTTCATCATCACGCTGCTCGGCGTCATCGCCGTCTGCTTCGGCATTCAGATCGCCATGGCCGATCCGGATTGGTCCGGCGTGATCACCGGTTTTGCCCCGACGACCCAGATCGTAACCGACCCGGACATGCTCTACCTCGCGCTCGGCATCCTCGGCGCGACAGTGATGCCGCATAACCTCTACCTGCATTCCGGCATCGTGCAGACCCGCGCCTATGGCGATACTTTGAAGGAGCGGCGCGAGGCGCTGCGCTTCGCAACCCTCGATTCCACCATCGCGCTGATGTTCGCGCTCACCATCAACGCCTCTCTGCTCATTCTCGCGGCAGCCGCCTTCCACCACACGGGCCGCACGGAGATTGCCGAGATCGGCGAGGCCCACACGCTGCTGCAGCCCCTGCTCGGCAGCGCCATCGCCCCAATGCTCTTTGGCCTCTCGCTCCTGTGCTGCGGCCTGAATTCCACCGTGACGGCTACCATGGCGGGCCAGATCGTCATGGAGGGCTTCATCAACTTCAAGATGGCGCCCTGGATGCGCCGCCTCATCACCCGCGGCATCGCGATCATTCCTGCGGCGGCCGTCACCATCGCCTATGGCGAGAGCGGCACGGCGAAGCTCCTGATCCTGAGCCAGGTGATCCTGAGCCTCCAACTCCCCTTCGCCATCATCCCGCTTGTGACGATGACTGCCTCCAAGGCCAAGATGGGCGCCCTCGTCACGCCGCGCTGGCTCACGGCCCTCGCCGGGCTCATCGCGGTGGTGATCGTGGTGCTGAACGTGAAGCTGCTGGTGGATTTCGTGCTGGGGTAGCGGGCGCCACACTGTCATTCCGGGGCGGCTCGTCAGAGCCGAGACCGGAATCCATAAACACAACACAGACGAGAAAGGCGCTGCGATCATCGCAGCGCCTTTTCTGTTCACCCTTGCGGATATGGATTCCGGGCTCCGCTACGCGGCCCCGGAATGACAGGGGGCTGTTACGCGTCCTTCAATCGCCCGAGCGCCTCTTCCATCTTCGTCTTGCGGGTCAGCGCCTCATCGCGGCGTTCGCGCTGCTCATCCACCACTTCTTCCGGCGCGCGCTTGATGAAGTCCGCGTTTCCGAGCTTCGCGTCGATCTTAGCCACATCCACGTCCAGCTTCTGGATTTCCTTGGCGAGGCGGGCGCGCTCGGCATCGAGGTCGATCACGCCTTCCAGCGGCAGGGCCGCCACTTCGCCGCGGATGAGGAGCTGGATCGAGCTCTTCGGAGCCGCATCGGCGAAGGAGATGTCGGAGATGCGCGCAAGGCGCTTCACGATATCGCCCCAGCGGCCGGCGCGGGCCTGCACGTCGGAGGAGGATGCCACGAGCAGCAGGGGGATCTGCGCGCCTGCCGGCACGTTCGTCTCCGAACGGGCGGAGCGGATCTCGTTGACGAGGTCCACCACCCAGCCGATCTCCGCCTCGGCGTTCTCGTCGACGAGGTGATCGAGGTTGGACCAGGCGCTCAGCGCCAGAATCGCCTCGCGCCGCGGACCGTCCTCGCCCTTGATCGCCCACAGCTCCTCCGTGAGGAAAGGCATGAACGGGTGCAGGAGCTTGCAGATCTCGTCGAAGATGAACGCGATCGTGGCCCGCGTTTCGATCTTCGCCGGAGAATCGGCGCCCTGCAGCACGGGCTTGGAGAGCTCGAGCGTCCAATCGCAGAAAACGTTCCACACGAAGCGGTAGGCTGCGCCCGCTGCTTCGTTGAACTTGTACGCCTGGATGCCCGCGGAAACCTCGCTGATCGCCTTGGCGCATTCGCTGAGCGCCCACTTGTTGAGCGTCTCCGTCACGGTCTTGGGATCGAAGCCCTCGACGCGCCGGCACTCGTTCATCTCGGCAAAGCGCGCTGCGTTCCAGATCTTGGTCGCGAAGTTGCGGTAGTTCTCCACGCGCTGCACGGAGAGCTTGATGTCGCGTCCCTGCGCGGCCATCGACGCCAGGGTCATGCGCAGGGCATCGGCGCCGTACTGCTCCACAACGTCGAGCGGATCGATGACGTTGCCCTTCGACTTCGACATCTTGGCGCCCTTCTCGTCGCGGACGAGGGCGTGGATGTAGACCGTGTCGAAGGGCACTTCGTCCATGAAATGCAGGCCCATCATCATCATCCGGGCGACCCAGAAGAAGATGATGTCGAAGCCTGTCACAAGCGTGTTGGTCGGATAATAGCGCTTGAGCTCCGGCGCGTCGGCAGGCCAGCCGAGAGTCGAGAACGGCCACAGGGCGGACGAGAACCACGTGTCGAGCACGTCCTCGTCACGCTTGAGCGCAACGTCCTGACCGTGCTTGGCGCGAGCCTCGGCGCGCGCCTCCTCTTCGCTCATGGCCACATAGGCATTGCCCTGGTCGTCATACCAGGCGGGAATCTGGTGGCCCCACCAGAGCTGGCGCGAGACGCACCAGGGCTCGATGTTCTCGAGCCACTGGAAATAGGTCTTCTCCCAATTCTCGGGTACGAACTTCGTCTGGCCCTTGCGCACAACATCGAGAGCGCGGTCGGCGAGCGGCTTCACGTTCACGTACCACTGGTCCGTGAGGTAGGGCTCGATCACCACGTTCGAGCGGTCGCCGTGCGGAACCGTATGGGCATGCGGCTCGATCTGGACGAGGAATTCGCGCTCTTCGAGCATCGCGACGATGCGCTTGCGCGCCTCGACACGGTCGAGGCCATCGAGAGCGAGAACGGCCTTGAGATCGTCCGTCTGAGCGAGCCCACCGAAGAAGTCTTCGTTGCCGGCGAGCGCAAGCTGCGCTTCCGTGCCGAAGATATTGATGAGCGGCAGCTTGTGGCGGCGGCCGACTTCGAAATCGTTGAAGTCATGCGCAGGCGTGATCTTCACCGCGCCGGTGCCCTTCTCGGGGTCCGAATACTCGTCGGCGACGATCGGGATGCGCCGGCCCACCAGGGGCAGGATCGCGAATTGCCCAATAAGGTCCTTGTAGCGCTCATCCTCCGGATGGATGGCCACGGCCACATCGCCGAGCATGGTCTCGGGCCGGGTGGTGGCGACCGTGATGGAGCGGTCGGGCACACCCTCGATGGCATAGCGGATGTGCCAGAGGTTGCCCTTCACCTCGACCTGCATGACCTCGAGGTCTGAGATCGCCGTCTGGAATTTGGGGTCCCAGTTCACGAGGCGCTTGTCCTTGTAGATCAGGCCCTGCTTGTACAGGTCCACGAAGACCTTCAGCACGGCCTGCGACAGGCCCTCGTCCATGGTGAAGCGTTCGCGCGACCAGTCGCAGGAGGCGCCGAGACGCTGGAGCTGGCTCTTGATCTTGCCGCCGGACTCTTCCTTCCACTCCCAGACGCGGTTGATGAATTCCTCGCGGCCGAGGTCGCGGCGCTGGATCTGGCGCTCGGCCAGCTGACGCTCCACGACCATCTGGGTGGCGATGCCGGCATGGTCCATACCCGGCTGCCAGAGCACGTCCTTGCCGCGCATCCGCTCGAAGCGGCAGAGAATGTCCTGAATCGTGTTGTTGAGGGCATGCCCCATGTGGAGCGAGCCGGTCACGTTCGGCGGCGGGATGACGATGGTATAGGGTACGGCGTTCTTGCGATCCTCGCGACCAGCCTTGAAGGCCTCGGCCTCCTCCCAGCGGGTGGAAATGCGTGCTTCGACAGCGGAGGGATCGAACGACTTGTCCATCATGATAGGTACCGGCCAGTTGGCGCGAATAACGCGCAAGCAAGACGGCTACAAACCGGACCGACCGGCTGAAGTCAACAGACGGAGGGCAATCTCACCCCCGGCTGCGGGTCACGCGCTCGATTTCCGCCCGGACCAGGCGCTCGACCATGGAAGGAAGATTGTCGTCGAGCCAAGTTTTAAGCATCGGCCGCAGCATCTCCTTCATCAGATCCTCGACGGTCTGAGGCTGAGCGGGCTTGACCGTCTCGCTCAAGCGGCTGAAAGCGCCGGACACCGAGGCACTGGCCTCGCTCGAGAGAAGCCTATCGGTTGCCTCGGGAGCATGCTTGGCCGCTGTCCGAGCAGCCTTCAGGACGGGCTCGGGCACGACGATCGGCGCGGGCGCTTGATCTTCCGGCTCTTTGAACCCCTTCACGTCTCGCTCGGATTCGGATTCGGGACGGAAATCGTCGAAGGCGGCCTCTCCTCGGCTCCAGGGACCCAGGAGCGACTCGTTGGCGCTCGTGCCCATCAATGGCGATACGTGGAGTTCCGCGATGTCCAGAACGTTCTTCAGGGGTGAGGAAATCGGCTCCTGGGCTTCGGAGGGCAGCGGCTCCTCATGGTCATAGGAGATGATACGCCGGATGGAAGCCAGAATATCTTCCATCGATGGCTCGTTAACTTTCAGGCTCGAGGAACCCATAGCCACATCCAAATCAAACTACGCAAGAATCACATTCTGAGGAATGTTCGTTAAGTATTTTACTTAGCACTCGTGAAAACAAGCGGGGCCAGAACTAAAAAGCTCTGGCCCCGAAGCTTATCAACGTCCGTCAGGCGTCGATGTGCCGATCCACAGATCCTTGACCTGATCGTAATGGATCTTCGGGCTGTAGTGATTCACCTTCAAGGCCAGTGCGCGGGAGTTGAGCCGCCCCATGGCATTGACGAGGCTGTAGGAGGCAACCACCCGGTCGCGCTGAGCTTGGATGAGATTGACGCGGGCCGTCAGAAGTTCCTGCTGGGCGTTCAGCACGTCGAGGGTCGTGCGCTGGCCGACGCGGGCCTCCTCGCGCACGCCGCTGAGTGCGGTCTCAGCGGCATCGATCTGCGCCTGTGCGGCCTGGATCTGCGCGCGGGCCGCCTCCAGACGTCCCCAGGAAGACTGCACGGCAGCGCGAACCTGATCACGCACCGAGTCGGCTTCGAGGCGACGCTGACCGGCCTCCTCCTTGGCCTGCCGGGTGGCAGCATAAGCCTGACCGCCCTCGTAGATCGGAACCGTCAGGCGGGCGACCACGGAGGCCGACAATGCGCTGTCCCCCTCCGACTGCCGGTCGTAGCGCTGGTCGACCGATCCTGCGACCCCCACTTGCGGCGCGAGAGCGCCCTGGGCAACCTTCACCTGCAGCTCAGCCACATCCACGGCATGCTGACGTGCCTTGATGGCCGGATGCTCGCTCAGGGCGATCTTCACGGCGGCATCGATCGAGCGGGGCGTCAGGCGGTCAAGGGGACGTCCAGGGGCCAGCTGCTGCGGGTCGACGCCGACGACCTGGCGATAGACGGCAATGCTGTTGCGCAGATTGGCCTCGGCCAAGCTCGCCTCGGACCGGGATGCTGCAATGCGGGCTTCCGCCTGGGCCACGTCGGTTCGGGTCACCTCGCCGACGTTGAAGCGGTCTCGCGTCTGCCGCAGCTGCTCGTCGATGACTTCGACGTTGTTGCGCTGCAGGTCGAGGATCGCCGTATCCCGCAGGACGTCCATATAGGCCGTCGCGGCATCGAGCAGCACGCTCTGCTCAGTCGTGTTGAGCTGTTCTCGTGACCCAAGCACGCCGGATTCGGCTGCGCGAACCCGGTTGCTGGTCTGAAATCCGTCGAAGATGGGCTGGGTAATCTCCACGCCGAACCCACGGGGCGTCAGACGGCTGATGCTGCTTCCGCCGCCGAAGGGAGTTCTCGGCCTGCCCGTATCGGCTTCCGTGAAGGTCCGGCCGATATCTGCCGTTGCATTGACCCGCGGGCGGTAGCCGGACTTCGCCTGCGCGACGTCCTCATCCCGGACCCGAACGCCGGCCCGCTGGGCATTCAGGTCGGGGTTGTTGCCATAGGCACGCGCCAAGGCGCTCTCCAAGGTTTCCGCCGATGCCCCGCTGGCGCCCATCAGCACGAGCACCGAGGTCATCGCCCCAAAGAGCAAGCGATACGTCTTCTTGGAATTCTTTTCGTTCACGCGCACCTGCCCTACCGATTCAAAGCCGTCGACCGCCATCGAGGCCATTCTAGAAATCGTTCCGACTCAAAGCGCAACAATACCCAAGGGAACCGAGTCGGCAACAACGCGCTGCGCTCATTTCCATTTTTGCGCCGGAGTGGCGCAAAAAAGCGACACCGCGAGCCTCAGAAATAAAGGACTTGGAAAGGATTAGAACGTGAAGCCAGGAGCCAGAACGAAAGGCGCCAGCAAAGGAGCGGCCGCTTCGAACATGGCGCGCTCACCGATGGCATCGCCTGTGCGCACGTAGAGGGTTGCACGGGCTGCGCGCCCACGGCCCTTCACGCAGGCAAGACGCCCCCCTTCGGCAAGCTGCTGGAGCAGGGCCTCAGGGCGAACCTCGACAGCGCCGTTGATGAGAATGGCGTCATAAGGAGCGTTGGCCGCATGGCCCTGCTCCAGCGGTCCCGTCACGACGGTGACGTTTCCTGCGCCGGCAGCGCTCAGGCTCTGCCTTGCGGCGACGGCAAGGACATCGTCGGCTTCGAGCGCCGTCACCCGGGCTCCAAGCTCGCTGAACACCGCTGAGGCATAGCCGCGGCCGCAGGCCACGTCGAGGACGCGGTCTCCCGCTTCGATCCCGAGAGCCTGAACCAGACGCCCTAGGATCATCGGAGAGAGCATGTAGCGGCGCTCTGCGCCATCGCTGACGAGAATATCCTGGTCGATATAGGCAAGCTCTTCACGACCCGAGAGCACAAAAAGCTCGCGCGGTACCGTGTCCATGGCATCGAGCAGGGGGATGTCGTTCACATCGAAAGTGCGCAGCTGGCCATCAACCATGATACGGCGCGCTTGAGCGAAATCGACCATCGACAGTGCCTTCAGAAATTGTTGGAGGCCTCGCCCGGAATCGAACCGGGGTGCAAGGATTTGCAGTCCTCTGCGTAACCACTCCGCCACGAGGCCATCCGGGGCGTGCCGCGAACGCGACGGCTGCTCCATAGCAAGCGTCCCCCCAAAGAGCAACAGCCCCTTTTGAACTCCGGTGCCCCAAGAAGGGGGTTGCAACGCCCGAAACCCGTGCTATATGCCTCCCACCTCGCCGGGGAACGGTCTTCGAAGACACCGCGGCGCTCAAGAAGCTCACAGATCAGCTTCTTTGGAGGTTAGGCTTATTCCGGCGTGGCGCAGCGGTAGCGCAGCGGACTGTTAATCCGTTGGTCGTAGGTTCGAATCCTACCGCCGGAGCCAACCTATCCGTCTGATCCTCGATCACAAGCTGTCGATCTCCTCGCTCTGCGGTGTCGCGTCCCGGAAGCGGGACTGTAATGTGCCGCCATGAGCAGCGATTCACACGCCCCCGTCCTCGTTTGGTTCCGCGACGATCATCGCCTGAGCGATAACCCTGCCCTGTCCGCCGCGGCAGCCACCGGGTCGCAGGTTCTATGCTTTTACGTGTTCGACGAGGCTTCCGAGGGGGCCCGTCCGCTTGGAGGCGCAGCTCGCTGGTGGCTTCATGGATCACTAAAGGCACTCGGTAACGCGTTGGAGAGCACCGGGTCCAACCTGCTGATCTTCAGAGGCCCCGCTCTCGCGACGGTCGAAGAGGTCGTCCAAGCAACCGGGGCTTCGGCAATCTACTGGAACCGCCGTTACGGGGCGGCCGAGATCGCCATCGACAGCGCTGTCAAGAAGCGCCTGGCGGATCGCGGCACCAAGGCCCACAGCTTCAATGGCCGGCTCCTGCATGAGCCCTGGGAGATCACCAACCAGGCCGGCAAGCCGTTTCAGGTCTTCACCCCCTACCTTCGGGCCGTGAACGCCCGGTCCATCCAGCCTCCGCTTCCCGCACCCCGCCGGGTGGCAGGGGGTGTCTGGGCGCAGTCCATCCTCGATCAAGCCGTCCCGCTGGCGGAGCTCGGCCTCGAACCCTCATCTCCCGACTGGGCCGGCGGCATGAGACGGGAATGGCAGCGGGGTGAGCAGGTTGCCCAAGCCGGGCTCGCCCGGTTCATCGAGACGGGGCTGGAAGGTTATGCCGAGGGGCGGGACAGGCCTTCGCAGGCAGGGACTTCGCGCCTGTCGCCGCACCTCCGGTTCGGGGAGATCAGCCCCCGCCAGGTTTGGCATTCGGTCATGAATGCGGTTGCCGGCGAACCCGGCTTGGAGCGGGATGCGCAGAAGTTCCTGAGCGAGATCGCCTGGCGCGACTTCACCCACCAGCTGCTCCATTTCTATCCGCATCTGCCGGTCAGGCCGCACAGCCGCCGGTTTGAGAACTTCCCATGGGCTAACGATCGCGCGACCCTCAAAGCCTGGAAGAGAGGCATCACCGGCTATCCCATCGTCGATGCCGGCATGCGCCAGCTTTGGCAGAAAGGCTGGATGCACAACCGGGTGCGCATGATCACCGCGTCCTTTCTGGTCAAGCACCTGCTGACCGACTGGCGGCAGGGCGAGGCCTGGTTCTGGGACACCCTCGTCGATGCGGATCAGGCCAACAATGCCTTCAGCTGGCAGTGGATCGCAGGCTCCGGTCCGGATTCGGCTCCCTTCCACCGGATTTTCAACCCGGTATCCCAGGGCGAGAAGTTCGATCCGGAGGGAGATTACATTCGAACCTATGTGCCCGAACTCTCGCGGCTCCCGCCGGGCTTCGTCCACAAACCCTGGGAGGCTCCACCCGGCGTACTTCGCGCGGCAGGCGTTGTTCTGGGCGAAACCTACCCTGCACCTGTCGTTCATCATGGCCCGGCACGAGAGCGTGCCCTCCAGGCCTTTCGCAGCCTCCGAGGTCCGGCGCCGGAACCCGCCTCATGATATCCGACGAAGAGAATAGCTTGACCCGCCGAGCCCATTGCCGTCAGCATCGCCCCGCCTTTCGCACAAAGGCTAACCGCCCTGCCACTTGTTGAGACGCTCATGACCGCCACGATGCTGCTTTTCCGCGACGACGCCTATGCCACCTCCTGCGAAGCGCGGGTTCTCGGAACCACACCGGAGGGCGGCATCGTTCTCGACCGAACTGTGTTCTATGCTCAGGGCGGCGGGCAGCCGGGGGATGTGGGCGCTCTCGTGAAGGCCGATGGCGACAGGATCGAGATCACCAACACCGTTTACGCGGCCGATCGCTCGCAGGTGGCGCATCTGGTCGGAACGGAGGCGGCATCCCGGCTGTCGGAAGGCGAGACCGTGACCCTGCAGCTCGACTGGCCGCGGCGCTTCAAGCGCATGCGCGTTCATACGGCCCTTCATCTCCTGAGCGTTGTGCTGCCCTACCCCGTGACCGGCGGCGCCATCGGGGATGGCGACGGGCGGCTGGATTTCGACATCCCGGACTCGGGCCTCGACAAGGGTGAGATCACGGACAAACTGAACGCCCTCATTGCACGCGATGCCCCCGTCACCGAGCGCTGGATCACCGATGAGGAGCTCGATGCCAATCCCGGTCTTGTGAAGACCATGTCGGTGAAGCCGCCGCGCGGGTCCGGACGGGTGCGACTGGTGGAGATCGAGGGGATCGATCTACAGCCCTGCGGCGGCACCCATGTGCGGCACACGGCTGAGATCGGTACGGTCCTCATCACCGACATTGAGAAGAAGGGCAAGCAGAACCGGCGTGTTCGCCTGTCCCTTGCCGACTGAACCCTGTCTCCCATTCGAGAGGAGTGGCCCATGTCTCAACCCTTCGTGTCGACCGCCTGGCTCCAGGAGCATGTGAACGATCGAAACATCGTGGTTGTGGACGGCTCCTGGTATCTGCCTACTCAGAACCGCGATCCGCAGGCTGAATATCTCGCAGGCCACATTCCCGGTGCTGTCCGGTTCGACATCGACACCGTTAAGGACACCGCGTCCTCCCTGCCCCACATGCTGCCCTCGCCGGAGGATTTCGCGAAGGCCGTCGGTGCCATGGGGATCAGCGAAGACATGACCATCGTCGTCTACGACGGCGCCGGCCTCTTCTCGGCCCCACGCGTCCGCTGGACCTTCCAGGCTTTCGGCGCGCGCAACGTGTCGATCCTCGACGGCGGTTTTCCCGCCTGGAAGGCTGAAGGGATGCCGGTCGAGAGCGGACCGGAGAAGCCTCGCGCTCCCCGGACTTTCACGCCCAGTTTCAACCCTTCCATTGTCGCCGATGCAACCGCCGTGCAGGGTGCGCTGCAATCAAAGGCCGCTCAGGTGGTCGATGCACGCCCGGCCGATCGCTTCAAAGGCGATGCTCCCGAGCCTCGCCCCGGCCTTCGCATGGGGCACATTCCAGGCAGTCTCAACCTGCCCTTCGACCGGATCGTCGAGAACGGCCGCTTGAAGGACCGGGAGGGACTCGAGAAGGCGATTGCCGAGGCCGGCATCGATCTCCGCCAGCCGGTGATCACGAGTTGCGGCTCCGGCGTCTCGGCGGCCATTCTCGGCGTCGCCTTCGAGGTCGCAGGCCGCCCGATCAAGGCGATCTATGACGGGGCCTGGGCCGAATGGGGAGCGCGGGAGGATCTGCCGGTGGCGACGGGACCGGGGAAGAGGGATTAGCAACCCTCACAGCCCCTTGCCCCTACGTCATCACCGGCCTTGTGCCGGTGTCTCGATCGATGAAGCACGGAGCCTTTCAGAACCGGGATGGCCGGGACAAGCCCGGCCATGACGTCAGGATGGACAAACAAGTGAAAGAAAAAGGCCCCAAGTGAACTTGGGGCCTTTTGCATTTCGGTCGATCAGCCTCAGTGCAGGATCTGGGACAGAAAGAGGCGGGTCCGCTCGTGCTGTGGGTTGCGGAAGAACTCGTCCGGCGTGTTCATCTCCACGATCTGCCCGTAATCCATGAAGATCACCCGGTCGGCCACCTGACGGGCGAAGCCCATTTCGTGGGTCACGCACAGCATGGTCATGCCCTCGTCGGCCAGCCCCACCATGGTGTCGAGCACTTCCTTGACCATCTCGGGATCCAGCGCCGAGGTCGGCTCGTCGAACAGCATGATCTTGGGGCTCATGCACAGGGAGCGGGCGATCGCCACGCGCTGCTGCTGGCCGCCGGAGAGCTGGCCCGGATACTTGTTCGCCTGCTCCGGGATCTTGACCCGGGTCAGGTAGTGCATGGCCACCTCCTCCGCCTCCTTCCTGGGCATCTTCTTCACCCAGATCGGGGCAAGCGTGCAATTCTCCAGGATGGTCAGGTGCGGGAAGAGATTGAAGTGCTGGAAAACCATACCGACGTCCCGGCGCACTTCGTCGATGCGCTTGAGGTCGTCCAGCAGCTCGACGCCGTCGACGATGATGCGGCCCTTCTGATGCTCCTCGAGGCGGTTGATGCAGCGGATCATCGTGGACTTGCCGGATCCGGATGGACCGCAGATCACGATGCGCTCGCCGCGCTGCACGTTCAGGTTGATGTCCCGCAGAACGTGGAACTCGCCGAACCACTTGTGGACATCGATCATCTCGATCGCCGGCTGGGCGTTCGGGTCGATCGCGGCGGAAGGAATATGCTGAGCAGACATTGTCGTTGCCATGGATGTTTACCGTTTCTGACCAGCCGCAAGGCGCCGCTCGACCCCGAGGGAGTATCGAGACATGCCAAAGCAGAAGACGAAGTAGAACAGGGCCGCAAAAGCATAACCCGTGATGCCGATGGTGGGCGCCGCCCAGGCCGGATCGATGCGCGACGCCTCGATGGTCTTGACCAGATCGAAGATGCCCACGATGGCCACAAGGGAGGTGTCCTTGAACAGGCCGATGAAGGTGTTCACGATGCCTGGGATCACGATGCGCAGGGCCTGCGGCAGGATGATGAGGGACATCATCTGCGGGTAGTTGAGGCCCAGGGACATCGCGCCCTCATACTGCCCCTTCGGCATGGCCTGAAGGCCGCCGCGCACCACCTCGGCCATATAGGCGGAGGCGAAGAGCGCCGTCCCGATGAGCGGCCGCAGCAGGCGATCCACCGTCATGTCGCCCGGTAAGAAGAGCGGCAGCATGGTGTTCGCCATGATCAGAACCGTGATCAGCGGCACGCCACGCACGAACTCGATGAAGATCACCGAGGCCATCCGGACGATCGGCAGCTTCGATCTCCGCCCGAGTGCCAGCACGATGCCGAACGGCAGCGACACCACGATGCCGACCGTCGCCACCAGCAAGGTCACGAGAACGCCGCCCCACAGGGACGTGGGCACATGGGCGAGACCGAAATCGAGATCGACCAGCGCGAGCGTGATGCCGATCACCGCCACGATGCCACCACCGAGGATGAGCGCCGGGCGCAGGGAGGCCTTGAGCAAGGCCGCCACGAAGGCAAAGAGCGCAATCACCAACGCGCCAAGGATGGCAAAGCCGATCCAGAAGCGGCCGCTGAAGCTCTCGTTGCCGCCCGTCAGCAGGACATACGAGACGACCGGAAACACCCAGAAGAAATAAACCGCCCCCAGATCACGGCGCGGCGCCTTCAGCCACAGGAGCCACACGACGCCGACGGCCAGGAGGGCGAAGAAGATGTTCACCCGCCAGCGCTCCGAGATCGTGTAGGAGCCGTAGATGAAGTAATTGAGCTTGTCCCAGATGAAGGCCCAGCAGGCGCCGCTCTCGCTGCCGCCGGTATCGGCGCGGCAGGCGGCGCGGTCGGTGCCGGTCCAGACCGCATCGATGATGAGGAACTTCAGGAGCGGCGGAACGCTGACATACAGGAGGTAGAAAACCACCAAAGTCAGGATCGTGTTGAAGGGACCGGAAAAGAGATTCTGCCGGATCCAGGCAATGGGTCCGCGAGCCAGATTGGGCGGAGGCAGAGCCTCCACCTCCCTGGCGCGCACGAAATTGGGCATATCGACGGCGGTGCTCATAGGATCTCCTACCGTTCGACGATCGCCACACGGCGGTTGTAGATGTTCATGAAGAACGAGGTCAGCAGGCTGATTGTCAGGTACACGCCCATGGTGATCACCACGACCTCGATGGCCTGGCCTGTCTGGTTGAGCACGGTACCCATGAAGACCTGCACCAGATCGGGGTATCCGATGGCGACCGCAAGGGACGAGTTCTTGGTCAGGTTCAGGTACTGGCTCGTCAGCGGCGGGATGATGACCCGCATGGCCTGCGGGATGACTACGAGGCGCAGAATCTGGTTCGGTTTGAGGCCAAGGGAGCCCGCAGCCTCCGTCTGCCCCTTCGACACTGCGAGGATTCCGGCGCGGACGACCTCGGCGATGAAGGCGGCCGTATAGGTGACGAGGCCGAGAAGCAGCGCCACGAATTCGGGCAGGATCTGCATGCCGCCGGTGAGGTTGAACGTGCCCTTGCGCGGCAACTCGAAGCTGATGGGATTGGCACCGAACAGCGCCAGCAGGATCCAGGTCAGAATCGGCAGGCCGAGAACCAGGGCGAGCGTCACCTTGACGACGGGGGATTGCCGGCCGGTCTGCTCCTGCTGCTTGCTGGCCCAGCGGCGGTAGATGAACGAGCCGACGAGGCCAATCAACAGGACAGCAACCAGCACGCCAATGTTGGACGCCCAGAGGGGTCTGGCCATGAACAGGCCGCGGGAGTTCAGGTAGAAGCCCGCACCCATCTCAAGGGAATTGCGCGGCTGCGGCAAGGTCCCGAGCACCGCGATGTACCAGAACAGGAGCTGGACCAGCAGCGGGATGTTGCGCAGCACCTCCACATAGACCATGGCGACCTTCGCCACCATCCAGTTCTTGGACAGGCGCGCGATGCCGAGGATGAAGCCGAGAAAGGTCGTGAAGAAGATGCCGATCGCCGAGACGATCAGGGTGTTCAGAAGGCCGACGATGAAGGCATCGCCATAGGTGCCGCCGGCCGCGCTGAACTGAATCAGGGTCTGGCTGATGTCGAAGCCGGCCGTGTTGTTGAGGAACCCGAAGCCCGAGGCAATCTTGGCGCGCTGCAGGTTCTCGATGGCGTTCGTCGCGGCCACGTAGAACAGGAAGATGATCGCCGCGACGAGGACGACCTGATAAAAAGCTCCACGAACCTTCGGATCGTAGAGAAACGATTTCTTGGGGGGCGATGTCTGACTGACAGCGGTCTGCACTGAGTTCATCCTCTGGCGGCTCTTGATACCAGGCCGTCATCCCCTGTTCGTGCCTGGGTCAAGCGGCTTTTTGTTATTGTCGAGGCGTGTTCTTGAAGGGCGCCCGGAAGATCCGGACGCCCTGTTTCGGTTGGCTTAGCGAACCGGGATGCCGTATTGCAGACCGCCCTTGGTCCAGAGCGCGTTCTGGCCGCGCTTGATCTTCAGACGGGAGCCTTCGCCGACGTTCTTCTCGAACGACTCGCCGTAATTGCCCACGTGCTTGATGACACGGACGGCCCAGTCGTTGGTCAGGCCGACGGTCTCGCCGAACTTGCCCTCGGTGCCGAGCAGGCGCTTGATCTCCGGGTTGTCGGAGGTCTTCATCTGGTCGACATTGGCTTTGTTAACGCCGAGCTCTTCAGCGTTCAGCATGGCCATATGGGTCCAGCGGACGATATCGCCCCACTGGTTGTCGCCGTGGCGGACGGCCGGGCCAAGCGGCTCCTTCGAGATGATTTCGGGCAGGACGATATGATCGTCCGGAGCCGAGGCGCGCAGGCGCTCGGCGTACAGGCCCGAGGCATCGGTGGTGAACGCGTCGCAGCGGCCGGCGTCATAGGCCTTGAAGGTCTCGTCCGAGGTCGCGAAGGCCACCACTTCGTACTTCATGTTGTTGGCACGGAAGTAGTCGGCGAGGTTCAGCTCGGTCGTGGTGCCCTGCTGGGTGCAGATCGAGGCGCCGTTCAGCTCCTTGGCGGAGGAGACACCAAGCTTCTTGCGGACCATGAAGCCCTGGCCGTCGAAGTAGTTGATGGCCGGGAAGTCGAGGCCGAGCTGCGTGTCGCGCGACATGGTCGCAGTCGAGTTGCGGGACAGCACGTCCACCTCGCCCGACTGGAGCGCCGTGAAGCGGTCCTTGGCGGCGAGCGGGATGTAGCGGACCTTGGTCGGATCGTCGAAGATCGCAGCCGCGATGGCGCGGCAGAGGTCGACGTCGAGGCCGGTCCAGTTGCCCTGGGCGTCAGGCTGGCCGAAGCCGGCGAGACCCGTGTTCGAGCCGCAGGTCAGAAAGCCCTTCTGCTTCACGCTGTTCAGTGTTGCCTGGGCCGATGCGCCCGTGGCGAACAGGCTGGCAGTCAGACCGAAGGCAATCGATACGAGAGCCTTTTTCATGTTGGTATGTTCTCCCAATAGTTCCGCATGACCCGACGGTTCCAGGTTACCCCCAGCCGAGCCTCGGTTAGACCGTTCCACGCCGCCTCGGTCGAGACGGCATCGAAATCCATCAAATTCAATGATTGATCACTGGTCAAGTCTTGATGGGAGGCAATTCGTGGCCGACTTGACGCCGGAGGCGGCGCAGTTTCAGATCGGGACCTCCTCAGCAAGCCCTTGAGCCGATGTCAAAACTCCCCCCAAAGCCTGAAAACGTCTCGGAACGCACCCGCCTCGTCCATGCCGGACGGGAGCCCTTCGAGCAGCACGGATTCGTGAATACGCCGATCTATCGCGGCTCCACGGTGCTCTATCCCACGACCGACGACCTGCTGCACCGGCGCGGCCGCTATTCCTATGGAACGAAAGGGACTCCGACCACGAATTCCCTCGAAATCGCCTGGACGGAGCTCACCCACGCCGCGGGTACGGTCCTGGCGCCTTCCGGTCTTGCGGCAGTCACCGTCGCCGTCATGTCCTGCCTCAAGGCCGGCGACCACCTGCTGATGACGGATTCGGTCTATCTGCCGACCCGGCACTTCTGCAACGGGATGCTCAAGAAATTTGGTGTGGAAACCACCTATTACGACCCCTCGATCGGCGCCGGGATCGAGGCCCTGCTCCGTCCGAACTCCGCAGCCGTCTTCACGGAGGCTCCGGGATCGCAGTCATTCGAGATGCAGGACATCCCGGCCATCGCCGAGGTGGCGCACCGGCATGGGGCCGTGGTCCTCATGGACAATACCTGGGCGACGCCCCTGCTCTTCCCGCCGCACGAGCGCGGCGTGGACATCGCCATCGAGGCCGGCACCAAGTATCTCAGCGGCGGATCGGACCTTCTGCTCGGCATGGTCTCGGCCAATGAACGCTGCTTCAAGGCCCTGCGCGAGACCTATGATTCCTTCGCCATGTGCCCTGGTCCGGAGGATGTGTTCTTGGGGTTGAGGGGCCTGCGCACCATGGCGCTGCGCCTGCGCGAGCACGAAAAGCAGGCTCTGGAGATGGCCCGCTGGCTCGAAGCTCGACCCGAAGTGGCCCGTGTGCTCCACCCGGCGCTCGGAAGCTATCCCGGACACGAGATCTGGAAGCGGGACTTCAAGGGTTCGTCGGGCCTGTTCTCGATCGTCCTCAAGCCCTGCTCGGACCAGGCGCTCGCCGCCATGCTCGACGGCCTTTCGCTCTTCGGCATGGGCTATTCCTGGGGCGGATTCGAGAGCCTCGTGATTCCCTTCAACTGCGCCAGCTACCGCACGGCCACCCGATGGGAGCCGGGCGGCCACGCGCTCCGCTTCCATATCGGGCTTGAGGATCTGGAGGATCTGAAGCGGGACCTTGATGCGGGCTTCACCCGTCTGCGCGAAGCAGACTGAGGTTCAAAAGCCGAGGGTTGCGGATGCCGGCGTGACAGGGCTCATCACGTCGGCAGCTCGGTCTCGGCCTTCCGCCGCCTTTCCTTGGCGATCAGCATCAGGTTGCGGACGTAAATGAAGATCGACAGGGTCTGGGGCAGGATGATGACGATGTCGCGCCGGGCAAAGCCGTAGACCATGGTCATCAGCCCACCGGCGATGGAGAGAAACCAGAACCCCATCGGGATCACGCTCTTCTCAGCCTTTTCGCTGGCGATCCACTGGACGATGAAGCGCGCGCCGAAGACGAGCTGGGCCAGGACCCCGAAAGCGGCCCAGAGATCGAAGCGAGCGACGATGACGTCGTAGAAGTAGAGTCCCAGGTCGTGGGACAGGCGCATCAGCATCAGACGATTTCCTGGGCAGCGGGAACGCGGCGGCGGCGCCGGATCAACCACCACACTCCGGCCAAGTCAAGGATTCCAACCCACAGACGGTCGAACATCCCGTAGTTCGAGCGCCCCGCATGACGGGGGCGGTCGACCACGTCCACATGGGCGACCTGGTAACCCTCGCGCTTGATCAGGGCCGGCATGAAACGGTGCAGGGCATCGAAATACGGCAGGCGCAGATAGACGTCACGCCGGAAGGCCTTGAGCCCGCAGCCTGTATCCCGGGTGCCGTCCTTCAGAATGCGCCCCCGGACGCCGTTGGCGATGCGTGACTGCCACTTCTTGTATGGGCCGTCCTTGCGCCCGATCCTTTGCCCCGCCGCAAGGGCAACGGCCGGATCGTCCAGGGCAGCGACGAGCTGGGGAATGAAGGCCGGATCATTCTGTCCGTCCCCGTCCAGGGTGATCACGACGGGGGCATGGGCGGCCTGAACGCCGGTCCGGACGGCTGCGCTCTGGCCGCAGCTCGCCTGATGGCGCACGAGGCGCAGCCACGTACGCGTCGTGCGGGCGCTCAGAACCTGCTGCCCGGTGTCGTCTGTCGAACCATCGTCCACATAGATCACCTCGAAGGGCGCAAGGGCGGTACAGGCCCGCTCGATCTCCTCCACCAGGGGGAGGATGTTGAGCGCCTCGTTCTTGACGGGCACCACGACGCTGATGCGCGGGCTTGTGGAAAGGTCGGTCATCCGTGCAGGGCCGTTCCCGGCCACCTCTTCGAAGGGCATGTCAGGCTCTAAAAGCCTGTCGCGTAAGCCGCGATCTCGACCTGCCGCCCGCTGTTGATATTGAATCCCTGAACCCTGGTCGAGAGCACGGGTCGCTGCTGCAGGCGCTCGTTCTCGGCCTGGAACTCGCCCTCGAATCGCCTGTCCACGAACACGACCCGGCAGCCGCCCTGGCTCAGGAACTGGGAGGCCTCCGCCCCGCTGTCGAGCATGTCGAGGTTCGTGCCGGCCAGGAACACGAGGCTGGGCTCCCGGTAGCCAAGGGTCGCGACCTGCGGATTCCCGCAGGGCACGTTGCGCGCCACTTCGGCGAGATGGTCCGAGATCTTGAGTGAGCGCAGATCGAGCTGGGCGAAGCCGAATACGCCGACAGAGAGGAAGGCCGAGGCCATGAAGCCAGCCCATAGAGTCGGGACCATCCTGTTCCTCACGAACAGCCACCAGGCCCAGAGGGCGAGAAGGGAAGACAAGAGGAGCGCAGGCAGTGCCCGGAACGGCGGCAGGCCATCAAAGGACCAGGCCACCGCCGACAGGCCGATGGCGAGGCCGACCGGGATGAACGGGATCAGCACCGTCGCCAGCTTCGCGGCCGGTCGATGGGGCCCCACGAAGTGCCGGGCGACCGCCATCACCGTGATGATCGCCACCGCTGGAAGCAGCGGCATGGTATAATGCGGCAGCTTCGTCGGAACCGCCTCGAAGACGATCCAGGACGGTACGATCCAGGCGAGAGCGAAGGCCACAGGCTCCTCCCGGCGATGAATCCAGGCGAAGGGCACCGCGATGGCGCTCAGGATCGCGCCCGGCCAGAAGGTCGCGAAGAAGGACAGCAGATAGAAGCCGGGCGGGGCCCAGTGGTACTTCTGCGCCGTACCGACCTTGCCGAGCATGTCCTTCCCGACCGAGGCCGCGAAGAACTCGCCGCCGCTCTTGATGGCGATGGCGACGAACCACGGCAGCACGACCGCAAGGGTGAAGAGAAGGCCGTACCAGGGCCTCAGGGTCAGTAGCCAGCGGGCGGAACGCTCCTTGTAGGACAGAACCGCGGCAGCCAAGCCGGCGAACATGAGGACGAGCGGCCCCTTGATCAGAATCCCTAAGGCAAAGCCGGTCCAGAAGATCAGCAGCGCCCGCCTCGGCAAAACGCCGGCGCCTCGGCTCAGGTAAGCCCGAGCGAGCCCTCCCATCACGGCCACCGAGCAGGCGGTGAGCATGGCGTCGGTCTTGGCGAGGCGCGCTTCGACCATGAGGATGACGCAGGTCGCCATCAGGGCCGCCGTCAGGAACGCCCCCCGCCTCCCGAAGAACGCCAGGGCCGCCCAGTAGGTCAGCAGGACCGTCGCAATGGCTCCGAGCAGGGAGGGAATCCGGTAGAGCGCAATGGTGGTCCGCGCCTCCGGCACCCCCAGGGCCTCTCCGATGGCGACGCTGGCGCTCTGCATCCAATAGATGCCCACAGGCTTTTTGTGCCGGGCCTCATCCTGGAACCGGATGTCCACGAAGTCGCCCGTTTCCAGCATCTGCTTGGAGGCCTGCGCATAGCGCGGTTCGTCCCGATCCATGGGCTGAAGCGTGGTGAAGCCCGGCAGGAAACAGACGAGCGACAGCAGCACGAGCACGGCGCAAAGCCGCGCATGGCTCCGCTCGACGACGCTCGTCAGCTGCGCCACGGACAAGTGGCGCAAGGTCATCCGTTGCTGGGGGACAGAACCGTCCATCAATCACTCCGGAGGCGGGAAAGCCATCGTGCGGGCAATGATGCCCTTTGGTACACGGCCGTTAAACCGCGTCATGTCCTCCAAACCCGGCTCGAAGTCAAATCGACGGAAGGCAGCGGCCTGCCCCTTGAGGAACACGCGCCCTGAAGCGGGCATTGCCAGTGAGGTCAGGTTCAACCGAGAGGTGGATCATGAACAGATCTGTCCGCTGGTTCACCGCTGCGCTTGTGGCGACGCTGGCGCAGCCGGCCACGGCCCTCGATCGGCCCGTGGTCTGGCGTGACGAGGATACGGGCTGTGCCTATCTGCTCACCCCCCAGGGCGGGATCACGCCCCGGCACCGCCGTGATGGAACTCTCGACTGTCCGGATGTAGCTGCCGGCACGGGAGTCGTCGAGAACATGGGCCGGGACATCGCGCGCGGTCTCGACGCCCTCCAGCGCGAAGTCGAGCGCCTGCGTGAGCGCTACAACAATCGTCCATAACCCATAGGAGACCGGAGTGTCGGCGAATACCCGCATTTTTGGCGAGCACGAAGAGAAAACCATCAGGCAGCTCCACCGCTGCATGGAGGCGGGAAGCGCCTTCAAGGGCGTGCTCTGCGCCGACGGTCATCTAGGCTATGCCCACCCCATCGGCGGGGTCGTGGCCTATGAGGAACATATCTCCATCAGCGGGGTCGGCTTCGATATCGCCTGCGGCAACATGGCGGTCCGGCTCGACACCCGCTACGAGGACATCGCAGCCCACGCAGGCCGCATTCTCTCGGACATCGGACGCACGATCAGCTTCGGAATCGGCCAGAAGAATGCCGCCAAGGTTGATCATGAACTCTTCGATTCATCTCTGTGGGATGAGGCCGGCGCCAAGGACCTCAAGACCGTCGCCAGGCAGCAGCTGGGGACGGTCGGCTCAGGCAATCATTACGTCGACCTGTTCGAGGACGAGGAGGGCTTCGTCTGGATCGGCGTGCATTTCGGCTCCCGCGGCCTCGGCCATAGGATCACCACCAAGCATCTGGCCCTCGTCGGCGCCAAGGACGGCATGGAGGTCGACCCGGCCCTCGTCCATCAGGACAGCGAGGTCGGGCAAAGCTACCTCGCCGGAGTGAAGCTCGGCGGGCTGTATGCCTATGCGGGACGGGAGTGGGTGGTGGAGCGCGTCCGCAGGATCATCGGCGGGCAGATCACCGATTCCGTCCACAACCATCATAACTTCGTCTGGCGGGAGACCCATGAGGGCCGGGATTACTGGGTGGTGCGCAAGGGCGCGACACCAGCCTTCCCGGGCCAGCGCGGCTTCGTCGGCGGCTCCATGGGGGATAACGCGGTGATCCTGCACGGTGTCGACAGCCCGGAGAGCGCCGACAGCCTCTACTCGACGGTCCACGGCGCAGGACGCCTCTTTGGCCGCATGGAGGCGAAGGGCAAGAAGAACAAGGCAGGTCAATGGACCCGCCCTCCCCGCTTCACCCGCGACGAGATGGACGCATGGCTGCGCGAGAAAGGCATTCTGCTGCGCGGCGGCGACGTGGACGAAAGCCCCATGGTCTATCGCCGCCTTGAGGAGGTGCTGGCCTTCCATAAGGGAACGATCGAGATCGAGCACACGCTCCGGCCCTTCGCCGTGGCCATGGCGGGCCCCGGCGAGTTCGATCCCTACAAGGACTGATCTCGTCCAGGGCTAAGGCTTTATCGGAACCAGCCGAAATAGAGCGCCCAGAGGCTTGGCGACCGGATCCCCCGCACGCGGCGTGCCGCCTCCTCGGCGAGCATCGATTCTCCCCCATGGCACGAGCACAGAACGATATGGGCGTCGTGCTCGGAGATCTGGAAGAAATCGACTGCATCCCCGAACGTGTCGCTGCGCAGCCCGGCTTGCCGGAGAATCGGATCGGAATAGGCCACCGTGAGGGCGGATCCGTCGGTCCGCATGGCGAGGCGCTGGGCCTTGGGCTTCCATTCGATTTCGTCGAGGGTTCTGAGCTCCCGGTCGGGCTCCCGCTCCAGGAGCTCGATCCAGCGGTCCAGGCGGTCCCGCTTCGATAGGACGGGAGCCTTGACGTCTTCAGGGATTTTCAGGTCGGCGACGCTAGTGAGTTCGGACAGAGGCCTGTGTTCCATGCTCCCCTCCTTGGCAGAAGAGCTTCTCGAGCCACCCAGCTACAAGCTCAACCTTGAAGCACAGGGAAAAGTTCGAGGAACGGGCCATGGATAGCGGCTGATATTTTGGGCAGGCGCATACACTCGCCTCAGCCTGTTTTGGCCGTGCATGGAGCAAAAGTCAGGCTATGCGGACTCTGGCACGGGCCCGACGCCTGAACGGCATCGGGCGGGTACGTCAGGCGGTCGCCGAGTGGTCGTGATCGGCGGTTCTGGGTGTGCCCATGAGTTCGGCCAGGCGATTGCGGGCGCGGTTCACGCGGCTCTTGATCGTCCCGACCTTCACGCCCAGGGCCTCGGCGGCATCCTCGTAGGACATGCCTTCGGCGCCGATGAGGATGATGGCCTCACGCTGTTCCTGCGGCAGCTTGTCGAGAGCCGAGGAGAGGTCCTGAAGCGCGAGCTTGTCCTCCTGGTCGGGGATGGCGATCATGCTGGCAGCATGGGTCCCGTCCCCGTCCTCGACTTCGCGGCTGGTCTTGCGGTGGGTCGAGTAGAAGCCGTTGCGCAGGATCGTGAAGAGCCAGGCCTGTAGATTGGTGCCGGACTCGAAGGTGTCCTGCTTGGTCAGCGCCTTGAGCACCGTGTCCTGCACCAGATCCTCCGCCTGATCGACCTTCCCGGTCAGGGAGAGAGCGAAGGCTCGCAGGTTCGGCAGCGCGTCCATCACGCCGTTGACGAAGTCCTGATCCACGGGCTCCGTGTGCGCACGGATGACCTGGGCGACGCGGTCGACCAGCCGCGCGAGATCGCGCGGCAGCTTGTCTTCTGCGGGATCGCCGTAAAGGGCCCGCAACTGCTTTCCAAGATGCAGCCGGACGTTGGCGCTCAGCGCAGCCGCCGGGGACGGCGCATCAGAATGGGTCAAATGAGACTGGTTGTTCGATTTCTCGGGCATAGGGCAATATTTGGGGCGTGCCTCCGGCATTTAAATATCCTGGCGACAATTCGGCTGTGAGAATTTTTCATGGCCGGGCCTCTGGATTTCGTTGCACCCGTGCCCCATGGAGGCGACTGAGCTATAGGCTGGCGGCAATGGCCGGCCCTTGCGCCGGCACCATCAAGGAGCGCAGCGTGCCCCACTATCTCGGGATCGATGTCGGCACATCGGCTGTGAAGGCCATCCTCGTCGACGAGCGGCAGACGACGATTGCGGAGGCGGAGGTTTCCCTGCCTATATCCCGCCCGCAAGACCTCTGGTCGGAACAGGACCCCGAGGCCTGGTGGCAGGCTGTTCAGGCGGTCATGGACGGTTTGCTGAGAGACGCCGCATCTGCACTCGCCGATGTGCGCGGCATCGGCCTGTCGGGACAGATGCATGGGGCGGTGTTGCTGGGCCAGGACCACAGGCCGCTGCGCCCCGCTGTTCTCTGGAACGATGGCCGGTCGTATCGTGAGGCGCAGGAGCTTGAAGAGAGGCATCCCGAATTCTCGCGTATAGCCGGCGTCATTCCCATGCCGGGCTTCACCGCACCCAAACTCCTCTGGCTGGCGAGGCACGAACCGGAGACTTTCCACGCGCTCTGCAAGGTGATCCTCCCGAAGGATTTCATCCGCCTGAAATTGACAGGTGCGATTGTCACCGACATGTCTGATGCAGCCGGAACCTGGTGGCTCGATGAGGCCAGGCGCGACTGGTCAGACGATCTGCTGGCTGCAACCGGTCTCGCCCGCGATCACATGGCAAATCTTGTCGAGGGCTCGCAGGCTTCGGGCATTGTAAGAGCCGAGCTCTCCCGACGATGGGGTTTGCGCAGCGATGTCGTCGTCGCTGGTGGCGCAGGCGATGCAGCTGCGGGCGCCGTCGGCCTCGGCGCCATAGGAGACGGAGCGGCCTTCATTTCATTGGGAACCTCGGGGCAACTCTTCGTTACCACCGAAGCCTACAGCCCAGCGCCGGAAGCCGTCGTCCACTCCTTCTGTCACGCCCTGCCCCATCGCTGGTTCCAGATGGCCGCAATGCTGAATGGGGCGAGCTGCCTGTCCTGGGCGGCCGATATCCTGAAGCGGGAGATCGGCGAGCGCCTGCTCGAAACGGAGGCTGCTTACCAAGGACCATCCGCTCTTCTCTTCCTGCCCTATCTGACGGGAGAGCGAACACCGCACAACGATCCTTATGCACGCGGCGTGTTCTTTGGTCTTTCGCCCGACACGCGGCAGACGGATCTGATACAGGCCGTTCTCGAAGGTGTCGCGTACAGTTTCTTCGATGCGAAGCAGGCCCTCGAGAAGGCCGGCACGCCCCTGACCCAAGCCGGCATCATCGGGGGAGGTTCAAGAAGCCGTTTCTGGACGCGGATCTTCGCTAGCGTGCTGAACATTCCCATCTTGCGCTATCAAGGCAGCGACAAGGGCCCGGCCTTCGGCGCGGCGCGCCTGGCGCGCCTTGCCGCCACAGGAGAAGCCCCGGAAGACGTCTGCACCGCGCCAGCCGTTCTCGAGACCATCGCGCCGGAGCCACGCCTGGTCGAACAGTACCAGCCTCGGATCAAGGCGTTCCGGAGCCTCTATCAAAGCCTCAGGTCGGAATTCGCGCATGCGGCGGAAGAAAGGATCTGAGGAAACCGGCGGCCGGACAGCCAAATCCTCTTGGATTCGCGGCCGGCGCGTGCTGCTTACGGCATAGCCACCTCTTGTTGGATGCTGCCATGACTGCATCAGGAGTCAGTCTATGATCTTGGTTACGGGAGAAGCCTTGGTCGACCTGTTCATCGGCGCCGCCACGACGACAGGCTTTCCTGC